>JAEUQG010000428.1 GCA_016789755.1 Bryobacterales bacterium
CCCCACGCCGATGTGACGACGATGGCTGCCTCGTTCGCGGCCGGCGCGGGCATTGCCCAGCGGGAAGCCAGCGATCGGGAAATTGCCGACCGTTGCGTCTACGCGCTGGTGAACGAAGGAGCGCGCCTGCTGGAAGAAGGCTACGCCCTGCGGAGCGTCGATATCGACATCGTGTACCTGAACGGCTACGGCTTTCCCGCCTGGCGCGGGGGCCCCATGAAGTACGCGGACCTGGCCGGTCTCAGCAAAGTATGCGACAGGATTCGCGAGTTCGGCGACCGCTTCGGCAACACGTTTTGGAAGCCAGCGCCACTGCTGGAAAGGCTCGCCGCAGAAGGCACGACCTTCAGCGCCTACGATAAAGGAAAATCATGAAACTGATTTGTCTGTTCGTAGCCCTCACTGCGTCCGCCCAAGTGCCCGCCACCGATGGACGCTGGGATACGACGCAAGGAACGCGTTACTCCTTCCCCATGCCGCATGCCCGGACCAAGCCCGAATGGGAGCAGCGCCGCGCGCATCTGAAAAGGCAGGTGCAGGCCGCTGCCGGCCTCTTGCCGATGCCGCAACGAGGACTCGTCAAGGCCACCATCTTCGGCAAACTGGAGCGTGCGGGATACACCATTGAAAAGGTCTACCTCGAAACGCTTCCGGGCTACTATCTTGGCGGCAATCTCTATCGTCCGCGCGGAAGAGAAGGCAAATTCCCCGCGGTGCTTACGCCCCATGGGCATTGGAAAAACGGACGCCTGGAACACACCGAGCTCGCTTCCATCCCGGGCCGCTCCATTAACCTCGCCCGCCAGGGATACGTTGTATTTGCCTACGACATGGTGGGCTACAACGATACCAAGCAAACCCCGCACGCCTTCGGTACGGATCGCGAGCATTTGTGGAACTTCCATCCGTTTGCTCTCCAGACATGGAATTCGCTTCGCGTGGCCGATTTTCTCGCCTCGCTTGCCGATGTCGATCCATCGCGCCTCGCCATGACCGGAGCGTCCGGCGGCGGCACGCAAACATTCATTCTCGCGGCCATTGACGAACGCATCGGAGTGGATGTGCCCGTGAACATGATCAGCGCCTCCATGCAAGGCGGCTCGCCCTGCGAGAACGCTCCGGGGTTGCGCCACGACGTCACCAACGTCGAGATCGGAGCGCTGATGGCGCCCCGCCCGATGCTGCTTGTCGCGGCCACCGGAGATTGGACGAAGAACGTGCCGCTTCTTGAGTTTCCGGTCATCCGCCAGATCTATTCTCTGTACGACGCCACATCGCGCGTCGAAGCAGTGCAGTTCGACTCGCCGCACAACTATCACCAGCGCAGCCGCGAGGCGATGTACACTTTTTTCTCCAAGCACGTCCTGCATCGCGACACCGGACCAGTGGCCGAGCAGCCGTTCACTGTCGAGAAGCCCGAAGACATGCTCGTGTTCAGCGGACGTGAACTGCCCGCGGGCGCGGCCACTTACGAAGGCGTGTTCCAGGCATGGAAGAACGCTACCGCCGTGCCCCAACCCAGCCGTGAAGCGCTTCGTCATGCGCTTAGCGTGGAATGGCCCGGACAGGTGGAATCGCACCGCGTGGGCGACCGGGTGCGGCTCTCCCGATCCGGGAAAGGCGATCTTGTGCGTGGCATTTATCGCGATGGCACGGGCGCCCCTGCTCTCATCGTTCATGCCGGCGGCGCCGAAGCGGCACGCAATGAGGAAGCCGTTACCGGCCGGCCAGCGCTCTGGATCGATGTTTGGGGCACCGGCGAATCCAAGGGTTCGCGCGACACGAAAACGAATCACTTCTACACGTTTCATCGCACCGATGCACAGAATCGCGTCCAGGATATTCTCACCGCACTGGCCTGGCTGCGCACTCAACATCGCCAAACTGTCGAACTCATCGGGCTCGGTGAAGCGGCGCTGTGGACTCTGTTCGCCGCGGCCGCCGATGAGGAGGCTCTTCGCCTGCGGGCAGACTGGAGCGCGTTCGATGGCTCTGAGCAAGCCTTCGAGAAACGCTTCTTTGTTCCCGGCATTCTCCGGGCCGGAGGTCTGCGGGCGGCGATCGCATTGACTGAAGGCAAGCGCTGAGGCGATGACACGAAGCAACCGGCTCGCCCTGTTGGCGTTCTTCTTCGCTATCGTTGTCGCGGTTGAGCTTCGAGTGACCTGGTCGGCCATCGTCTTTGTGGCCCGTCCGGAAACTGTACACTACCGGCTCCCGATTTCCGATTCGCTTATCGTCAATCCGCAGCAATTCGGCGGCCTGCGCCGCGGCGATCGCATCGTTGCAGTCGACGGCGTGCCCGTGGCGACGCGCTGGCAGGTGCATCAGCAGGTCATCCGCCGGCCTGTGGGAACGCCCGTCCCGATAACCGTCGAACGCGGCGGCGCGCGCCTTCTTGTCGAAGCTCCTACGCGCCCGTGGCCCATGGGGGTTCCGGAGCGCGGCTACACGCTGATGCAAGATGTGGTGACCCCGTGGTTCTCCATTCTGCTCGGCTTTTTCGTGGCTTGGCGCTGTCCGATGGACCGAATGGCCTGGCTTGTCCTGCTCGTCATGATGGGCCATGCCAATGTCCTCGTATATATGTTCTTCTCCGACTCCTGGAGCGCTTGGCTCTCCGGCTTGCTCCGTTTCACCTGGCCGCTCTGGCAGCGGACCGGTGAGATTGCATGGCTTTGGTTCGGATACGATTTCTGTGCCGGACGCCGCCTGCTTGCCTGGATGCGCTGGCCGCTCAGCCTGGTCATCGCCTATCAAGGCCTGCAAGCGGGACTGGAAGGGCTCGCCGGACTTCACTATCCCGGCCACCTTCCGCTGCTGCAATCGGTGCGAATGCCGGGGCCACTTTGGGTTGCCGCGTCATTGCTGGCATTGGGACTCGGCTTCGCCAATCTCATTTACCGCATGCTTGGCGAATCCCACGCCGACACGCGCCGCCGCCTGCGGGTGCTGATAGCGGGCATGGTGCTGGGGCGAGGTCCTCTGCTGTTTCTGGAAGTCACGGCGCTATTCGGGCGCGCCATCACTTCATGGCCGGCCGGTGTGTGGGTTCCTGCTTTGAGTGCGATGTTCCTGGTGCCTCTCACTTTCGCCTATGTAGTCATCGTCGCCCGTGCCATGGATGTCGGAGTGGTCGTGCGCATGGGCTTGCAACACGCCTTCGCCCGGCGTGGTGTCGATGCCATGCGTGCCGCTTTCGTTATCCTGCCCCTGCTGCTTATCGACAACCGTTGGGCGGCGGTTGCCTGGAGTATGCTCGCGCTGCTGGCAGTGGGGCCACTTGTGGAGCGACTCCGCCTGTGGATCGACCGGCGCTTCTTTCGCGAAGCCGTGCAGGCTGAGAAGGTACTGGCCGAAATCGCTCAGCCGTTGCGTTCGCTGACGGAACCGGCCGATGTCCTGCGGACCGTTGCCGACCGGGTCTCCGCCGCGCTGCACATCACCGAGACAAAGGCATGGCTCGCCCATGAAGGCGCAGCCCCGTCCTGGCTGTCCACTCCATCGGGCGATGCATTGGTTTTGTCCTTCGCCGGCGCCGGCGCCCCACTCGGCGCTCTCTATCTCGGTCCCAAGAAAAGCCAGGAGCCTTATACTCCCGCCGAAGAACGGCTGCTCGATTCCGTGGCCCATCAAGCCACGCTCGCGCTCGAGAACGCCGCACTGACCCGCGCCGTGGCGGACGAGGCCGCGCAGCGCGAGCGTATTCAACGGGAATTGGAAATCGCCAGAATGGTGCAAGCACGCCTGCTGCCCAAGCAAGATCCGCAAGTCCCAGGTTTGGCCGTAGCCGGACTCTGCCGCCCCGCGCAATCCATCGGCGGCGATTCCTACGACTACATTGTCACCGGCGATTCGAGGGTCTTGTTCACGGTTGCCGATGTAGCCGGAAAGGGCGTCCCGGCGGCGCTGCTCATGTCCAACCTGCAAGCCGCCCTGCGCGGGCTGACTTCGGGAGGGGCTTACGCCGGCCTGGCCGACACACTGGTCCGCTTGAACGAACTGGTCTTCGATTCCACGCCTTCCAATCGCTTCATCACGCTGTTTGCGCTCTCCTATGAGCCGGAGTCGCGCTTGCTGCAATATGCTTCTGCCGGCCACAATCCGGCGGCGTTGCTGCGTGCCTCTGCCGGCAACGTTGAATGGATTCGCACCAAAGGCGTGGCGCTTGGGCTGCGGCGGCGCAGCGCATTCGAGGAGGCTTCGTTGACCCTTGCGCCCGGCGACTGCCTGGTTCTCTATACCGACGGAGTCACCGAGGCCGTCAACGGCGGCGGAGAAGATTTCGGCGAACCGCGTCTAGCCGCGGCCATCGAGAACAACCGCACTCTGGATGTCTCCGCTCTCCGGGATGCACTGGTCGCCGAGGTCGATTCCTTCGCCGGCGAAACGCCGCAGCACGACGACATCACGCTGGTCGTGCTGCGTGCCCACTAGCGCTCTACCGCCAATGCCCCCCAATCCAGACATGCCCGCGACCTCGCGGGGCAAATCGCCCGGGCACCCACACGGCGCGTCCATGCGGCGGCCTCATCCACGAGCCCGGCACCCACACATAGCGGGCGCCGCGCCAATCGTGATATCCATCCACCCATACATAGCCCGGAGCCGGCGCCACACGATGCGCATGCACGCGATAAGCGGCCGGAGGCGGGGGCGGCAACGGAGCCCGATAGGCTACATAAGAACGTCCGCCGCATGCCGTCAATGCTCCTGCCAGAAGCATCGTAGCCATTATTTTGATCCATTGTTGTTTCATTTCTACGGCCCTCCTACCGTTACCAACGCGCCAGCGCGCCAACAAGTTTCGGTCATGAAAAAGGAATAATGTTAGAGATGCAACGCAGAGAATTTCTCCTCTCGGCCATGATGGCCCCGCTTGCCGATTGGAAAACGGGCGCAGTCCGCCACATCCTGCCTACTGTCAGTTCCCGCCGCATGATCGTGAAGGTCTCCTTCACGGAACCGCTCTCCACGCCGCCTTCGCTCGCCGCCGGCAATGGGCGTCCTATCGCGGGCAACAAGGGGGACTCGAAGGGACTGTTCTGGTCCTTCGATCTCGACGGGCTGGAGCCCTCGCGTCAGTACACTATGCATCTCAACATGGGCGGCAAGCCGCTATGCGACCCGTGGCCGCTGCGCATGTTTCCCTCCATCGATGAGCGCCCTAAACGGCTTCGCCTCGCGATCTATACTTGCGCCGGAGGACACGAAGGCGTCCTCGATACACAAGGGCGCCCCGCGTTTCTGCCGGTATCGACGCGCCGCCGCTTTCTCGAACGCATGCTTGCCTTCACACCCGATGCCGTCATCGCCATCGGCGATCATGTTTATTGGGATCAGCGGAGCGTGGTCGGCCGGGCCGGTCACGACGCCCAGCAGGTGAAGCTCGCCGGCGATTTCCGCCGCGATCTGCCCATTTTCTCCACTCCAAACGAGGAGGTTCTACAGCGCGCAGTCAGTCCGCAGATTTCCGCTCTGTACGGAACGCTGCTGCGTTCGACGCCGGTCTTTTTCGTGCAGGACGATCACGATTATTTCGATAACGATGAAGCCAGCGACAAGCTGGTTACGCTCCCGCCGGACGCCTTCATGCTGCGCGCGGCGCGGGCCACGCGACGTCTCTACTACCCCGAGTTTCTTCCGGATCCCAATCGACCCGACGGGCTCGCCGGCAGCTTTGACTTCGAGCCGGCGACGCGGTGGAGCGAGTGCTACGGCACTCTTCGCTACGGCAAGCTGGCCGAGTTGATGATCTACGATTGCCGCCGGCATCTGGCGCTTGCCGGGCCGAGCGCCGGCTTCGTCCCGCAAACGACCGAGGATTGGCTGGTTGCGCGCACCCGGGCCAACGACACGCGGCACCTGGTGCATATTCCCTCCATTCCCTTCGGCTGGAGCGCGGGCAAATGGGGCGAATGGTACGCCGACATCCTCGATGCGCAAGGCAGGCTCACGGCCGGGAAAGTGAAACCTTACTGGCAACCCGGCTGGCGCATGCAGCACGACCGCATTCTGCAAGCTCTATCCGCCAATCGCCAGCGCACTCCGCTGCTCATCAGCGGCGATCTGCATAGCCATGCACTCGGCCGCATCCGCGCTACGGGAGACATCGCCCTGCGCGACAACCCGGTCAACGCGATGATCGCCGGACCCATCTCCACCGGGCCCACCGGCTGGCCTTCCGCCGCTCGCAACACACTCGCTCAAACCGCCATCGGCATCGACATGGAGACCCGCATCCCCGTCGTCGAACACAACGGTTTCACCATTGCCGACTTCAGCGAAGAAGGCATCGAACTACGTTTCTTCGGCTGGAAACAAGGCTCATCACCGGAGGCTATCGGGAATCTCGAAGCGTTCCACACGGAGCGCCTCTGAACCTGGGTTGGAGTTGGCGCCGTCTAATAGGAAATCGCCAATTCCGGCGTATCGAGCCACTGCTGCCCTTGCACCCGCGACTCCAGCCCGAATAGCGTGATTCCCGTCGCCATCAACGTCCGCTCCACCGGCATCGCTGTCTTCCTGGTCAGCACCAGTTCCTCGAACGCCCGCACCATGAAACTCCAGTGATTGTGGACATAGAGCTGGATGTAGAAACACGATGCATGCACTTTGCCCGTCTTGTCCCGCGCTGCGAACAGATAGTCCAACGTCATCCCGTTCAAGTTGAGAATTGTCGCCTTCAGCCCGTCCCGATAACGCACTTGAATCGCCTGCGGCTGCTTGCATTCATTCCCATAGCCCGGATTCCGCCGGTGCCGCAGTGCCGCATCCAACAGTTCCTTGCTCCAGCCGAGTTTCCAAACTGCCTCGCCTTCCACGCAGCGAATCGAAGCGATCCCCGTCTCGCCGCCCTTGCGCCGTTCCGCCATCGCCTGCATCAGCTCGATGGCGTGGTAGCCATGCTCCTCCAGATCGGAAAAACTCACCGCCATCACTTCATCCAACTCGATGCCGGGCGGAAACTCGAGCGGAGGCCGCCGCCAGGTGTGGGGCAACGACGACCCGCAGAAAAAGGGGATTTTCATCTCCTTGACCCGGTCATACATCTTCCGCGCATCGTCCCACTCATAGGCGAAGTACTTGTCGTTGAATACGGGAACGACGCGCCCATCCTCGCGAAAAACGCGCGTCACTTCCTCAAACCGCTTCCACCGCGGATACATGAAGTTTCCCCGCCGGGTGCGCGGATAGTTCCCATGCTCCCCTACAATCGCCACTCCATCCACCGCCAGTTTCGGCCCGCCCAGCCGCAGCGCGCCGGCCACATCGGGATAGATCTTCACTCCGAATTCCTGCGCCTGCTCCTTCGCCATGTCGTTGTTCGGGAATTGATCCACATAGAACGAAGCAGTCCCCAGGCGCGGCCGGTGCGAAACGCCATTCAGGCGGTATCCGTCCAACAACCGCCCCACGAAGACATCGGCGTGCGAATTGGGGAAGTACACATTCATCACCACGGCGACTTTCGGCATTGCCGCCCCATGCGCGCGCGGCAAGCCCGCGGCCACCGGAACGGTCATCAGCAGCGTTCGCCGGGTCATCTTAATTCACCCAATCCGCGACGAAGATGTTGAACTCATAGCGCGACTTCGCGTCTTTGTCGGAACTGAAGATCAGCTTCTTTCCGTCCGGCGAAAATTCCGGAAACGATGAAAATCCGCCGAAATTCGTCACTTGCCGCAACCCCGAACCATCCAGGTTCATGAGGAACAACTCGAACTTGCGCCCGTCGCAGTTGTGCTTATTCGAGGCGAAGACGATCTGCTTCCCGTCGGGAGTGAACGACGGAGCGAAGCTTGCACATCCGAAATTCGTGATCTGCTTGGCGTTCTTCCCATCGCCGCCGGCGATGAAAATCTCCATGCGCATGGGCGACGTGAGGTTGTCTTTCAGCAAGTCCTGATAGCGCTGCAGACCCTCGCCCGTTGGATGATTCGCGCGCCACACCATCTTCTTCCCATCGCGGGAAAAGAACGCCCCGCCGTCATAACCCTTCGATGCGGTGATCTGCTTCTTCCCTGAGCCATCCGGATTCATGGTCCACAAATCCAGGTCGCTCGATGCCATGGAGGTGTAGAGAATCTTCTTTGTCCGGAAGTTCACGGTCGCCTCCGCATCGTAGCCAGCCGCATCGGTGAGTTTCTTCACTATCTTCCCTTCGGCGGTGGCGAGAAAGATATCGAAGCTCGGATATACGGCCCACACGTAACCCTTGCTACGGTCGGCCGCGGGCGGGCATGCCTCGCCTGCCTCATGCGTCGATCCGTACACGATGTGCTTGTTGTCGGCCAGGAAGTAGCCGCACGTCGTGCGGCCCTTGCCTGTGGAAACCATCTTCTGGTCCGATCCGTCCGCGTTCATCACGAAGATCTGATCGCACTGCAGCTTGTCGCGCGTCGATTGAAAGACGATCCGTTTTCCGTCGGGCGACCAGTAGGCCTCGGCATTCTGCCCGCCCGAAGTCAGTTGCTTCAGATTCTTCAGCTCCGCGGCCATTGCCGCGCCCGCGAACAAAACCAGCATCAAGCCGCGCATGGCAATTACTTCCGTCCCTCGAACAGATTTCGACCTTCCACCAGCGCACGCATCTTCCCGTCGGCGACGCTGCGCTGCAGCATCCAGAAGCCGCAATCGGGATGAATGTACTTCACTCGCCCCGCGCCCAGCACCTTTGCGGCATGCTCGATGCGCTCGGCGATCAGCGAGCCGGATTCAATCCCGTTGTCCTTAATATCCACTACGCCGAGGCCGAGTCCGATCTTCGGGTCGAGGTCGCGGAATGCTTCCAGCTCACCGAACCCGCGACGCGCAAACTCGAGCACCAGGTGATCCACTTTCAGGCCGTTCAGGAACGGCATCAGGTCTTTCCAGAAGCCCTTCTGCACCGATTGTCCGCCATAATTGCCGAAACAGATATGCACGCCGCGCGTGCGGCGCACACCGCCCAGCACGTGATTGATGGCCTCGAGCGCCCATTCCCGATCCTCAGGGTGTCCGCTGATATTCGCTTCGTCGATCTGCACAATCTCCGCATCGATGCGTTCCATCTGTGCCCGCAGCACGCCGGCAATCGCCATTGCCACCTTGTCCCGCCCGCCGTAGTGGCGGTCGGTCAGCACTTTGGTCAGCATATGCGGACCTGTGCAGGTGAACTTGATGGGCTTTGCCGCCAAGCCCCGCGTGAACTCGAAATCGCGCGGCAGATTCAGCACGCCCTCGCCGATCGGCCCATACACAATCCCCGCCGGATCGGTGCGGTAGGTCATCCCCGCATCCTTGCGGAATTCATCGATGTCGCTCACTGAAAAGCGCGACCGGATGCCGTCCATGCGCGTCACGAAATAGTCGATCATTCCGTTGGTCTCAGGATGCGACGGGTCGAAACGGTTCAATTCGCCATCGGCGATGACGTCGATTCCTGCCAGTTCCTGGGTTTTCAGAACGACCATGACGGCGTCGCGCAAAACCGTGCGGCTCGTATTTCCGAGGAGCCAGTGAGGTGTGGGATAGCTGCCCACGACTGTAGTGAGAATAGCCATAGCTGGGGTCTTATTGATGGTAGCGTAAGCTGGTAGTATGCCAAAAGCAGGACTCAAGTCCGGAGCATTTTTGTGCCTGCTTGCGGTGCATCAAGCGCTCGGCGCGTCGCATTTCACCGGCAAAGTAGTGAGCGAAACGGGGACCCCCATCAGCGGCGCCCGCATCACCTTCCGCGGCGCCGGCGATGCCATTCGGGCGACTTCCGACCCTACGGGCAACTTTTCCGCCGATCTGGCTGCGGGCGCCTACGATGTCACCGTCGAGCGCGAAGGCTTCTTCCTTCTCAAAAGGGCCGGCCTCAGCGTCAACGGTGGGGAAAGCGACGCTCTCTTCACGCTCACCCGCGTCCGCGAGGTGATCGAATCCGTCGATGTCGATGCCAATCCTGGGGTCGTCGACATGGACCGCACCACGCCCCAAGTCAGCCTGTCCGGCAGCGATCTGCTCAACGTCCCCTATCCCTCCACCAACACGCTTCGCAACACCTTCCGCATCATTCCAGGCATGGTGGAAGACGGACGCGGGGGCGTTCACCTGCATGGCGGCGCCGAAGAACAAACCCTGTACACTCTCGACGGCTTTCAGATCAACGATCCGCTCACGGGCAAGTTCGATTCGCGGATCAGCGTCGAAGGCGTACAATCCCTGGAAGCCACCGGAGGGCGCCCGGCCGCCGAATTCGGAAAAGGATCATCCGGCGTGCTCGCCCTTCGCTCCCGCACGGGCGACGACAAACTCCGCTACTCCGCCACCAACTTCGTTCCTGGTCTGGAACACAACAAAGGCTGGATCATCGGCGGGTGGACTCCGCGCGCCAACCTCTCCGGGCCCTGGAAGCGCGGCCGCGCCTGGTTTTCCAACAGCATTGACCTTCAGTACACCAATACTGTGGTCCCTGAACTGCCCCAAGGCGCTGACCGCAACACAAGCTGGCGCTGGAACAACATGCTCCACAACCAGATCAATCTCACGCCCTCCACCATCCTCTCCATCGGCTCTCTGGTCAATTTCTGGTACGCGCCGCGTGCCGGACTGACGGCGCTCAACCCCCGCGAAACCACCATCGACAAACGCTCCCGCCAGTACTTCACCTACCTTCGGGCACAGAAATACTTCTCCCGGGCCGCGGTGCTGGAAGTGGGCTACGCCAACAACCGCACCTTCGCCCGCGAGATTCCGCAAGGCGAAGAGATCTACGTCGTCACCCCCTTTCTTCGCAAAGGCAACAACTTCCTCGACGCCGTGCGCAAAGCCGGGCGCGATCAGTGGATCGCCAACATGTTTTTCCCGTCTTTCACCTTTTTCGGCGGCCATCAGTTCAAAGGCGGCATCGATCTGGACCGCCTCACCTACAGCCAGGACGCGCGCCGCACCGGCATCGAGTTCGCCGACGTCAACTTCAATCCTGTCCGCCGCACCATGTTCCGCGGTAACGGCGCTTTCGGCAGTTCCAACTTCGAAGCCTCCAGCTTCATCCAGGACAGTTGGCGCGTGAAGCCGAATCTCCAACTCGAACTCGGGGCCCGCTCCGATTGGGACCGGCTTCTCCGTAACTGGAATTTCTCTCCGCGCCTCGGTTTTGCCTGGATGCCGAATGGGCTGGAACACACGAAGATCTCCGGGGGCTTCGCCCGCATCTTCGACGCTACCAGCCTTCGCATCTTCACGCGCCCGCTGGATCAATACTCCGTGTCCACTTACTTTCATCCCGACGGGTCCAGCGCCCGGGGCCCGGCCCTTGCTCTGTACCGGATCGACAATCCCAACCTCGCCAGCCCGCGGTATCACAACTGGAACCTCACCCTGGAACAGGAACTGCCGCGCAAGATCCAACTGCGCGCCAACGTCACCCGGCGGCGCGGCAGCCGCGGCTTCACATACATCAACGGCCTCCTCTGCGATTGCATTGAAATACCCCGCGAATTCGACGGCTTCGCCGATCCGCTATTCGACGCGATTTACAGCCTGAGCGGTGCGCGCAACGACCGCTATTCGGCCCTCGAGATCACTCTCCGCCAGCCTATCCGCCAGCAACACCAGTGGCTTTTCAGCTACACCCGATCCCGCGCACGTTCCAATGCCGTCGTCGATCAAAGTATCGACGAGCCGCTGCTGATCGACGACAACGCGGGAGCACTTCCTTGGGACACACCCAATCGCTGGATGAGTTGGGGCTATCTGCCCACTCCCTGGCGGAAGTGGTCTGTCGCCTATCTTGCTGAATACCGCACCGGGTTTCCCTATAGCGTGCAGGACACCAACGGCCAGCTTGCCGGCCCCGTCAACAGCTACCGATTTCCCGCATTTTTCGAGCTCAATCTCTTTCTGGAACGCCGCGTCGCCTTTCGCAAGCAGTGGTGGGCCGTGCGCGCCGGCTTCAACAACATCAGCAACCATAAGAATCCGAACGTGGTCAACAATGTGATAGGATCGCCCGAGTTCCTCAACTACTTCGGCGGGCAATCCCGCGCTTTCAATGTGCGTGTCCGCTGGTTAGGCAAACAGTGAAACTTTTACTTGCTCTGCTGAGCGCGGTTTCCGCGCATTCGCAAATCCGGTTCGATGAGCGTACGCTCGCCTCCGATCTCAAAGGCGGTTATCAGGTCATTGCCACGGACCTCAATAAAGACGGGCGTCCCGACCTTATTGCTCTGGCCAGCGGCATGAAGGAACTCGTCTGGTTCGAGAATCCCACCTGGCAGCGGCACGTGCTGGCGACCGGCGTGAATCGCATGATCAATGTCGCTCCGCTCGATGCCAACAGCGACGGCATTCCCGAGTTATTGCTTGCCCAGGAGTTCGCCAACGCCGCTAAGAATTCCATCGGGGTGGTTACGCTGCTTGAGAGCAATTCCGATCCACGCCAACCCTGGAAGATGCGGGAAATCGACCGGCTTCCCACCTCCCACCGCCTCCGTCCCATTCGCCTCAGAGGCGGCTCCGCGATCGTCAACGCGCCGCTCACCGGGGCCAAAGCCGAGCCACCCGAGTATCGCGACTTTAACCCGGTGGTCTACTACCGTCCGCCCGCCTGGCAGCGGACACTCATCGACAACTCGCTGCAAGGGGTGATGCACGGCATCTTCGTCGTCGATTGGAACGGCGATGGCGTCGATGAACTGCTGACGGCCAGCTTCGAAGGGATTCATCTTCTCCATCCGGACAGGCCCAATGCGAAGCCCGAGAAGCTGAGCCCGGGCGATCCCGCCCCATGGCCTGCCAGCGGCGCGAGCGAAATCGTAGTGGCCAAGCTCGGCAAAGAGCGCATCCTCGCCAGCATCGATCCCTGGCATGGCAATCAAGTCAGCGTTCACCGGCGCAAGGGTGGCAAGTGGCAACGCCAGGTCATCGACAACCAGGACCCGGACGGCCACACGCTGCATGCGGCGGATCTCGACGGTGACGGGCGAGACGAACTCATCGCCGGCTTCCGAGGCGCCACCCGCAGCGTTTACTTCTACAAGGCCGACGCCAAAGGCCAGTCCTGGACCCGTACGCCCATCGACAAAGGCAACATTGCCGCCGCAGGTTGCGCCATCGCGGACTTCGACGCAGACCGCCGTCTCGACGCCGCCTGCATCGGCTCCGCCACCGCAAATCTTAAGCTCTACAAGAATCTTTCGAATTGACGGCAGCGATCCACTATCAGTAGTCAACTCCGAGCCGAAGGCCGACATCCGAAGTTGGTGGATTTGCACCACCAGCTTGGTGGAACCGGGCCGAAAAACACAGAGCCCGGCAAAAAGTTGCGCAAAGTGTCAAAAAAACCGAACAAATCGCAACCTGGGGGAGAAACCGTGTTTTTCAGGGCAGCGTCAGTTCGGGTGTAAGGCAGCAACAAAGGAGAAAGACAATGAAAAGCACAAAGAAAACGATGATCCTGGCAGGGAGCCTGCTCGCCGCTGCGATGATGCTGCCCGCTTCGTCCAGCCATGCGTCCACCCCTACCAAACCGATGTTGGAGAAGATCCGGAAGGAACTGGTCACGCTTCCCTTCTACAACGTTTTCGACAATCTGGGTTTCAGCGTCAACGCGAACGGAGAAGTTACGATTTTCGGGAACGTGACGCGTCCGACGTTGAGATCGAGCGCGGAAAACGTGGTGAAGAAGGTGGAAGGCGTGACGGCGGTGCACAACAAGATCGAGGTGTTGCCGCTTTCGCCCTTCGATGACCGGCTGCGACTGGCGCTGTTCCGTGCGATCTATTCGACGCCTGGACTTGACCGGTACGCGCTGGGGGCGATTCCCGGGATCCACATCATCGTCAACAACGGCAACGTGAAACTGGAAGGCGTGGTGGCCCGCGAGATGGAGAAGAACATGGCCTTCATCCGGGCCAACGGCGTGCCGGGAGTGTTTTCGGTGGAGAACAACCTGATCGTCGCCGGCAAGTAAGTTTAGAGGACGCATCGGAGATCGGAGCGCAGAGAAGAGGGCGGGCCGCAAGGTCCGCCCCTGCTGCTTTTTGGGGGGGCACGTTTCGGGAAACGGCGGTGGGGATTTCGCTGGATCTTGACTGATATTGGTGGTAGAGTCGCAGGCGGAGGCGAATCATCCGTGGAGGTAAGCGCTTTGTGCAACTCCGTTGCCCGCTTGCCACGGTTTGTTCCCGGTTGGGCGAAGGCGCCCGATGCGGGAACGGCGTCTTACAGACATGCTTCCCACAACGGCCGGCGAACCAGGAGTAGAACACCCTGCCAATTGCCAGCCGATCGGACTTCAGGGGCGTGCTCTCCACCTCCACACAAACCTTGGATTGACAGGAATTGTATCTGTGCGGGCGGGCAACGAAAGATACGCGAAGGAGTGCAGTTATGTCTTTTGCGAGAATTTTCCATTCCGATCAGATCAACGATCACAACCTTCGGAAGTTCAGCGAGCAGATGGTTGAAATTCTGAAGCTTTCGGCGGTGCAGGGGCTGAATGCGGCGATGAACCCGGAGGTGTACAAGCTTCGTCCCTCCGAACTGAAGGTGGGGGGAAGGTCGACGGTGGCGTATCCGAGCGTGGCTTCTGTAGTGGCCAGCCGGTTGAAAGGAATCGATGCGCAGAAAGTGAACTCGGTGAGACTGGCGCTGGGACGCGATGCGGCGATCACGGCTTCCATCCGGTCGAGAGGCATCGATATGAGGGCGGAGAAGGCGGTGCGGGAACAATTGGATGTGAAAGGGCTCTTCGCGTTCGTCAACGAAACCACCTTTGGAGAAGCCGCGATGGAGAAGATGGCGGCGAGTCTGTCGGTGATTCCGGAGTCGAACGTGCCGGCGGTGCGGGACTTGTTAGCGAGCGATCTGAAACTGATCGAGGAGCGGCACGGAGGGATACTGCCGCGGGAGTGGATGGGTGAATTGATGGAGCGGGTGGGAGGCAGAGTGGTGGTGTTGAACAAGGGGGTACGGTTCCGCGTGCATGAAGTGAAGTGCATCGACGAGACCAATCCGGAGTGGGCGGGGCACGATGAGATCGCCTGGGGTGGCGCGGCGGTGGACGACAAAGGGACGTCGAGCACTATTGCGGAGCGGAAGGTAGGCGGCGGTTTCGACGACGGGGATAGCAAGTCGTACTCTCCGCCGGAGGTGCTGAAGGTGTTTCCGCTGGACAACTCGTATCCGAAGGAGTTCCTGGTGGTGATGACGCTGGCGGAGAAAGACTCTGGGGGGTTGTCGAAGTTCATCAAGGAACTCTATGAGTCGATCAAGGCGGAGATCACGACGATCCTTTCGGCGCTGGGAGCGGCCGCCGGCGCGGCGATAGGCGGGGCGATCGGCGGATCGGTGGGGACGGCGATCGGGGGGCCGTTAGGGACCATCATCGGGACAGTGGCCGGGGCCATCCTGGGTGCGCTGGTGGGGTGGCTGGTTTCGATACTGTCGGACGATATTTTCCCGCCGCAGGAGTCGGCGATTTTCCTGGCGTCGCCGAACAGCACGTTTCCGGGTGGGAGTCTGGTTTCGCCATCGATGGAGTTTCACTACCGCGACCATGGGGGGCACTATCGAGTGACGTATGACTGGGAGATCACGCGTTAGGTGAGAGTGAGGCGCGGGGGCGATCGCGTGAGATTGTCCCCGCGCCTCCAATGCTAAACTAAGGCAGTGTCCTACGATGTTCTTGTGATTGGTAGCGGCCCGGGCGGCTACTCCGCGGCGGTGCGCGCCGGCCAATATGGCCTGAAAACAGCAATAGTAGAAAAAGATCCGAAGCTCGGCGGTTGTTGTCTGCATGTGGGCTGCGTGCCGACGAAGGCCTTGTTGCATGCCGCCGAAGTCTGGCAGCACTTCGTGCACGGGTCGAAGGAAGGGTTCCTGTGCGACAACCCGCGGATGGATTATCCGAAGATTGTGGACCACAAGCAGGAAGTGGTGGACAAGCACGCCAAGGGCGTTGAGTTCCTGATGAAGCGCGGGAAGATCGATGTCCTCAAGGGCTACGGGAAGTTGCTGGGCAAAGGCAAGGTAGAAGTCACCTCGGACAAAGGCAAGCAGATTGTCGAGGCGAAGAATATCCTGCTGGCGACGGGATCGGAAGCGCGGATGCTTCCGGGTATGAAGTCCGACGATACGATTCTGACGAATATTGAAATTCTGAATCTGCGGACGGTGCCGAAGTCGCTGATTGTGATCGGAGCTGGGGCCGTGGGGGTGGAATTTGCCTCCATTTTCCACCGCTTCGGGACGAAGGTGACCATTCTCGAGATGATGCCGCGGCTGGTGCCGGTGGAAGACGAGGATGTGTCGAAGGAACTGGCGCGGTACTTCAAGAAGACGGGCATTCGCTGCGAAGCCGGGGCGAAGGCAGAGAACATCGAGAAGACGGCGCAGGGCGTGAAGGTGACGGTGACGCTATCCAACGGCAAGACGGAAACGATGGAAGCGGAAAAGCTGCTGATCGCCGTGGGCCGCAAGCCGAATACCGACAAGGTGGGGATTGAGAATACGAAGATCGAAGTGGACCGTGGGTTCGTGAAGGTGAATGGGAACCAGCAGACCGGCGAACCGGGCGTGTACGCGATCGGGGACATTGTGGCGGGAACGCCGCAGTTGGCGCATGTGGCGAGCATGGAAGGCATGGTGGCCATCGGGCATATTGCGGGCAAGCCGGTGAAGCCGGTGAACAAGAACCGCATTCCAGGCGCGACCTATACGGAACCGGGGATTGGGAGCGCCGGGTTGACGGAGGCGCAGGCCAAGGAGCAAGGCTTCAAGGTCAAGGTGGGCAAGTTCCCGTTTGTTGGCAACAGCAAAGCGTCGATTGTAGGACTGCACGACGGCTTCGTGAAGATCGTAGCCGATGAAAAGTTCGGTGAGATTCTGGGGGCGCACATCATCGGCTATCACGCTTATGAACTGATTGCCGAATGCGTGGCGGCGATGGAAGCCGAAGCCACGGTGGAAACGATGATGCAAACCATCCACGCGCATCCAACGCTGTACGAAGCGGTTGGCGAAGGGTTCAACGCCGTTTACGGATTGTCGATCAATGCCTGATTGCGAAGTGCGCGATTTGGGGCGGATGTCCTTCGGCGAGGCGTATCGTCTGCAGCAGGAACTCGTGTCGCAGCGCAAGGAAGGGCTGATTCCGGACCAACTGCTGTTCTTGGAGCATTCGCACGTGATCACGATGGGCCGAAACGGGCATCGGGAGAATCTGCTGGCGGGCGAGGGAATGCTGGAGCGGGCGGGGGTGGAGTTTCATCACACGGACCGCGGCGGGGATGTGACGTATCATGGGCCGGGGCAATTGGTGGTGTACCCGATCTTCGATCTGCGGGAATGGAAGCGCGACGTGGTGGCGTATGTGCGGGGGTTGGAGCAGGTGGTGATCGACACGCTGGAGGAATCGGCCATTTACGGGACGCGCTGCGAAGGATGCACGGGCGTGTGGGTGAATGGGGCTAAGATCTGCGCCATTGGAGTGCATTTGAGCCGGTGGGTGACCTCCCACGGGCTGGCGCTGAACATTGATACCGATTTGTCGTATTTCCGATATATTGTCCCGTGCGGGCTGACGAAGCCCGTGACCTCGATGAGGGAATTGGGATCGCAAGCCACGCGCGAGCAGGTGATGTCGCGCATGGCAAATCACTTCGCCCGTGTGTTCGAACGTCACGCGGTAGCTGAAACACTGGAGACCTTTTCATGATTGATGTCGTAATGCCCCAGATGGGCGAGAGCATTGTTGAAGGCACACTGACGAAGTGGCTGAAGAAGGTGGGCGACCGCGTGGAGCGGGATGAGCCATTGTTTGAGATCTCCACGGACAAAGTGGACAGCGAGATACCGGCTCCGGCTGCGGGCGTGCTGGCTGAAGTGATGGTGGAAGAAGGCAAGACGGTAGCAATCAACACGGTGGTAGCGCGGATTCAGGACGGGTCGGCGGCAGCGGCTCCTGTGGCGCAGGCGGCAGCGGCGGCTCCGGTTGCTGTTCCGGCTGCTGCACCGGCGCCGGTTGCGCCTGTAGTGGCTGCCCCGGTGGTGGCTGCTCCTGCGCCTGCAGCGGCGACGCCGGTGGAACCACAAGGGCCATTGTCTCCGCTGGTGCGGCGAATGGCTAGGGAATACGGCATCGATTTGAACCAGGTGCGAGGTACGGGAGCGGGTGGCCGGATTACGAAGGCGGATGTCGAGTCGTACATGGCGGCGCAAGGGGCGCGGACTGTAGCGGCGGCATCGGCTGCTCCGGTGGTAGCTGCGGTGGCGCCGGCGGTTGTCCCTGTGGCGGCAGAGCCGGTGACGCCGGTTGCGCGAGCGACCCCGGCGGCGGCACGTGTGGAACCGATGGGCACGATGCGGGCGAAGATCGCCGAACACATGGTGTTCTCGAAGCGCACGTCGGCGCATGTGACGACCGTGCACCGGGTGGACA
>JAEUQG010000463.1 GCA_016789755.1 Bryobacterales bacterium
CCCAGTGGCAGGGCGTTCTATTACGACCCGCGCTTTAGCAACCCCTACTCCCAGCAATGGAACCTGGAGGTCCAGCATGAGTTCGCTTCCAGTCTCAGCCTCAGCGTCGCCTATGTCGGGTCGCACAGTCTCCGCCTTGCCGTTGCCGGCGATTACAACACGGCCCTGACTCCTGGTCCGGGCCCGGTCGCGCCGCGCCAACTCTTTCCTCATGCGCCCGTCACCAACTGGGATCGGAGCGTCGGTCAGAGCAAATATCATGCGCTGCAGGTAAAGGTGGAGCGGCGTCTTGCCAAGGGGCTTTCTTTCCTCACCTCCTACACCTGGAGCAAGTCGATCGATACGGCGTCCTCCGGTCAGTTCAGTGAGAATATCTCGCTTCAGAATCCTTACGACCCGAATAGCTCGCGCTCGGTTTCCGGGTTCGACATACCGCACCTCTTTTCCACCGCCCTGGTATATGGACTCCCCTTCGGCCGCGGCAAGCCTTGGCTGTCCAGCGGCGTTGCCTCGCGCGTCTTCGGGAACTGGCAGTTGAACGGTATTGCCACTATACGCAGCGGCCAGGTGTTCACGCCGCAGATGAACCTCGACATCGCCAACATTGGCGCCGTGAATAATCCGAACCGCGTCCGGCCGAACCTGGTCGGCGATTGGCGGCTCGCGAATCAGACGCCCGAGGCCTGGTTCAATATAGCTGCTTTCGCCGCTCCCCCTGCCTTCACTTACGGCACCGCGGGCCGCAACATCCTGCGCTCCGATTCCCTCCACAACTTCGATGTCTCGCTGTTCCGCGAGGACAAGCTCACCGAGCGCCTCAAGCTGCAATTCCGCGCCGAGTCGTTCAATACCTTGAATCACCCGACGTTTGGCGTGCCGGGTTCGGCGGTTACCAGCCCTCTGTTCGGCCAGGTAACCAGCACCGCCAGCACGGCACGACAGATTCAACTCGGCCTGAAACTGATCTTCTGATCTGGAGCCACCCGAGCATGACATTGTCCACCCGCAGAGCCTTTCTCGGATCGCTGGCGGTGGCTCCACTCACCACAGGCTGCCGCCGGGACGCGAGGCGGCGCCGCCGCCCTAACGTGGTTCTTCTGTTGACCGACGATCAGGGCTACGGCGATCTGGCGTGCCACGGCAACAAGCACTTGAGAACCCCCAACATCGACCGCATGCACCGGGAGAGCGTGAGGTTCACTAACTTTCACTCTAGCCCGCTCTGTTCACCAACCCGTGCCAGTCTCATGACCGGGCGTTACAACTACCGCACAGGCGTGGTCGACACGTGGGTCGGCATGGCAATGATGCGTGCCTCTGAAGTCACACTGGCGGAATCCCTAGGCGCCGCGGGGTATCGCACCGGCATCTTCGGCAAGTGGCACCTCGGAGATAACTATCCGTTGCGCGCGATGGATCAGGGCTTTCAGGAGTCGCTGGTGTTCACCGACGGCGCTCTCGGAGCGATCGGCGATCCGGCGCCGAACAGCTACTTTGATCCGGTCCTGTTGAGGAACGGGCAGCCGGAGAAGACGTCGGGTTATTGCACCGAGGTGTTCTTTGACGCAGCCATGCAGTTCATGGAGAAGAATCGCGAGCAGCGTTTTTTCGTGTACCTGCCTGCCAACGTTCCGCACGGGCCGTTGGACGTGGCCGAAAGCGACGCGGCACCCTACCGTGCAATGGGTCTTGATGACGGGACGGCGCGCGTCTACGGCATGGTCGAGAACCTCGACCGGCACGTCGGGCGGCTGCTGAAGTTTCTTGAGGACTCAGACCTCGAAAAGAACACCATCCTCATTTTCATGAGCGACAATGGCCCGTGGGGCGCCCGCTACAATGCAGGCCTTCGTGACCAGAAAGGCTCGATGTACAACGGCGGGATCAAGGTGCCCTTCTTCGTGCGCGCTCCCGGCCGCTTTCGGTCTGGCGTCGACGTCGACAGAATCGCCGCGCCTATCGATGTGACCCCCACACTGCTCGAACTCTGCGGAGCGAAAAAGCCAGCAGGGGTCCCGGTGGACGGCGGGAGTGGGGTGCCGCTTGT
>JAEUQG010000484.1 GCA_016789755.1 Bryobacterales bacterium
CCGGAAAACGGTCGCGCATTTCGTTCGCCCACCCTAGCAGCGGATTCACCGGACCTGCCGCCTGCAGCGGCTGATCCAGCACCACCGCCAACCGCGCACGCCCCTCCTCCACCGCCTTCAAATACCCGTCGAAATCCGCCGGCCTCGGAGCGCGCCGGTGCGCCAGCCACGGCCTGCCGCTGAACATCGCCTCCAGAAAAGGCGCCAGCTCTCCCGCCCCGTGCACATCCGCCACCCCGCTCTGCGCCTTGCCTTCTTCCACCGAAAGCCGCTTCCCGTTCCAATGCTCCGCCATCGCATCGCGAGCCGGAAGAAACAGGAACGCCTTCCGCCCTACATTGCCCGGCATCAACACCAGCGTGCCGTCCGGCTCCTCAATTCCAGTCAAATAGTAGAAGTTGCTGTCCTGCCGGTATTCGTGTTCCACATCGAGCGAATAGACGCGATGCGGCGCGCTGCGTACCACCACCAGCGTATCCCCGCCCAGTCTCTCCATCAGCTTCGCCCGGCGCGCCGCCAGATCGTCCTGCAACTCACCGCCCCAGGCGGCAAGCGTCCAGCCCAGCATCAGGAGCCGGCGCATGAGCTTAGAACTTCCAGCGACACAGATTGGCGCCCACCGTGAATCCCGCGCCCACCGCGGCAAACAGCACCAGATCGCCCTGCTTCAACCGGCCCTGTGCCACCGCATCGCGCGTCGCCAGCGGAATCGTCGCCGCCGTCGTGTTCCCATACCGGTCGATGTTAATCAGAATCTTCTCCAACGGAATCCCCAGCCGTTCGGCCGCCGCCATCACAATCCGCCGGTTGGCCTGGTGCGGAATCAGGATCGACACATCCTCCGGCCGGTGCCCGCTGCGCTGAATCAAATCCCGGCTCACCTCGAACATCTTCCGCACCGCGTACTTGAACACCTGCTGCCCGTCCTGATGCACGTAGTGCATCGCCCCTTCCACCGTTTCATGGCTCGCCGGCATCCGGCTCCCGCCGGCCGGCATTTTCAGATAATCCCCTCCCGATCCGTCGATTTCATTCAGAAATCCGATGAAACCCGGCTCTTCCCCCTCTTCCAGACCTTCCACCAGCATCGCTCCCGCTCCATCGCCGAACAACACGCACGTGCTGCGGTCCTTGTAGTTGATGATCCGCGACATCGCGTCCGCGCCGATCACCATCACCCGTTTGTGCGATCCCGCGCTCACCAGGTGCGCCGCCGTCGTTAGTCCGTAGACGAACCCCGAACACGCCGCAATCAGATCGAACCCCCACGCGCCTTTGGCCCCGATCTTATCCTGCACCAGACAGGCCGTGGCCGGAAAAAACATGTCGGGCGTTACCGTGCACACAATCAGAGCATCGATGCTCGTCGCCTCCACGCCCCGCAGCGCCAAGGCTGCCCGCGCCGCCTCCACCGCCATGTCCGATGTCGCGTATTCCTTCGGCAGAATGTGCCGCTCCCGAATACCCGTCCGTTCCATTATCCAGTCATCGGACGTCTCCACCATCGTTTCCAGGTCTTTGTTCGTCAGCACCGGCGGCGGTACATAGCAGCCGAGTGCCGTGATCTTCGCTTTCAGCAAGAATGCTTCTCCTGTCTAATTCAGCCGTAACCCTCTATGGTACATTCGGAGACGATGCAAGGGGTGAGCCCGCGCCCGGCTTCCGCCGAAGAGTTGCTGTTCGCCGATATCTTCCGCCAGTTGCGCCCGCGCACCCGGCTCGACGCTGTCGAAGTCCGCTACCGCCGCCTCGCCAACGCCGCCAGTTCCGTGCAATGGAAAGACGGCCGCATCCAGGCCAGCCTCTCCGATGTCTTCGAGCACGCTCCCCCCAACGTCCAGGAAGCCCTCGCCTGGATTCTCCTCTGTAAACTCTTCCGCAAACCGGCCCCCGCCCACTTCCTCAATCGCTACCGCCGCTTTCTCAATCGCAAGGAAGTCGTCCGCACCGTCGAACAAATCCGCCGCGAACGGGGCCGCAAGAGAATCCTCCCCCCGCACGGCGCACACTTCGACCTGATCGCTTTGTTTGAGGATCTCAACCTTCGCTTCTTCTTCGGACTCATGGCCCGCCCGGCATTGGGCTGGAGCCCCAATCGCTCCCGCACCATCCTCGGCCACTACGACGCCGCCCACCACACCATCGTGATCAGCCGCTCCCTCGATGGCCCGGCCATCCCCCACTTCGTCGTCGAATACGTCATGTATCACGAGATGCTGCACTTGCGCTTCCCTGAGGAACGCTCCGGGTCCAGACGCTGCGTGCACACAGAGTCCTTCCGCCGCGCCGAACGCGAATATCCCCACTTTCAAGCCGCCAACGATTGGATTGCCGCGAACGCCTCTAAGCTGTAACCGCGGCGCTCTGCGGCGCCAGTCCCGCCGACAGCTCCCCTACCTGCCCGCGCATCGTCTCCACCATCTCCACCAGCCCGCTCACATCCACCGGCTTCATGCCGAACCGGAACAACATCAAACGCAGTTCGATCTCCATCATGCGGTACCCGAAGAGCATCCGCTGCTCCATTAGCACACGCGCCAGATCGGTACGATCCGTCGGAGCATACAACGCCAGTAGCCGCAATTTCCGGTGCAGGTCATGAAACTCCGCGCTCAATTCGGCCAGGTATGCGCGGAACAGCGCCAGCCGCCGCAAGCGCAGTTGCTTCCCGATCTCTGGCCGGTAGCCCGGCTGCCCGGCAAGAAACGCAAAGTCCTCTTCCCTTAACAAGCGCTCCATCGGCCGCAGGCGCAGCGGCTCCCGCGCCGCCATCTGCGCCGTGGACTTGCCAGGCCGGCGCAATGTGGCTAGTAATAATCCGAATCCGCCTGCCATTCCGGCGGTTGCCGCGGCGGCGATGAGGAGAACGGAATCCTGGGTCATGGATGTGGTCTCGCAGATTTCCTTCCGCTACAGCATAGCCCACCCGGCTCTCGATTGCAATCGGAAAGTTGCCCAATTGTGCCGTATATCCGGGGAAAGCCCGGGGGTTATTCCCTCGTCATCCTCGCCAACGCCGAATTTACCCCCTTCAACTGCGCAATCAGCCGCTCTTCCTCACTCCGGTTCCACGGACGCCCCACCACCTTCGATAACGCCTCCCCTCTTCGCCGCAACAGAACGATCCACGTGCACAGGCACATCCCCGCCAGCACCATGATGCTCAAACTCATCCCCCGGTCCACCGTCCCCACTACATTGCGGTACAAAATCAACGCCGATTTGCTCAGGAAATACACCGCGAAAACTCCTGAGTGCACCACCAAATTCACCGGCAACGTGATCGGAAAGTACGCCAGGAACCCCGTCATCGCCACCAGCACCAGCACCAGCGTCGATATCACCCCGCGTTCCGCCATCATAAACCCGTCCAGAAGGCTCATCGCCACATGCTTCCGCCCCCCCATATCCGCCGACAACGATAAGAACGAAATTACCAGCGCCACCGCCAGCGCCCCGCGCAGGGTCCACACGGCCACGTTCCGGATACCTGTGTACTGCTCAAACACCAGCCGGTACAGCTCCACCACCATCGATACATACAGCACCAATTGCACCAGCTCTGTACCAATATAGAAGTGCCGGTACACCGCCGCATCCATCTTCACTACTCCCATCACCACCACACGAGCCACCGAAAACACCAGGAAAACCGTAAATGCCCGGTACCTGCCCGCCAACCCAACGTAAAATAACTTGGCGGCCAGCACCCCTGTCAATAGGGTGATGGCCGCCAGTAAATACCACTCCGCTTTGGGAAGTTCGAGCATATCGTCGGCGCTCTCAAAGACATTCTATCCCAGTCCAGCCGGGGGAAGCCTCTCCGCCGCCTGCCCGTTTCACCCGGTTACTCGTTCGGGGGATCGCCAGGGCAAGGATTGCCAGTCGTCCCGCAGGTCGGGAAAGGAATGTCAATCGCGTTCAGTTGGAACGCGGTGAAGCTCAGCAGCGCCAGAAGAACAAGCTTTTTCAACATGTTGGAATCTCCTATCGGGGGTCTTGAATCGCATCCGGTCCAACCGGAACACGTTCAGATTACAATCGTTTCTCCGCCAGGTGAGCCCCGCCGTGGAAGTTTTCGAATTTCGGAACAAGTACCCCACACCTCATTTGTCCTCCCGCACACACAGACCCTTGGCTGGCACTGCTAGAATGATCCCTAGCACCCAAGCGGCGTCCGCCAAGGAGAGCATCGCGTGGAACCCTCACCCGAGTCCAAGTCCCGCCTGCGGCCCAAAACCGCCGCCACCGACCTCTGGCGCAACACCCTCGCCCAGATCCCTTCTCTGCTCGGCCGCCTCATCTACCTCTCCACTCTCCGCGACTTCAACACCGGCAGCTACCACCACCATGGGCTCGCCACCGTTTATGGAGAAGAAGAGGCGAATAACGCCATGCGCCTCAGTCACCAGGACACCTTCGCCCAGTGGCTGGAATTCCCCCTCGAACAACAGAAAGCCGACCTCGAACTCTACGTCGCCGGCCTCGAACCCGAGCGCAAGCGCGTCGTCGAAACCTGGAGCCGCATCGAGCCCTATCGCACCATCTCCCCTTCCTCCGCCTCACCCCTCGAAAAACAGCTCTTCCTCACCGACCTCGAAACCTTGCTTACCCTGATGCGGAACGAACTCGGCGTCGCTTCGCCCGATCCAACCGCATGGCCACACCCGTAACCTGCCCTACTACCTCTATATCTTCCTCATGCTTGTAGAAAATCGGATTCGATTGCGAAGCAGGATGCGGCTGCAGCACTATCTGGTTATCCGTCTGAAACGCCCACGCGCAGGCATAACCGTCCCGATGCTCGAAAAAATAGATCGGCCGGTCGTACTCCGTCGCCCACCCCGTGTTGGCGATCTTCCGCCTCGTCTCATCGATCAACACCAGCGACCCCGGCTGTAGAATCGGCGACATGAAGTAGTCCTCCGTCCCGATATAGCCGTACCGGTGCTCTTCCACTTCCAATGAATTGAGCAGCATCAGCGGCAACTTCCCCCACCGCTGAATCATCCGGCTCAGATAACTCGTCCGCCGCAAATCGATCCCCGGATCGAGCGCCAGCGGCATGCTCACCTGTCCGTACCCGTTCGCGTTGAACCGGATCTCGTGCGTCCGCTCAATCTCAATCTCCGCCGCGTCGCCCGGCAGTTTCGACAAATCCGCCCCATACCAGGCCATCACGTCCTGTGGATCCAGCCGGTAAATCGCGCACAAACTGTATAAGCGGTAAAGGGTCGGAACCGTACCCTTGTTCTCGATGTCTGCCAGTCGGCTGAGACCGAGCACGAACTCATCGCTCTGATGGCGTTCGGCAATTCGTATGCTCGCCTCTTCCACATCGCGATAGCGAAGGTTGAGGCGTTCGCGTACCCGTTTCAGTTTCTGTCCTGGTTCCTCCATGCTATCATCACACTGCCGGAGGTGGAGCGTGTGTCTCCCCGCGCCGCCCCCCGCTTGGCCAGCGTTTCCCGCTTGGATTATAGCACTTGCGGCCGCCCCGGCAAGGGCTGAAACGCGTTTTTTGTTCTGTTTTCAGAACAGAACACTTGAGAAGGTGGCAAATTTGGAAATTGTCGTTGGAATCTCCGGAGCAAGCGGCTCCATCTACGGACTCCGTCTCCTCGAACGCCTCCGCGCACGCCCCGGCGTTCAATCCCACCTCATCCTCACCCGCTCCGGCGAACGCACCGCCTGGCTCGAAACCAATAAGAAAGCCGCCGAAATCCGCGCCCTCGCCCATCATTCCTACCCCGTCGAAGACATCGGCTGCCGCCTCGCCAGCGGCTCCTTCCTCACCGACGCCATGGTCATTGCCCCCTGCTCCATTCACACCATGTCCGCCATCGCCCACGGCATCAGCTCCAACCTCCTCGTCCGCGCCGCCGACGTCGCCCTCAAAGAACGCCGCAAACTCATCCTCCTCGTCCGCGAAACGCCCTTCCACCTCGGCCACCTCCGCACCATGACCCAGCTCGCCGAAATGGGAGCCATCGTCGCTCCGCCCATCCCCGGCTTCTATCATCAGCCCCAGTCCGTAATGGATATCGTCGATTTCAGCGTCGACCGCGTCCTCGACCTCATCGGCCTCCCCGCCGCCGATGCCAAACGCTGGGGCCAGGAAAAACATTCATGAAAAAAAAGATCCGTGCTTCCTTTCAAGGAGAACTCGGCGCCTTTAGCCAGATTGCCCTCCGCCAACTCCTCGGCCCCGATGCCTTCCCCGTCCCCTGCGAACGCTTCGAACAGGTCTTCCGCTCCCTCAAGGACGGCGAAGTCGACCGCGCCGTCATCCCCATCGAAAACACCCTCCACGGCTCCATTCACGAAAATTACGACCACCTCCTCAATTTCGACCTCGAAATCGTCGGCGAAACCAGCGTCCGCATCGTCCATAACTTGATCGCCGCCCCGGGCGTCAAATGGAACCGCGTCCGCCGCGTCCTCTCCCACCCCGTCGCCCTCAACCAGTGCCTCAAGTTCTTCGCCGCCAACCCCAACCTCGAACGCGTCACCCACTACGACACCGCCGGCAGCGTCAAGACCATCATGGAGCAGAACTCCCAGGATTCGGCCGCCATCGCCTCCTCCGTCGCCGCCGAAATCTACGGCGCCCATATCCTGAAACGCTCCATCGAAGACGACCGTCAAAACTATACGAGATTCTTTTTGCTCGAGCGCCCGGCCAAACAAAAATCCCACGCCCACCCCGGCGATAGAAAAACCAGCCTGGTGTTCACCACCCGCAACGCTCCCGGCGCTTTGTTCCGCGCCTTAAGCGCCTTCGCTCTGCGCGATCTCAGTTTGACCAAAATCGAGTCGCGCCCGCTGCGCGGTAAACCGTTCGAATATCTCTTCTATGTCGATGTCCTCGCCGACGTCGCCGAAGAGCGCATGCGCAAAGCCCTTGGCCACCTGGAAGAACTTGCCGATTTTCTCCGCGTCCTCGGCTGCTACCCGCGCGGCAAGTAATTTTTTCCACTCGCCCCAACCCTGCACCCGGCCTAAGTGATTGATCTTACGGCCTCTCCGCTTTTGGAAAGCCGGTTGCATACATTCTTCCCAAGAGGAGCATATACCTTGAGCCAAATCCTTTCTCTCCTGTTTTCAACCGTTTCCATGCTCGCCTCCGGCCAGCAAACCACTCCCCAGCCGGCCCTCGAGCCGATGACCACTTTTAAGGTCAACGTCGTCTCCCGTTCCATCCGCGCCGTCAATTACCGCCACCGCGGCGGCGCCACCTCCATCGACTTCATCGGCACCGCGGCTTCCCCAAATTCCACCGGAAAAGCCAAGGTCGAAAGTAAACAAGGCTATATTGAAATTGACGCCAATTTCCAGGGACTCGCCCCCGCCCATACCCTCGGACCCGAATATCTCACCTACGTCCTCTGGGCTATTACCGCCGACGGCCGCCCCAAAAACCTCGGCGAAGTCCTCCTCAACGCCGGCCGCAGCAAGCTCAATGTCACCACCGACCTCCAGGTCTTCGGCCTCATTGTCACCGCCGAGCCCTATTTCGCCGTCACCACACCCAGCGAAATCATCGTCCTTGAAAATGAAATCCGCCCCGATACCACCGGTAAATGGGAAATCCTCGACGCCAAATACGAACTCCTCCAGCGCGGCCAGTACGCCGGCACCGGCAGCGCCCAGCCCCCCATCTGGAGCTCCAAAATCCCCCTCGAATTAATCGAAGCCCGCAACGCCGTCCGCATCGCCAAAATGTTCGCCGCCGATAAGTACGCCGCCGACACCTACCAGAAGGCCGCCGACGCACTCCAGAAAGCCGAAAACTACCTCGATGTCCAGGCCGGCGCCAAACCCGTCAGCATGATGTCCCGCGAAGCCGTCCAGCGCGCCGAAGACGCTCGCGCCATCTCCCTCCGCCGTCAGGACGAAGAGCGCCTCGCCCAGGAGCGCAAGGAAGCCGCCGAACGCGAAGCCCGCGCCAAGGCAGAAGCCGAAGCCGAAGCCCAGCGCCGCGCCCAAGCCGAAGCCGACCGCGCCGCCATGGCCAAAGCCAAAGCCGAATCCGACCTAGCCGCCCAAAAAGCCCGCGAGGAACGCGCCGCCGCCGATGCCGCACGCCTCGCCGCCGAACAGGCCAAGGCCGAAGCCGACAAAATGCGCCTCGAAGCCGAAGCCGCCCGCCGCGCCGCCGAAGAGTCCCGCAAGCAGGCCGAAGCCGCCAAGGCCGAAGCCATCGCCCAGCAACAGCAACTCGCCCTCGAAGCCGAGAAGGCGCGCAAGAACGCCGACGAAGCCAACCGCCTCCGCCTCCAGGCCGAAGCCGAAAAAGCGCAACTCCGCCAGCAACTCCGCGATCAGCTCAACGCCGTACTCGAAACCCGCGATAGCGCCCGCGGCCTCATCGTCAACATGTCCGACGTACTCTTTGAATTCGGCAAGTTCAACCTCCGCCCCGACGCCCGCGAACGCCTCGCCCGCGTCGCCGGCATCGTCCTCGCACACCCCAGCCTCAAGCTCGAAATCGAAGGTCACACCGACAACGTCGGCAGCGACGACTATAACCAGAAACTCTCCGAAGACCGCGCCAACACCGTCCGTGAATACTTCACCTCCCACGGACTCCGCCCCGAGCAAGTCACCGCCCGCGGCTTCGGCAAGAACCAGCCCGCCGTACCCAACACCTCCGCCGCCGGCCGCAAACAGAACCGCCGCGTCGAAATCGTCGTCAGCGGCGACGCCATCGAATCCTCCAAACCCTCGGCCTAGTCTGCCGCTTCACCAAGGCCTGCATGTGATGTAATGTATCCATCCATGCAGGCCTTATTCCTCCTGGGACTCCTCTCCGCCTACGCCCACGCCCAAACCATCGATTTCAACCGCGAAATCCGCCCCATCCTCTCCGACCGCTGCTTCACCTGCCACGGCCCCGATGCCGCCGAGCGCAAAGCCAACCTCCGCCTCGACCTCGAATCCGACGCCAAAAGGAAGGCCATCCTCCCCGGCAACGCCACCTCCAGCCCGCTCTACCAGCGCATCACCGCCACCAACGCCCTACGCATGCCCCCCGCCTACGCCGGCCACAAGAAACTCGCCGATCGCGAAATCGCCCTCATCGAACGCTGGATCCGTGAAGGCGCCAAATGGCAATCCCACTGGGCCTTCACCTCCCCGCAAAAGCCCGCCATCCCCACCACCCGCAACACCGCCTGGCCCCGTAACAACATCGATCGATTCCTCCTCGCCCGCCTCGAAAAAGAAGGCCTCGCCCCTTCCCCCGAAGCCTCCAAAGAAACCCTCATCCGCCGCCTCTCGCTCGACATCACCGGCCTCCCGCCCACCCCCGCCGAACTGGCCGCCTTCCTCGCCGACAAATCCCCCGCGGCCTACGAAAACCTCGTCGATCGCCTCTTCGCCTCCCCGCACTACGGCGAACGCATGGCCGTCGATTGGCTCGACGCTGCCCGTTACGCCGACACTCACGGCTACCAGGTCGATCCCGAAAAGGAAATGTGGGCCTGGCGCGATTGGGTCGTCAACGCCTTCAACCGCAACCAGACCTTCGATCAGTTCACCATCGATCAAATGGCCGGCGATCTGCTCCCCAACCCCACCCTCGATCAGCGCATCGCCACCGGCTTCCACCGCAACCACCGTGTCAACACCGAAGCCGGCAGCATCGCCGCCGAATTCCACGTCGAAAACATCGTCGACCGCATCAGCACCGTCGGCACCGTCTGGCTCGGACTCACCGTCGGCTGCTCCCGCTGCCACGACCACAAGTTCGATCCCCTCACCATGCGCGATTTCTACTCCCTCTTCGCCTTCTTCAACAACGTCCCCGAAGTTGGCACCGGCGGCCCCCGCGATGGCCGCGGCAACCTCCAGCCCGTCATGAAACTCCCCGCCCCCGAACTCGAAGCCCAACTCGCCGCCGTCCAGTACAAACTCACCGCCGCCCGCTCCGAACTCAAATCCATCGAAACCCGCCTCGCCCCCGCCCAAACCGCCTGGGAATCGAAAGCCCTTGCCCATCAACCCCGCTGGCACACGCTCGAAGCCCGCGACCTTAAATCCCGCGAAGGCGTCTTGTTCGAAAAACAGAACGATGGATCGTATTTCGCCTCGGGACCGAAACCCGACCGCGACGTCATCACCGTCACCGCCCAAACCCATCTCCGCGACATCACCGCCTTCCGCCTCGAACTCATCCCCGACCCGCGCCTCCCCGCCGGCGGCTCCGGCCGCGGACCCAACGGCCGCGCCGTCATCACCCTCTTCGAAGCCCAACAAGCCCGTCTCGCCGAACCCTCCAAACTCCGCCCCCTCGACCTCGCCACCGCCACCGCCAGCTACGCCTCGCCCGAATCCGTCCTCATCCGAGTCCTCCGCCCCATGCAGCAACTCACCCGCGGCTGGAGCGTCGAGCCCGAACTCGACAAACCTCACTCCCTCGTCCTCGAACCGCGTCAACTCACCGGCTACGCCGGCGGCACCGCCTTCACCTTCAAAATCGGCAACGAGTACGGCGCCGCCCACCTCCTCGGCCGCTTCCGCCTCTCCGTCACCGATGACCCCTACCCCGACTTCCCCTCCGAAGACGTCACCGCAGCCCTTCGCACCGCGCCCGCCGCCCGCACCCCCGAAGAACAAACCCTCCTCCGCCGCTACTACCTCCAGCGCCAACCCGAGCGCCGCGTCATCAACGACACCATCACCCGCCTCAACACCCAGCGCACGGCCATCGAAAACAAAATTCCCTCCACCATGATCATGAAGGAGATGGGAGTCCCCCGCGACACGTTCGTCCTCACCCGCGGCGCCTACGAAAAGCGCGCTGAAAAGGTCACTGCCGCCACCCCTGCCTTCCTCCCGCCGTTGCCCACCGATGCCCCGAAGAACCGCCTCGGCCTCGCCCAGTGGCTCGTCAGCCCCTCCAATCCTCTCACCGCGCGAGTCATGGTGAATCGCCTCTGGCAAATGTACTTCGGCAACGGACTCGTTCGCACCGCCGAAGACTTCGGCTCGCAAGGCATCCCCCCAACACACCCCGAACTCCTCGATTACCTCGCCACCGAGTTCGTCCGCTCCGGCTGGGACAGGAAAGCCCTCCAGAAGCAAATCGTCATGAGCGCCGCCTATCGCCAGAGCGCCAAAGCCACGCCCGAACTGCTCGAAAAGGACCCCGAAAATCTCCTCCTCGCCCGCGGTGCGCGTTTCCGCCTCCCCGCCGAAACCATCCGCGATCAGGCACTCGCCGTCGCCGGCCTGCTCCAGCCCAAAATGGGAGGCCCGCCCGTCAAACCCTACCAGCCCGACGGACTCTGGGAACAACTCAGCGTCATCGACGACCGCAAGCTCTACATCCGCTCCACCGGCGACGATCTCTGGCGCCGCAGTCTCTATACCTATTGGAAGCGCACCGTCCCGCCCCCATCGATGACCACCTTCGACGCCCCTACCCGTGAATTCTGCGTCGTCAAACGTACCCGCAGTTCCACCCCGCTCCAAGCCCTCGCTCTCCTCAACGACGAAACCTACGTCGAAGCCGCCCGAGTCCTCGCCCAACGCATGCTGCGCGAAGGCGGCCCGACCCCATCCGCCCGCATCGCCCACGGCTTCCGTCTCGCCACTTCCCGCACACCCAGCACCGCCGAAATCGCCGTCCTCTCCGCAGGCCTCGAACGCCGCCTCGCCGCCTACAAACAGGACTCCGCCGCCGTCACCCAACTCCTCGCCGCTGGCGAAGCCCCGCGCGATGCTTCCCTGCCCCAGCCCGAACTCGCCGCCTACACGACGCTCGCCGCCGTCATCCTCAATCTCGACGAAGTGGTGACCCGCCAATGAACAGCATCCTGAAACAAACCGCCGCCCTCGCCACGCGCCGCCACTTCTTCTCCCGCATGGCCACCGGCATCGGCATCCCCGCCCTTGCCTCGCTGCTCAATGCCAACACCGTTGCCCATCCCCCGCTCCCCGGCTTTCCCCACCATGCGCCCAAGGCGAAACGCATCATCTATCTGCACCAATCCGGAGCGCCTTCGCAAATGGATCTGTTCGATCCCAAGCCGCAACTGAAATCGCGATTCGCCGAAGACCTCCCCGATTCCATCCGCAAAGGCCAGCGCCTCACCGGCATGACCAGCGGCCAGAAATCCTTCCCCGTCGCCCCCTCGAAATTCACCTTCGCCCAGCACGGCCAAAGCGGCACATGGTTCAGCGAGCTTCTCCCTCACACGGCTTCCATCGCCGACAAAATCACCGTCATCCGCTCGATGTTCACCGAGGCTATCAACCACGACCCGGCCATCACCTTCATTCAAACCGGCAGCCAGATCGCCGGCCGCCCCTGCTTCGGCAGTTGGGTCAGCTACGGACTCGGCAGTGAAAACCAGGATCTGCCCGCCTTCGTCGTCATGATCTCCCGCGGCCGCGGCCGCCGCGTCGACCAGCCCTTGTACGACCGCCTCTGGGGCAGCGGCTTCCTTCCTTCGCGCTATCAAGGCGTGAAGTTCCGTTCCGACGGCGACCCTGTGCTTTTTCTCTCGAACCCCAACGGAGTGAGCCAGCAGGTGCGCCGGTCCATGTTGGACGACATCGCCCGCGTCAATGAAATCAACCTGAAGGAATTCGCCGACCCGGAGATCGCCACCCGCATCGCGCAATATGAAATGGCGTACCGCATGCAGACTTCGGTTCCGGAACTGACCGATCTGTCGAAGGAGCCCGAATCGGTGCTGAAGATGTACGGCCCCGACGCACGCACGCCGGGCAGCTACGCCTCGAACTGCATTCTCGCCCGCCGTCTCGCCGAGCGCGGTGTCCGCTTCATCCAGCTCTACCACATGGGCTGGGACCATCACGAATCCGTGCCCCGCCAACTCCCTCCGCAATGCCAGGACGCCGACCAACCCTCGGCCGCCCTCATCAAAGACCTGGAGCAACGCGGCATGCTGGAGGAAACGCTCGTCATCTGGGGCGGCGAATTCGGCCGCACGGTCTACTGCCAGGGCACCCTCACCCCCGACCAATACGGCCGCGACCATCATCCCCGTTGTTACTCGCTATGGGTAGCCGGAGGCGGAATCAAAGGCGGCCAATCCATCGGAGAAACCGATGATTACTCGTATAACATCGTCGCTGACCCTATCCACGTCCACGACCTCAACGCCACCATGCTGCATTGTTTAGGCGTCGATCACTTAAGACTGACATACCGCTATCAGGGCCGCGACTTCCGTCTCACCGATGTCGGCGGCTCTTTGATCCGTAGACTTCTCAAAGCGTAGTTGGCCGCCGGGACTTCAGAACCCGACCAATTTTCGCCGCCGCAGCAACAGCCAGGCCCCCAACAGACAGCAGTCCCCATGGTTGCGGGTTCAGGAACTTCGTCGGGCGTCGAAACATCGTAAGGAAGAGCAGATTCACTGGTGTATCTCAGGTTCGGGACGGCCCGCCCTTCAGCATCGCGAACCACAATGCGCTCAAGACTGACGGTGTTGAATGCATCAACCGTGACTGTCCTCCGCCCGCCATAAACCCGATAGTCTGGAATTGCCAAAAGCAGGACTTCCGACCTCTGTGTGAGATCAAAATGGAGTGGCTCACCGAACGTGAAG
>JAEUQG010000487.1 GCA_016789755.1 Bryobacterales bacterium
ATCCTTCTTGTTTTCCGCCAGCCGGGCCTCTTTGTACCGTTTGTCGCCCTTACGGCCCCATGCGGGGGCCTCGGGGACGGCCAGCAGCAGGATGAGAGCCAAGCTGGTCCAGGTGCGCAAAATTCCGTGCATCTTATTGATTCTTCAGCTTCGAATGCTTGTTCAACTCGGGTTTCGCCCCTCTTCGGACAGGCGCTACTTCCCTCATAACGGATTGACGCAGGAAGGGTTACCAGCGTGGAGAGGAATTTTGCGGCACTGTTATCATGGAGATCGGATGGCGACGAAGGAACAAACCGGCATCAAGATCCTGAGCGACAACCGGCAGGCCGGGCACAACTACTTCCTGTTGGACCGGTTCGAGGCTGGGTTGGTGCTGACCGGCACCGAAGTGAAGGCGGCGCGGGCGGGCAAGATTCAGTTACGCGATGCCTACGGTGAGATTCACAACAATGAAGCCTGGTTGTGCAATGCACACATTAGCGAGTACAGCCATGGCAACTTGTTCAATCACAATCCGGTGCGGAAACGGAAGCTCCTGCTGCACCGGCGGGAGATTGACAAACTGCTGGGCAAGACGCAGAACAAGGGGCTGACGCTAGTGGCCACCAAGCTGTACCTGAAGAACGGGCGAGTCAAGTGCGAGCTGGCCCTGGGGCAGGGCAAAAAAATGCACGATAAGCGCGATACGGAGCGAAAGCGCACGCAGGAAGCTGAGGCGAAGGCCGGGATGATGCGCAACAAACGGTAGTTTGATCTTCCCGTTCTATTTCGGCCGGGAGTAAAAGCGTTCCGGTTGGGCATCGGGCGGCAATGCCACATCGACATAGCCCACCATCATTTCATCGCGCGTCTGATCGCCCCAGCGAACGGTCGCTGCGGGGTCGGGGTTCCATGGATTGTTCGGTGAATTGTCGAACACGGCGCGGCATTGGATCCACGATCCCTTTGGCAGCGACGGGGGATCTGCAAGCAGATAGCGCCTCTGCCAGTTGCGGTCGTACTTCGGAATGCTGAGCAGCGCCTGCCTGGACTTGTCAGGGAGAATCGAGTCGCAGGCAAACGACTTGCCGCGCAAGTGCATGTGCGGTGCGATCCCCAATACGCGCAGAGGCATCGATACGAAGAAGTTGGCCCTCGACTTGTATTCCGGATCGCCGGGCGGGATGACGATGGCCGGATCGCCCACCGGAACCGTGTGGATCAGTTCGCGCACAGGCTGTTTTGCGAAAACGAACCCGATGCGGCTGCGGTCGCGGGCCGGCTTGCCCGTACTGATGTAGTGGAGCTGAAAGATGAGTTCCGCACCGGCGGGAATCTTTCGCGCCTGGCCGTCGGCAAGGATCTCGCCACCATATCCGGGCAGATACATGGCGAAATGCTCGTCGATGGCGGATCGGCCCGTGAGGCGGTCGCGCAGCGGGGTCCCCTCTCCGCCCGCCTTGACTTGCGGCAGCCAGGTTGAGCCTTTACGGCGGAGGTACACCCCAATGTGGTGCACATTGGCGCGGTTTCCCGGTCTAACCTCCATGCTTTGAATCCATCGGTCTTCCGTGAAGTTCGTGGGCACGGCAAAGTGGATGTAGTCGATGTCGCCCTTGGCAGGAATCTCGAAATCGACCGGCATCTCGAAGATGGCATCGGGTTGCCCGATGTTCCATCCGCTGGCGAAACGTACCGGCCTGGGGGCATCGGAGGACCGCCCGCGTGGAGCACCATTGTCCACCCATTGACGAATGGATTCGATCTCCGCTGGCGCAAGGCGGCTGTCATTGGCAAACTTGCCCACCGAAGGATCGGCATGCCACGGCGGCATGGTCCCCTGCACCACAGCCTGGCGGATGGCCTTGGCCCAAGGACGCACCTGCTCATAGGTCGTCAACGGCATGGGAGCCGCTTCGCCGGCCCTGTGACATTGCTGGCAATGTTTTTGCAACAAAGGCTCGATGTCTTTGTGAAACACCGGCGCGGCCATTAGGAACAGGGCAGGAAACATCATTTTTGTGTATACAACAGGTAGCTCGCCCCTGACGGCGGATCGGCTTTCACAACGGTGCCTGCGGTCACCGGCACAGGCTTGCGGAAGACAAAGACCTGCTTCCATTCGCCCTTGTACCGGCGGAGCCAAAGCAGGGGCTCAATGCGCCCGTCGGGCTGTTCGGCCGTGATACGCACCTGTTCCAGTTCTCCGGTCAGGCGAGGCTCAATTGCAGCCAGCCGCAGGTTCGTGGCTAGCTTTAGCGACCGCTGGAAGCGCATCCGCATCGCCGGCAACTGTGGTTTCTCCGCTGCCGGGATGCGTAGTTCGGGGTAGTATTTCGGTTCGCCCTCCGGGGCTCCGCCCTCGACCCAATCGGCAATGACGCTGATCTCCTCCTGCGTCAACCCATGATCCGGGCGGAATTCGCCGAATCCCTTCACCGCTCCCCAGGGGGGCATGCGGCGTTCCAGCACCTCTTCTTTGATAGCCTTGGCCCATGGCCGCGCTTCCTCGTATTTCACCAGCGACATGGGAGCTTTTCCCCCTTCCTGGTGACAGGAAAAGCAGCGCTTCTGGAAGAGACGGACGATTTCTACGCTGAATGTGACTTTGGTGGTGATGGGGTCGTGCGCCAGCGTCGAGCCGGAGCACAGCAGAACTGCCAGGACACCCGCGCGGTTCATCCTACTCCCCGCCTGTGGCCGGTTTTGCCGGCTTCTCGGAACGATACAGCCGCACGGGATTGAGGGACGCATCGAAAGCTACGTCGAACCATCCGATCATCATCTCTTCCCAACTCTGATCGCCCCACCGCACTTCCTTGGACGGATCGGGGTTGAAGCCGTTGTTGGCGGAGTTATCGAAGCTCGCCACGCATTCGATCCGTGTCCCTTTGGGGAACACCTTGGGCTCGGCAAGATAGTAGAAAAGCTGCCAGGCGAAATCGTAGCGGGGCACATTGAGCAGCACTTCCGATTCTCCGCCGGGATAGACGGCCTTGTATTGAAACGCCTTTCCGCGCAGATGCATATGCGGCATGAGTCCGGTGAGACGCGTGTCGGCCTGCAAGGTGAACTGCGACTCCACGCGGTGATCTGAGGCGCCCGGCGGAATGACGAACTTGGTGTTCGAGGCAGCCATCGTCATGACACGCTCTTTCGGTGGCGCCTTGGCGAACACGATGCCGATCTTTGTCTGATCGCTGGCGGCCTTGCCGTTAGCCGTATAGTGCATCTGGAAGACGACGTCGGTGCCGGCTTTCAGCAATTTAGCGGTGCCGGAACGGAAGATCTGGGCCTGCAATCCGGGCGCATACCCAACCAGTAGTTCGGAGCCGGGGCCGCCGGCTTCGCTCGCTCCGCCGTTGCGCGAATTGCGAGCCCGCTTGTCGGGTACGAACGGCACCCCGTATTCGACGTCCCGCATCCATTGTGAGCCCGGTTCGCGCAAGAACGCGATGACGTGATGGACCACGGCGCGGTCGCCGGGGCGCACTTCCGCGGCTTGTACCCAGGTGTCCCGTTTCAGATGCAGAGGCAGTACGAGGTAGGTGTATTCGATCGTGCCGCTTGCCGGTACCGCGAACGGCTTCGGCATTTCCACCACGAGATCCGGCTTGCCGATCGACCAGCCTTCCGTCCACTGCCGCATGGGCGGTGCTTCGCGCTTGTCTCCGGCGGGCGATCCTTTATCCACCCAAGTGGCGATGGTGGCGATTTCATCCGGATTGAGAACACGCTCATTGTGGAATTTGCCGTAAGCTGGATCGGCGAACCAGGGAGGCATCTTCTTCGCCAGCACGGATACCTTGATCGCCTTGGCCCACGGGCGGACTTCTTCGTAAGTTGTCAGCGCCATGGGGGCCGCCTCTCCCGCGCGATGGCATTCCTGGCAGTTTTTCTGCAGGATGGGAAGCACATCTTTGTAGAAAGTGACCCGTGCGGGCTTCATTGCAGCCCCGGCGGTAGAGGCTAACAGGGCAAGCAGCAGCGGGATCTTCATCGGCGCAACCCTCCCAAATGGAATCTGCCGGGCTGGGCGGCCCGGCAGTTACGATTCACGATTAGTGTAGCCGATTTTTCAGTCGTCGGTGCCGGTCTTTTTCTTGGGCCGGAACAGATCCATGGGATCTTTGCCGGCATCGAAGGCTATGTCGAAGAAGCCCATCATCATCTCCTCCCAACTCTGCTCACCCCACTTCACATCTTTGGTGGCGTCGGGGTTGAAGCGATTGTTGGCCGAGTTGTCGAAGGTGCCGGTCACCTCCAGGCGCGTGCCTTTCGGAATACGCTTCGGGGCGGCGAACTCATACCAGAGTTGCCAGTCGAACCGGTAGGCCGGAACCTTCAGAAGAACTTCGGTTTCCCCGGTCGGGTAGACCGCGCGATATTCGAAGGCCTTGCCGCGCAAATGCATGTGCGGCAGCAGCGAAATCAGATCGGCGTCTTCCTGCAGGGTGAGGCTTGCCTTCACATCGTGATTCGACGCCCCAGCCGGAATGACGAATTTGGTAGTGGAGACGGCGGAGGTGAACACGCGGCTCTTCACCGGGTCCTTGGCGAAGACCAGTCCAACGCTGCTCTTGTCCGTGCCCGCTTTGCCGGTTGCCGTATAGTGCATCTGGAGCACGAGGTCCGATCCGGCCTTCAGCAGCTTGGCGGAACCTGGGCGCAGTACTTCCGGCGGCGAACCTGGCGCGAAACCCACCAGGAATTCGCGCGACCCCTCATCGCTCTGCCGGCGCTGCCCGTTGGCGGCCTGCGTCTTCGGCGAGAATGCGACACCCGGTTTCTGATCGGCAAACCACTTGTCGCCGGGCTGGCGGACGAAAGCGATGATGTGATGCACAATCTGACGGTTCCCGGGACGGGCTTCTGCCATTTGCACCCATTTGTCTTCCTTCAAACCGGTCGGGACGATGATGTATTGGTATTCGATTGTGCCGCTGTCAGGAACGGAATAGCTTTCCGGCATCTCCAGAATCAGGTCGGGTTTGCCGATACCCCAGCCCTGGACGAAGGTGACGGGGGCCGGAGCGTCCTTTTTATCGCCGGCCTTGGCGCCGTTGTCGGCCCAAGCGGCGAGCGTGGCGATTTCGTCCGGAGACATCGTCCGGTCATTGGCCCATTTGCCGTGTGCAGGGTCCGCAAACCACGGAGGCATCTGTTTGCCGAGGACGGAAGCTTTGATAGCCTTGGCCCACGGCCGGGTCTGTTCGTAGGTCAGAAACGCCATGGGAGCGGCTTCGCCGGGCCGGTGACAGGTCTGACAGTTCTTTTGCAGGACGGGGAGGACATCTTTGTAGTAGGTGACGGACTTCGGATTGGAAGCCGCCAACGCCGCCCCCGCGACGGTGAATGCAAGCAGGAAACGCATGGGTAGTGGTTTCTCCTCTTATTGGCAAGGGCGCACCTTGCAGGCCCCATCCCGCAGGCGCTTTTTTGCCCCTCTCTACTTACTACTATCTCTTCATTGGCAATGCGCTTGCAAGAGCGAATCCGGGAGGTTCCGTATGGCCAGTGTTGTTCATGAAGTGGAGGTCGCGGCTCTCTATCGAAATTCTGACGAAGGTCAGAAGGCAGCCGCGGCTCTCCGGGAAAGCGGCTGCGAAGAAGTAGATATTTTCCCGGTGACGGAGAAAACCATTCCGCTGCTGCATGCCAAGGAGAGAGGCAGACTGCGCAGATTCTGCCTGACTTCTGCGGCGATTCCGTCGGGATTCCTGGCGGGTGGGATTTGTGCCTCACCCATTGCGTTAATTTTCGGAGTCGGGTTTACCGTGCCGATCGCGGTTGTGGCGGGAATTGCCGGCTCGGTTCTGGCGACGGATTACGTCCGCCGTCTGCCCGCGAGGCAACCTGAAGCGCACGAAGGCGAAGGTGTCATCGTGCGGGCGGAATGCCCCCGTGATCGGAAAGCCGGGGTAGTAGAGTTGTTCCAGAAAACACACGCCGACGACATCAGCATCGATGAGTTCGATGAGGCGGATTTTATCTACCAGTAGCTGAGCGGGGAGCGGCGCTGTTTCGCGGCAGGACGGGAAGGGGCACCGGCAAATATGCGTGTCCCCGGCCAGCCAGCGTTAGCGGCTCCCGAGCAATCCACGCCAGGCAGACCCCATGTGTTCGGAAGCAGGCCGGCGCGGAGTTTTCCGTTGTTTCGCGGCCGCTTCTCGAGCCCTGATGCCGCTGGCATAGAGGCCCATCTCCTCCTCAGTGTAGGCAAAGGCCCGCTGTTGCCCGCCTTCGTAACAACGCTCCAAGACTGCCCGGCACAGGAGCGGCAATTCCTGCAATCGAATACCGTATCTCCGGCACTGGGCGAGATCGGCGCTGACGGTGAACAGTTCTCGCGTCCGGTCTGCCGCGATCCCCTCGAATGACAGAACGCGGAGCCCTACAACATGGCTGAAGCCCTTGAGAACGAACTGTGTTTTCGGTTTTTCCACAAACAGTCTCCTTCCCTCCGTATTGCTCCGGTGGCGTCCTTCTAAAGGAACTCGCCCGCACAACGCGCCAGGTCTACCTTCGGCAGACGAGTCCCTGAACATGAAGGGGGCCACGCACGGCCTCTAGAGGTGCTTCGACAACCGGCGATTACAGGTCGGCTCGTATTCGAGCACCAAACGGTCTTGACGACCAAGCCGCTTTCCCCGATCGCAAACCTCGAAAACGAATCCTGTCGGATGCCGTTGCAAGAGCACCGTATTCGATTCCTGCAAGTGCAGCAGGAGCGCTTCTCGTATGTCGTCGGTCTCGCCAATATAGATCCATTCGCCGGCATTCGAGATCCCGTAGACCCCAGAACGAGCCGGCGCATGCGTCTGGACCGACGACACGACAAAGGACCGTGGGAAAGGTTGTTCAAACGGCATCTTATTTCCTGAGTTTCCGCGGGATTCTGAGATGGCTCCCAGTCGCGTCATGCTGTTGCTTTACAACCTGCTTCCGCGCGGTAACAGGATCTCCGCCAAGCGAGAAGTCGCGACTCCTGACGAGAACTGCCGCCCGCATTAACAAAGCTGCAAGAGCCGCGAACAAGGCGTATGCCTGGACCACCGGTTCCGGCGTCACTTCGCCCTCGTGTTGGGGTCTTCGATGGATGGAACGGTCAATTCGGAATACCATTTCCAATTGACCCAGGCAAGGGCGATGCAAAAGACGCTGCAAGCGATCGCGAGCGATGCTGGCACAATACCGACGGGGCGTGACAGCAGCACGATGGCAGGGCTGAACACAAAGGCGACCAGCAGCAAAGCTGCCGTCATCGTATAGCGTGTTCCTGTATGTTTCTGGTGGGATTCGAACATGCCAACCTCCTCGGTTGTCGGGTTTGGCTAAGGGGAAGGGACAGATCGTCTGCCTTAGATCAGAGGACCTGTGAATGGACAGCGTGTCCAGGCATTAACCATTGTAAGTTAAGTTGTCTTGCCCGTCAAGAGCCGACCGTGGCACAATGGAGGTTGTTTCTTAACTGTATTTAGTTAAGTCCTGTTTTGCTGGAGTTGTCGGTGGATGTGTCCCAATTGATAAGGCGACGCTTGGGTGAAATGGGTCTGGACCAGAGGGACCTGGCGGCTGCCGTCCAAGTTACCGAGTCCTACATTTCCCAGTTGCTAACGCGCAAGAAAGCTCCGCCCGCGCCCGGGCGTACGGACATCTACGAGAGGATGGGCCAGTTCTTGCGGCTCCCCTCGGGGGAGCTATCGAAACTAGCGGAAGTCCAGCGTCAACAAGAGATGAAGAAGAGAGTCTCAGAGGCTCCGAGACCCCTTTTCAAGGAATGCAGGGCGCTGATTCTCAGCAAGTGCGAAATGGATCGGCGGGCCGAAGTGCATCGGATCTTCGAGAAGGACGCCTTCGGCGAACTCGAGCGCCTGGTCACGCAGAAGATCCTGGATGTGGTCCAGGGGTTGGCGAGGGAAGAGTTGCGAAGTGAGGAGTGGCTTCGCCTCCTTGCGCGCCTCAGCGGACGCAGCTATGCGCAAATGAGAGTTGCCATCCTTGAATTTCTGGATTCCGATGTTTTCAGCGTATCGGCTGAGAGTTGCGGCACTTTTCTCGATCCGATGATTGAGGCATGGGATATCGACCTCAAGACGTTCGGCATGAAACTTGTTCTGAACGCCCGGCTTGCGCCAGGCAGTCTGCGGCGCTTCGAATTTGTCGAAATTGCACCAGAACCGGAGCTGGCCATTGAGCCCGGTCTGGAACAGTTTCTGAAAGACGACTTCCTGCGCGGCGACGCCACAGAAGAAGAAATCGAAATTCTCAAGACGCTGAAGTTCCAAGGACGGAGGCCCACTCCGCTCTACTACTATCGAGAACTGCAGAGCCTGAGGGATCCACTTCACTTTCCGGTCTCTGAGCAATGGAAGGGCTCGGAATGAGCAGAATCGCGGCAACGCGACTCAGGCACGATAGAATGAAACTCAAACCCGATGCGCCAAGCCATCCTCCTCGCCTGCTTCTCCTCCGCGCTACACGCGCAGACGCCGGTCGATTTTCAGCGCGACATCCGTCCCATCCTGAACAAGAAATGCATTGCTTGCCATGGTGCGGATGACCGCGGCCGCATGGCCAACCTTCGTCTCGATACGCATGACGGAGCAACGGGTCGCAGCGGAGGCTACAAGGGCATTGTGCCCGGCGATAGCGCCGCCAGCCGGGTCGTCGCCCGCATTACCGACGACAAACGCCCCATGCCTCCTTCCGGTCCTCGACTCAGCGCCACCGAGGTGAGCCTCATCCGCCGCTGGATCGATGCCGGCGCCCCCTACACCAACCACTGGGCTTTCGAGAAACCGCGCATCAAGGGCGAGCCGCATGGCAATCCCATCGATCATTACGTGCGGGTGAAACTCGACCAGGTGGGATTAGGCTTCTCCCCGGAAGCCGACAAACACACTCTGGCGCGCCGCGCCGCACTCGATCTCACCGGGCTCCCGCCGTCCAAGGAGATCCTGGCCGCCTATCTCGCGGATAATTCCGCAAAGGCCTATGAGTCAATGCTCGACAAGCTGCTCGGCCAGCCGCAGTTCGGCGAACGATGGGCAAAAGTCTGGCTCGATCTCGCCCGTTACGCCGACACACAGGGATACGAAAAAGACAATCACCGCACCATCTGGCCGTATCGCGATTGGGTGATCAGAGCATTCAACAGCAACATGCCGTTCGACCGCTTCACTATCGAACAACTCGCCGGCGACTTGCTGCCCAAACCCACGGAGGACCAGTTGATCGCCACCGGTTTCCACCGCAACACGATGACCAACACCGAAGGCGGCACCGATGACGAAGAGTTTCGCGATGCCGCGGTGAAGGATCGCGTGGCGGTGTCCGGCCAGGTGTGGATGGGCCTCACCGCAGGCTGTGCGCAGTGCCATACCCACAAGTACGATCCCATTTCCCATAAGGAGTTCTACCAGCTCTACGCGTTCCTTAATCAGACCGAGGACAAGGACCTGCCCAGCGATGTTCCGGTTCTCAAAGTGGCCGATGCCTCGACGCTCATCATGCGGGAACTGGGAGGAGACAAACGCCGCAAGACGCGGATCCACGATCGCGGCAACTTCCTTAATCCCACCGATGAGGTGCAGCCCGATGTTCCATCGGCGTTTCATCCTTTGCCGGCAGGAGCGCCTCGCAACCGGCTCGGCTTCGCGCAATGGCTGGTGTCGAAAGACAATCCGCTGACCGCGCGCGTGACGGCAAACCGTTTCTGGGCCAGAATGTTCGGACGCGGCATCGTGGAATCGGAAGAGGATTTCGGCACACAAGGCGCGACGCCCTCGCATCCCGAACTGCTTGACTGGCTCGCTGTCGAATTCATGCGCACCGATTGGAACGTGAAG
>JAEUQG010000497.1 GCA_016789755.1 Bryobacterales bacterium
TCCGGCCCTCCGCCGGAAGGGGAACGCACCAACCCCGCCGAAGTACGTCCGCTACGTATCCTGCTGGCCGAAGACAATGCGCTGAATCAGGTGGTGGCGACGCGCCTTCTCACCAAGCACGGGCACGAAGTGCAGGTGGCGCCCAACGGCGTGGAAGCCATCCGTTTGGTGGAAACAGAAACGTTCGATCTTGTTTTGATGGACAACCAGATGCCGGAGTTGAGCGGGATCGAGGCGACGCAGACGCTGCGCTCCCGCGGGTTTTCCCTGCCCATTGTCGGCATCTCAGCCAATGCCCTGCTCGGAGACCGCCAGCGGTTCCTCGAAGCCGGTATGGACGGTTACGTCGCCAAGCCCTTCCACGCCGAAGAACTGTATGCCGAGATCAAGCGCTGTCTACAGCGACCCGGAATGCCGCTTCAATAGTTGAGGCAGGTTTTGCGTAAATGCGGAACGCGCCAGCACCAGGTCGGCCCCGGCGTCCTGCGCTTTTAGCTTAAGGTCGCCCTGGATGTGGGAGACATAGCCAAGAATGCTGATTTGCCTGGTTTCTTCGGATGCCTTCATCGACTGGATGAGCTCCACCGGTTGCGCGGTATGGATATTGAGGTCCATGATCACCAGGCGCGGCTTCTGCTTCAGGCGTTCCAGGAACTCCTCGTCCGTCTTCACGTAGTCCACCTGCATTCCATTGCGCTTGGCCGCCTCGGTAATCTTCACGGTGAACATGAGATCGCCCACCAGGGCCAAAATTCTTCTGTTGTCCGGCACATTCGCCATAGAGTTCTTCAATCGGTATTTGACGTTTGTTCGGCCACAAGCAGGACGGGTGGTCTGCCTCAGGCCTGTTGGAAGGTCCACTTCATAGTAGCCGCAAGCGCGGCAATGTTGCAACCTGCGATCTGCTAGACTGAAAGATTACGCGCGACCGCTCCCGAGCAACCACACCATCGCGCGCCGAGAGGATCTTTTCAACCATATGCTGACTGCAACCCAACTGCGCCCGGGCATGGTAATCAAGTTCAACAACGAGCTTTTTTCCGTTTTCAAAATGGAGCACCGCACCCCCGGTAACCTGCGCGGTTTCGTCCAGGTGAAGATGCGAAATCTGCGCAGCGGCTCGCAGATCGAACACCGTTTTTCCTCCGAAGACCGCGTGGAGAAAGCGATGCTCGACGAGCATGACATGGAGTACCTCTACGACGACGGCGAGTTCTACTACTTCATGAACACCGAAAATTACGAGCAGATGCACTTCACCAAGGACACCCTGGGCGACGCCGTCAATTACCTGGTGCCGCAACTCAAGGTGACCGTGGAGTTCTACGAAGGCAAGCCGATCAGCGTGGAACTGCCGCCCAGCGTCGATCTGACGGTCGTCGAAACCGAACCCGGCCTCAAGGGCGCCACCGTGTCCAACGTCACCAAGCCCGCCAAGATGGAAACAGGCCTGATGGTGCAAGTGCCTCCTTTCATCAACCAGGGCGAGAAAATCCGCGTCTCCACGTCGGAAGGCACATACCAGGAACGCGCCTGACGGGCGCACCCTCCGTCCCGTGACTGCCGCCGAGGTCAAGCAGGCCGCTTTGGACGCCGGATTCGATCTGGCCGGTATCGCTGCTGCGTTGCCCTGCGAAGATTCCACAGCATACCAGGATTGGGCATCGCGCGAATGGTACGGAAAAATGTCCTATCTCGCCGGCCGCCGCGCTGAGGTGCGCATGGATCCGCGCCGGTTGCTCGAATCGGCGCGGTCCATCCTCTGTGTCGGGTTGGTCTACAACAGCCCGCGGCCCTATTCGACCACGCGTACAGAAACGGAACTGGGATGGATTTCACGCTACGCCTGGGGTGAAGATTACCACGACATCCTGACAGACCGGCTGGAAAATGTAGCCGCTCGCTTGCGCCGCCGGACGCCATTGGAATACAAAATCTGCGTGGATACCGCGCCGCTGCTCGAGCGCAGTTACGCAAGGCTCTCCGGGCTTGGATGGATCGGCCGCAACACGTGTTTGATCCACGAAAAACTCGGCTCCTGGATGTTTCTGGGCGAAATGCTGCTGTCGCTCGAACTGGATGCCGCGACGCCGCCACCCGACCGCTGCGGCACTTGCCGGCGCTGCATCGATGCCTGTCCCACGGAGGCGCTGGTGTTGCACGACGGCCGCTGGCAGTTGGACGCCCGCCGCTGCATCAGCTATTTCACCATTGAGCTTCGTGGCGCGATTCCCGTCGAGCACCGGCCCGGCATCGGGCGTCATGTGTTCGGTTGCGATATCTGCCAGGATGTCTGCCCATGGAACCGCAGGGCTGCCTTCACTCGCGAGCAGGCCTTTCAGCCCGCGCTGGAATCCCCACCGTTGCAACACCTGGCGGAACTAACGGAAGCCGAATTCCGCGAAATGTTCCGCCACAGCCCCATCGCACGTACCCGATATTCCGGCTTTCTGCGCAATGTGGCCGTGGCGATGGGCAATTCCGGCCAGAAGCGTTTCCGCGAAGCGTTGCAAAGCCTGGCCGCGAATGAAGACGCGACGGTGGCCGAGCATGCACGCTGGGCGCTGGCCCGAATCGAATAAAGCCTCGCCCGTCAACGAGCGAGGCGGACAATCGGCGCCCTCCAGTGCAATTCGCAGAACCGCCCCCTGACACGGCACATCGATCGCGGCAGACACGCCGCCTGCCGCGATTCGACGACCGAAGCTACTTGTTCATCTGTTTCAAAGCTGCCGCGGCCAGCGCTTCAAACGTCGAGCCGCCGCTGGTCACCAGGATGTTCGGCATAATCGGCACCTGGCTTTTCGCCAAAGCTTCAATGGCGTTGACAATCATCGTCGCTGTGGTGCCGCCGAAAGCCTTCACCTGCGCTTCGTAGCCCTCGGCCCGCGCCAATCCGACGGCTCGCACTTCAGCACCCTTCGCGGCGCCGGTGCGTTCGATGTAAAACGACTCGCCATCGGCTTCTGCTTTGCGGGCGTTGGCGTTGTTCTGCCGGATGTCCACGCCCACCTTCGATTTCGCCAATTCGGCCTGCATATCCGCCGTCCCCCGCGCCTGCTCCGTCTTGATGCGCTGCTCCTGCGCCATGCGCTGCTGCTCAAAGGTGGCCACTTCCTGCTTGGCGATCTCGCGGCGCGTCAGCACCTCCACCATGTCGCCGGGGAAGACAACATCCTGAATGTAGACGCCCGGCGTTTCCACATGATAGAGCGCAAGCTGCTCGCGAATATGCGAAAGCGCCTTGCGTTGCACCTCCTGTCGCGTCTCGATAAAACGCACCGCCGGCATGCTTTGCAGCGTGTCGCGGAAGTGATTGCCGACAGCGGCCTGCAGCACCTCGTCCACCAGATTGCGCATCGTGGCCACGGTGGAGATGACGCGCGGAGCGTTGGTGTCTGGAACGTGAATCTGCACCTGCAGGTCGATACGGAACACGAAACCTTCGCTGCTCTTGGCCACAATCTGTTCGAGCTTCGCATCCAGGTTGTGCGCCGTGGACACGCGGTCGGCCCAATTCAGCGTCAGAATAGCCGTGGGCACAATTTCCGCGCGATAGCAGTAGGGATTGATCGGATACTTGCCGGTGCGCAACGGCTCCTGCCAGATGCCGCGGTGCCCTGGTCGCACCAGGCTGCCGAATTTGAACTCGGGGCCGGAGGTGTCCTTCGGGGAAAGCCCGACGTAGGACTTGATAACGGCCACCTGCCCCTGCTCGACAACCAGCATCGGCACCTTCTCCACTTTGATGAGAAACGGATTCAGGTTGTAGGCGCCGTAGAGAAGCGGGTCGTGTTGCAAGCCGATGCGACCGCCGTTATCCAGGAACGCCTGGAAATCCTGATAGTTGTTGTGCATCTGGTTCTTGTTGCCCAGCAGCATTTCAATGATCTCGGAATCCGAGGCGCTGCGCGCTTCCATGGCTTCGATGTCCGCATAGGCATTCAGCCGGCTGGCGATGTCTCCGCTCGGCAGCGGATCGCCTTCCAGCGCCGTGATGATCCCGATCATGTCCCGCTGCTCGCCTTGGCCGCGGTCGATGCGCACCACTTCCAGGTCGCTGTCGAGCAATCCGAAATGCGCAGGCGTGAGCGCCTTCACCTTCTGCAGCTCCGGCGACACAGGAACGCCGAACACGCGCGCCCGCGTGATCACTACGAATCCCACCGGATGTATCGGCAGCGTAGTCCCGGGGGACAGCACAGGACGTTGCACGCCCTTCTGGCCGCCCAGTTGGATAAAGGAACGAAGGTTCTCGAACTGTCCGAAATCCGGACGGTACACAGCGGACTTCGCCCCGGTGGGCAGCGGTTGGCCGGCTTGCGCAATGACGACACCGATCTGGCCGGCGGGAATTTGAACCCAGGGATGTTTCTCCACGGCGTACAACAGCCAGAGACGGAAGCGGAGCCCGGGCATCAGTAGATCGGCCTGGTATCCAGCTTCGCCCTCAAAGGCGATCGGGTTATCTTCGCTTAGCTTTCGCCTGGAAAAACGCTTCGTCACCAGTCCCACCTCAGTGGGAGCAATGTGAGCGATGGAGGGCAGGAGTATCGCGGCCGCAAGTAATATCGCCACGAACCCCGCCAATAACAATGTGGTTGACATGAGTAGCCTTCCTTAAAAGGCCGTCACAGAGAGGATACGAGGCATTTGGAAGGAAGTTCCCTAAATCGTCACACTCGCTACAAACGAACGCTACTCACCAACGTCACATGCCGTTCCGCCGGAGCGTACCAGCCTTGCGGCGCAAACCGGCTGGTATGGAGATAGCACTGTATCCGCAGTTGGTTGCCCTGCAACGTGAGCAGGCGGCTCATCGGAACACTGGTGCCCACGTGATGCGCCGTGAGCGCCGCCACGTTCAGAAAATGCACTCCCCACCGCGTTTCGAAGTGCGACTTGCCGCCCGCGCGATCGTTGGGATTGGTATGGGTATGTCCGCCGAGCCAGAGAGCGATGGCGCCGGGATGGGCTTCCAAATACTGTTCGAAAGCTTGCGCATCCGGCCTGCTATCCACCCAATAAAGGTACGATGCTCCCTTCGGCGATCCCTGCGGATAATAGCCGTGATAGTGGGATCGCCAGTTCCCTTGTTCGTCTTTGCGCAGCCCCTCCCACTCCCCGCTGGCCACGGTGGTGTTCTTCAGCATGTAGTGGTGAGCGGAAACGATGATCTTGCCGCGGTTGGATTCCACCATATTCTTCCACCAGGCGAAAGTCTCGCCGCTCACGACTCCGCCCGGGTTGCCGCCCAGTGTGCCACGCCCCACCTTTTGCGACGGCTCGTTAATATCGCTCATCATCAGGAACAGCACGTTGCCGGCGCTGAAACTGTAGCGCTCCCAGGTGCCCTTCACCGGATAGCGGCGGCGGTGATTGTGCACGCCGGAATGTTGCGAATGCTCCCCCGTCGGGTCTAACCATTTCCGCCACCAAATGTTTTGGGGTTGATCGAGTCCGCTGCGGTCATGATTGCCGCAGATGCTGTACACGTCTTCGCGGCGGTGCCGCCGGAGCGCGCCGAACTGGCGGACAACTTCCTCCCCTTCGTCATCCTGCGGAACGCTCTGCCCGCCCGACTGATCGCCCAGATCGAGTGCCATGTCCCAAGGAAACGACGGCCCGCCTTCGGCCCCGCCCGACTCGGATTGCCGGATCGCATCGGCAAGGCTTTCGCGCCCCCGCCGTTTGTCGCTGCCGACGTGCGCATCGCTGAACGCCCAGACGCGAAGCGTGTCTTGCGAAGCTCTTTGCCCGGCGGCAAGAGAACCGCCAAGGAACTGGCGACGGTCGAGCGAAGAGGCCTTTGACACAAAAACGAGCCTATCATCCTTTTGAGCGGTCCTTCGTTGCGGGGTATATAATGCGCGGTAGTCAAAAATCTAAAGGATTCGCCATGTCTCGCAACCTCGCCCGGGTCTTCCTTCTTGCGTTCGCCTCCGTGGCGCTCGCCCAAGTGCTTCCTGTCGGCACCGTGGACGGCGCCATTACCGACCCATCGGGATCTTTTCTGCCCGGAATCTCCGTCACCCTCACCAATCTCGACACCAACGTGACGCGCACAGCCTCAACCAACGACAGCGGGTACTTCTTCTTCCCCCTGGTCAATCCGGGGCGGTACGAAGTCTCCGCCTCGAAGACCGGCTTCAAGCGCGGCACGCAACAGGTAACCGTACGCACGGGCATCCGTTCGACGGCCGATTTCGCTCTGGAGTTGGGGCAGATGACCGAGTCCATCCAGGTGGACGGGCAGGCACAACTGCTGGAGACATCGACGGCTGCGGTGAGCCGCAACATCACCCAGCGCGTCATCACCGACATGCCCTTGCTATCACGCAACGTTCTCATGCTCATCAATCTCGCTCCCGGCATTACGAACAATCGCGACACGGGCAGCACGACAGGCCTGATCGACATCGATAGCGTTTCTTATACCTCCGCCTCGGGGTCGAACAACCGCACCAACGAATTCCTGCTCGACGGCATTCCCAACAACGTATCGGATCGCGTGGCCTATATTCCCAGCGTCGACGATGTTCAGGAGTTCACCGTGCAGACGAATGCCCTCGACGCCGAATACGGCCACGGCGGCGGCATGTACGTCAATGTCACCACGAAAAGCGGCACCAACGAGTTTCACGGCAACTTGTACGAGTTCTTTCGCAACGACAAACTGAACGCCAATTCGTTCTTCTCCAACCGGGCCGGCGCGAAGCGGCCTGTGTTCCGCTTCAACCAGTTCGGCCTGGCCGCGGGAGGCCCCGTTGTCAAGAACAAGGTCTTCTGGTTTTTCAACTTCGAGGAATTACGGCAACGCACGCCGCGCACGTATCGCTTCACGGTGGCAACGGCGCTGCAACGGGCCGGCGATTTCTCGCAAACGCTCAACGCCGCGGGACAACCCTTCCAGATCGCCGATCCCACGACCACCGTGCCCAACCCCACCACGCCCAACAGCTTTCTTCGCCAGCTTTTCCCCGGCAACCGGATTCCGGCCAGTCGCGTGAACCCCATCGCGGCAAAAGTCATTGAGCGCTATCCGGCGGCAAATCAACCGGGCGACCTGAACACGCAAGCCAACAACTACTTCACTGAAGTGCCGGCGCCATACGACGGCGAAAACTATTCCGCGCGCATCGATCCCAATTTCAACCGGCACCGCTTCTTTGTGCGCTGGTCGCACAATACCGGATTCCCCGGCACGCCGACGCCTTGGGACATCGGCGGCGGCGTGGGACAACTGGAAGGGAACAATCGCGCCCAAACCTCCATCGGCCTGAGCGATGCCATCCTCATCAATCCGGGGATGGTGATTACCGGGCAAGCAGGCTTCACACGCTGGACGCAACAGGGCACGCACCCCGAGTTCGATCAAACCACGCTCGGCTTCCCGTCGTCCCTTGTGAACCAGATGCAGCAGAATATTTTCCCCCGCATGGACATCGCCGACAGCTATTACATTGGGGCTTCCGAGGGGCGCTGGTTCGAACACACCAACACCTATTCCTACAACGTGGGAGTGACGATGATCCGCGGCAGCCACAACATGAAGTTCGGCTTTCAAGGGCAGGTAAAGCAGAACAACTCCGTGGCGGCGAACCGGCCTGGCGGACAATACACGTTCACGCGCGCCTTCACACAACCGAATCCTCTGGTGCCTGGCACGAACCTCGGCAACGGCATCGCCAGCCTCCTGCTGGGCACACCCGCCGCGGGGAACCTCAGCTTTCGTGCGGCCACGGCGCCGCAATCGCCGTTCTACGGCTGGTATATCCAGGACGATTTCAAGCTCACGCCGAAGCTCACGCTGAACCTCGGATTGCGCTACGACCTGCTGCTGGGAATCACCGAACGCTACAACCGCAACACCTTCGGCCTCGACTTCACAGCATCGAACCCGATTGAGCAGGCCGCAAAGGCGGCCTATGCCGCTAACCCGATTCCGGAACTGGCGCCCTCCAACTTCAGCGTGCGCAGCGGCTTGTTCTTCGCCACTCCGGAGAACCGGCGCAACGTCGTTGCCGACAAGACAAACTGGCAGCCGCGCATCGGCCTCGCCTACCGCTTGTTCCCGCGCACGGTGCTTCGCACGGGCTTCGGAATGTTCTACTCCGTGTGGTGGCAACCATTCGTGAACACGACGGGATTCGCCGCCGAAACCGACATGG
>JAEUQG010000516.1 GCA_016789755.1 Bryobacterales bacterium
GGTTTCACGCGCCAGCGCTTGGGCGCGCAGAATGTGGACATCGACAAAAATTACGGGCTCGACGATTTGAAAATACCCGGCACCAACGGAGCCGACCGGCTCCAGGGCGGATATCCGAGGTTCACCATTTCCGGTTGGTCTTCCATCGGAAATCCCAACGTTTCAAACCCCTTCCTGTTCCGCGACAACCAATACGTTGTCTCCGGAAACTTGAGCTACGTCCGCGGCGCGCACAACTTCCGCTTCGGCGGGGAATACACTTACTACACCATCAACCACTTTCAGCCGCAGGCGTCCAACGGGCCGCGCGGCGGATTCAACTTCACCGGCGGATTGACGGCGTTGCGCGGCGGCGCGGCGCCCACGCTCTATAACGGCTATGCGGATTTCCTGCTCGGTCTGCCGCAAACGATGGGAAAAGACGTACAGTTCATTAATCCCGCGGCCGTGCGCATGCCGGGCTACGGATTCTACGCGCGAGACCAATGGCAGATCACGCGCAAGCTGACACTGAACTATGGCGCCCGCTTTGAGCGTTATCCCTTTGCCAAGCGCGATCATCGCGGCGGCGAACGCTACGATCCGGAGACGAATATTGTGCTCGTCGGCGGCGTTGGAGGAGTGCCTGCCGATACAGGCGTCAAAGTGCCGGCTGTGCAGGTTGCTCCGCGCATCGGACTCGCCTACCGCGCCACGGAGAAAACTGTCATTCGCGCGGGCTACGGAATCTCCATCGATCCCGATACCTACCGTTACATGCGCGACTCCTATCCCGCGACCATCTCCACACAGTTTGGTGGCGCGAGTGCATTCCAGGCTGCGGGCTCCCTGCGCACAGGACTGCCTCAGATTGTCGGGCCCGATGTAAGCTCCGGGCGAATCGCATTGCCCCTGGCCGTGGGAACCGTGACTTGGCCCGAGGAGTACCGGCGCGGTTATTTCCAGAGCTTCAACTTCACCGTTCAGCGGGATTTCGGCTCAGGCTTCAACCTGCAGGCGGGCTATGTTGCAACGCGGGCCGTGCGCCAGACTTCCATTCTGAACATTAACTACGGCACACCCGGCAGTGGAAACAACGGGCGCGTGCTGGCCCGCCGCTATCCCGGGCGAATCGCCAATATCAACATGTACACGCCGTTCAACGGCTCAAACTACAACTCCCTGCAGACTCAGCTTACCCGCCGCTTCTCCGGCGATGGGATGCTTGGCGTCTCCTACACTTGGTCCAAGACGCTCAGCTTCGCCGACAACAACGATTCGGGATTGACCTGGAACTGGCCCGATATGTGGGGCCGCAACCGCTCTCCGGCAGGCTTTGACCGCAGACACAACCTTCAGGTCTACGGTGTCTACACGCTGCCCTTCGGACGTGGACAGAAGTACGCCAACAGCGGCGTCGTCTCTCACCTGATCGGAAACTGGCAAACCAACGGCGTCTTCAGCGTGTACTCCGGAGCGCCCTTCACAGTGGGTAGCGCCGGCACCAGCGTCGACGCTCCCGGCAATACTCAGACCGCCGACCAGGTTCTGCCCACGGTGGCGAAATTAGGACGAATCGGACGCGGCGAAAGCTACTTCGATCCGAACGCCTTTGCCCCCGTCACCGCCGTGCGCTTCGGCAACACCGGACGCAACATCCTCTATGGGCCGGGGCAAGTGAACCTCGACGCCAGCATCTTCCGCGACTTCCCCATGGGAGAGCGCTTCAAGCTGCAGTTCCGTGCCGAAGCGTTCAACGTATCGAATACCCCCGCCTTCAACAACCCGGGAGCCACGGTATCGTCGCCCACGCGGAACGCCGATGGTTCCATCCGCGCCTTGAACGGATATACCGAAGTGACTTCGGCGCAGGCAACGGAACGGCAATTCCGCTTTGCGCTAAAGTTGTCCTTCTGATGCGTCTGTTCCCCCTCTGTTGCGCGGCGGCCGGCTTAGCTGCCGCGCAAAGTTACGACGTGGTGATCTATGGCGGCGCTGCCGCTGCCGTTTCCGCGGCCGTCGAAATCAGCCGCGGGGGTCGAAGCGTGGCCATCGTCGCGCCGGAACAGCACATCGGCGGCATCATGGTCGACGGGTTGGGCAGCGCGGATATCAATAACCATTGGTTCCGCAATGATGCCGCCGTGGGTGGCTTGGCGGCCGAGTTCTACCGCCGCATCGGATCGAAGTACGGCGCCCAAGGTCCGCTGTACAAGTTCGAATCCCATGTGGCGGAGAGCGTGTTTACCGATTGGCTCAAGGAATGTCGCGTCCCTGTTCACCGCGGCGAAACGTTGCGGGAACCTCTCCCGTCAGCCGTCGAATGGGATCCCACCGAACGCCGCCTGCGCGCGATTCTCACCGGGAGCGGCCGCCGCTTTGCGGGCAGAATGTTTTTGGACGCCTCCATGGAAGGCGATCTGCTCACGGCAGCGGGCGTAGCGATGACATGGGGCCGCGAAGCCAATGCCACGTACGGGGAAACCAAGAACGGGATACGCGCCGAAACCACCCATGCACAGTTCAAGGTACGAGTGGATCCGTACCGCATCCCCGGCAATCCTGATAGCGGGCTGATTCCCACCGTCCAGGATGAGCCCATGGGAACACCCGGCGCGGGAGACAACAATATCCAGGCATTTTGTTTCCGGCTCTGCCTCACCCGCGTCCCCGCGAATCGGGCTCCGTTTCGCAAGCCGGCGGACTACGACCGTGACCAATACGAAATCTACCTCCGCTATGCGCGGGCCAGCGGGCAGTTGTGGACCCCCTCCGCCAACCTCCCCAACGGAAAAACGGATCTAGGCAGTTGGCACGATCTTTCCGCCAATCTGTACGGAATGAATCGCGAGTGGCCCAACGGAACGTTCGCAACGCGCCGCAAACTGTATGATTCTCACCGGCAGTTCACCGAAGGGCTGCTCTGGTTTCTCGCCAACGATCCGGACTTACCTCAGGCGCTGCGCGAAGCATGGCAGCCATGGGGCCTGGCCAAGGACGAGTTTGCCGACAACGGCAATTTCCCACGCCAGTTGTACGTGCGCGACGGACGAAGGATGGTCTCGGACTACGTGATCGCGGAGCACCACACCCGTCGCGTTAATCCCCTGCCCGTAGAGGACCCGGTAGCGGTTGCATTCTGGCCCACCGATACCCACAGTGTGCGGCGCATCGTGCGCGATGGCGCCGCGTATAACGAAGGGTTCGTGTTTGACGACAACAATTGGGGACCCTTCGGAATTTCCTATCGCGCGCTGCGTCCACGCAAGGCGGAAGTAGTGAATCTGCTAACGCCGACATGCCCGTCGTCGAGCCATGTCGCCTACGGGGCGATCCGGCTGGAGCAGACGTTCCTCGCGCTCGGCCAGGCAACCGGCGCAGCCGCCATGCTCGCCATCGAAACCAATCGCGCCGTACAGGACATCGCCTATGAGGAACTGCGGCGCAGGCTAATCGCGAATGGTCAGGTGGTGGCGCTTTCCATGGTTCCGGCAAAGACCCGGTAGAGCCTCAGACAGCCTGCACAACAGCGCTCACAGGCTTCGATCCCACGGGAACCATCGTCAGCAGCGTTGGATACTTCGCCCGCCGCGCCGCCGATTGCGTCAGTACGGCCATGTCCCCGCTCCGCTGGTTCAGCACCAGAATGTATTGGTTGTCCGGCGTGATCACTACCTGCGAAGGTTCCGCCCCCATCTGCAAAGAGGCAACCAGTTTCCGCGTCTCGATATGGATAATAGATAGCTGGCCCGCTTTGGGATTGGTGACGAAGAGCAACTCCGGAGTGGCTTTGTTGATGGGCGAAGCCGCCATCTCCGCCGGACCGCTGCCGGCAAGAATTGTCTCCGCCACTTCCGTCCAATATGGAAATACGATGGCGACACCATCGGAGCCTTCCCCGGTGACGAATAGCTCGCCGCCATTGTCCTTGAAACAGAAATGATCGGGGCGCATGGCTAGCGGCAGCCGCACCACCAGTTTCGACGACGCGGTGTCGTAGAAGCTGATCCGCGGATCGCGATGAGCGGTAATCCACTGCCGGCCATCTTTGCGAAAACGCACCAGGCCGAGCGGCGACCCGCAATCCACACGGGCAAGCCTGCCCGCCTCCAGATCGATCGCGGCCACTTGGGCCACCTCGCCAAAGCTCACCACTGCCCGCGGCTGCTCGATGGAAACATCGAACGACACTGGCTGCTCCGGCAGCGCAATGCGGCGAGCCACTTCCAGTTGGCCGAACGTCACTTCCACCAGTTGACGTGGCTCATCGAGCAGCACCCAGATGCTGCCGCCCTTCGAGGAAAGCCGCATATCCAAAGGATGGCCGCCAAGCGACACCCACCGTTCCCGCTGCAGCTTCCCGGAGGAGATCTCGTGCAGCATGCCATTTTCCGGCGTGAGTGCGTAGACCATCTTGCGCGACCCGTCGCTCAAGAGCTTCGTCGGCGCATGGTCCAGCCGCAGGTGACGAACAACAGCAAGCGCCGTCAAATCGACTGCCGCAATCGCCTTGCCCTCCTCATTGGCAACGAACGCGAACCCCGAAAATCCGGGCTGCGGCTTGCTCGCACAACCGGCCAGCGCGGCCGTCGCGAGGAATGTCCTGCGCTTCATGCCTGAGCGGCTCCCACCGCCAGCAAGCGGTGTCCCTGCTCCAGGTCGAGCAGCCGCTGCTTGATGTCCAGACCGCCGCCGAAACCCGTCAGTTTGCCGGACGCTCCGATGACGCGGTGACAGGGCACAATGATCGCAATCGGGTTCGCCCCGTTGGCCAGGCCCACCGCGCGCGATGCGGCAGGATTGCCGATACGCCGCGCCAACTCGCCGTAGGAGATCGTTACGCCATAACCAATTCGCCGGAGTTCACTCCACACCCGCAGTTGGAACGGCGTTCCCTCCGGGGCAAGTTTCAGGTCAAAATCCGTCCGGTCACCGGCAAAATAACCATCCAACTGGCGCATGCAAGGACGAAACGGCGCTTCATCCTCGCGCCATTCCGGCTGGGGAACGCGCGCTCGCGATCCCATCGTGAAACTGAGCAAATGCAGCGCGTCCTCTTCACCCGCCAGCAGAAGCCGGCCGACTGGGCTCGGCATCGTCGTGTACCACATGCAGCTAATAGCTTACCAACCACTCGCGAGTGAACTTGGCGTAGCGGATATCGCGTCCGCCGTCTTCTGTCGCTTCCTGCCAGACAGCGACAATCGTCCCGTCGCGCAACTGAGTCAGGCCGGGGTAACTGGCCTGGCGTCCCAGGTTGGAAAGCATGCGCGGCTTCGACCAGGTACGCCCACCATCCTTGGAAAGCGCCGTCACCAGCGGCCAGCGCTGCAGAGGGTTGCTGTTCCAAACGGCGACAATTTCGTTCGCCTGCCCTTCCAGGCGCCACAACGCGGTCGGCGTATTGCTGCCCGTAAGAGAACTCGGACGCGGCTTCGACCATGTCAACCCGCCATCCTTGCTCCGAGCCTCATAGTGATGTGTGGAGCCGTGCCGCAGCACCATGTAGATCTCCCCGTTCTCCAGTTGCACAATCGAAGGCTCGGCCAGCCCGTTGGTGTGGCCCGGACGCACCTTGTCATGTACCGGCGCGTGCAATTCCCCGTGAAGAGTCCAATTGTCGCCATCGGTGGAAAGCAGCAACCCGGAGGCAAGGTCCATCTCGCCTTCCGTTCGCGCGTTCATGTTCTTCTCCGCCCACAGATCCCAACTGATTCCCATCGCGTACGTCCCGTCGCGCAGCTTGATGCCGTTGTGCTGCTTGCCCGGCGTGTATTGGCGCGGAATGAACAACTCTTTCGGCTGCGACCAGGTTGCGCCGTTGTCCACACTCTTGATCATCAACGTGGAAGCTTTCTTGATATCGTTGGGTGTCTTCACACGCGTGGCAAAGACCCACACCGTATTACCGTCGACAAGCATGTTCGGATCGCCCGTCGTGAAGGGCGGATCCTCCACCAGCAAGCGTGGCTTGCTCCAGGTCTTTGCGCCATCGGAAGAGAACGCACCGAAGATGCGCCCGTGCTTCACCTCTTTGCTGGTGCCGCCGAAGACGGCAAACAGCCGCCCGTCGCCCAGCCGGCCTACTTGCGGAATAGTGCACCGAAGCAACGATCCGCCGTCGGATTTGGCGACCGTTCCGAACTCCTGCGCAGGTATTGAGGCGGCGGCGAATGCGATAAGCGCCAGCGCCTTCCATGGTCCGTGGGGTGTGAGGCGTATCATGGGAAATCCTATCGTACTGACATCGCCCTGCGTCGCGCTACCGCCTCTCGCAGGCCGCTGCCGGCCTTTGTGACAGAATGAACAGATGCAGAACATGCGCCGTGATTTCGCGCGTGTCCATGGGGAGGATTTCGACATTCTGGGCGATGCCGCACGCGCCCTCGACGGGGTCCCCTATTGGGTCGTTGCCCTTCGTCCCCGCCGCGCCGGGGTCTTCTTCTTTCGCCATTTCTGTGACTCCGCGATAGGCTACCGCCATCGCGATTTCGAAGGCCGCATCCTGGTGCTCGACAAAGGCGCGCCACGCGCCCTGCGCTACGATCTGCATCCACAAACGGTGTGCGTGGGCGACACGTTGCTGGTCCCGTTCGCCGACGGCAGCGAGATGTCGAATCACCGCTTCGCGAAACAGAGCAGGTTTCCCCAGTATTTCGACGGACCGTTTGCCGCGGAGATCGACAGCAGCCCCATTGCATCGCCCCCCAACGGACCGGTCGAGTATCTGGGACGTTCGGTCCACTACATGGTGCACCGTATCGCCACACGCGCTTCGGTCACGTTTCACGCCTACTTCGGCGCAAGAACGGTTGGAAGCTGCAATCTGCGCATTGAAGCGGAAAGCCAGAAGCAGCCCCCGGTTACGCTCGCCGTGGAGGTGCTCAGCGCGGCGGACCACGTCCGCGCGGTCCTCGCTGCGGTCTCCACCCATGCTTTCGATCATCCGGACGCCGTGTCGACGGGCTGGCTGAGGTTCCCCGCAAGCCCGCTCAGCCTTCGTCCGGGAGACCGCTTCAGCATCGCCCACGGCCGGTTGACAGTCCCCAATAACGAGGCGAGCCGCAGGCACTCGAAGCACGCTCTGCCGCGCATTTCGCTGCTTCCCTACCACGTGCCGGCCGATGCCGGAGGCAACGCTTGGCTGGCATCGGCCGCCCCCTCGCATTGAGGCTCGCAGCATCATCTGTTATCCTGAAAAGTCGAACTCCTTCTATCACTTCGTCACAACTGAGGTATCCATGTCAGGCCATTCTAAGTGGCACACGATTAAGCACAAAAAAGCCGCGATCGACGCCAAACGCGGCAAGCTGTTCACCCGGCTCATCAAGGAAATCCAGATCGCGGCACGCTCCGGCGGCGGCGATCCCGATGCCAATCCCAGGCTTCGTACCGCGGTGGCTGCGGCCAAAGGCGTCAGCATGCCCGCCGACAATATCACGCGCGCCATCAAGCGCGGCACCGGCGAACTGGACGGCGGCCAGCTCGATGAAATCATGTTCGAAGGCTACGGACCCGGCGGCGCGGCCGTCCTGGTTAAGGTGGCCACCGACAACCGCAACCGCACCGTTTCCGAAATCCGGCACGCCTTCTCCAAAAACGGCGGAAACCTTGGCGAAGTGGGCAGCGTCGCATGGATGTTCGACCGCAAAAGCCAGATCATCATTGAAGGCGACAAAGCGGAAGAAGAATCGCTTATGAATCTCGTGCTCGAAGCTGGAGGCGACGATTTGCGCAACGATGGCGGCAACTGGGAAGTGCTTTCCCCTCCCGAATCTCACTTCGCCGTGCTCGAAGTCATCCAGAAGGCAGGCATCCCTACCGTCTCCGCCGAACTCGCCATGATTCCCAAGAACCTTGTCCGCGTCGAAGGCTCCAATGCCAAGACGATGCTGAAGCTGACGGAAGTTTTGGAAGATCACGACGACGTGCAGAACGTCTGGTCAAACTTCGATATCGACGAAAAAGAAATGGAGGCGCTGGCCAGCTAAGGCCGGCGCTTTCCGCGCATGCGCGTCCTCGGCATCGATTGCGGCACCGAACGAACGGGTTATGGGGTCATCGACACCGACGGACGCAAGCACTCTCTCATTTCGAGCGGAGTCATTCGTACCAGTCCCAGGCAGCCGTTATCGGTGCGCCTGCTCGAGATCGGCAACGCCCTGCGCCAGATCATCGCCGAGCATCGCCCCGAACAGGCCGCCGTCGAGGCCGTTTTCCATGCCGTCAATGTGAAGAGCGCCCTGACCCTGGCGCACGCCCGCGGCGTCGCGCTGTTCACTGTGACCGAGGCCGGACTTGCCCTCGGCGAATACTCGCCGCTCGAAGTGAAAAACAGCGTGGTGGGCTACGGCCGCGCTGAAAAATCCCAGGTCCAATTCATGGTGCAGTCGATTCTCCGGCTGCCCGAGAAACTGGAAAGCGAAGACGCATCCGATGCCGTGGCGGTGGCCATTTGCCACGCTACACATACCTTGACCCGATCGCGTGCGGAGGCACCACGATGAAACTGCTGCTCACCTTGGCCGTCACCGCGCTCGCCGCCTGCGCGGACGGGCCGCACATCTTCTACAGCAAAACATTCCCCGGATCCGCCCCGCCTTACGTCGAGATCACTCTCGACGAGAAGGGACGCATCGAATACCGCGAGGCCCCAAAGGAAGAGGACCCGCTGGTCTCGAAAATCTCTGAGGAGGATACCAGGCAAATCTGGGCCCTGGCCGAAAAGCTGCAGTGGTTCCGCAAACCGCTCGAATCCGGACTCCCCGTCGCCAAAATGGGTGAGAAGCTGCTCCGCATCGATGGCCACAAGGAAAAGGGTGAAACCAAGTTCAACTTCACCCAGGATGAGGACGGCAAACTGATCCACGATTGGTTTGAACGCATGACCGAGAGCGCCTACCACCGCATTGCCCTCGAACGCGCCGTGCGTTTCGACAAGCTGGGCGTGAACAAAGCGTTGCTTCAGATGCAGGCCGCCATGGATCGCAGCCGCCTCGTGGCCCTCGAACAATACCTGCCCATGCTGGACCGCGTGGCGAAGAACGACAGCTACCTCCACATGGCTAGAGACCGCGCAGCCGCCATCGCCGACTACATCCGTAACGGCGGAAAGCCGAAAGCCGCACAACAATGAAACGATTCCTTTTTCCGGCCCTGCTGGCCGCTCTCCTGGCGCCGGCACAGACCAAGCCGAAACCCACCGAAGACGACGAACTGCGCCAGGCAATGGGCGAAGCCGGCTCCAGCCCCATGGAGATCAGCCGAGCCTTGGAAAAGCATCTCGCGCGCTACCCGAAATCTCCCCGCCGCGAGGAGATCGAACGGGCGTTGACCAAGGCCGCCATCGACAATCGCGACAATGTGCGCATCCTTCGCTACGGCGAAAAATACCTCGAAAAGAACCCCAATGACCTCGTCGTGCTGGAACGCGTCACGCGGCTGCTCACGGCCCGCGAAGATCGCGAGAGTAATGAGCGAGGCCTGAAATACGCCCAGTGGTTCGAAAAGGGAATGCGCGACCTGGAAAAAGAAAAACCGGCCACGCGCATGGATGCACAACTGCGCGAGGATCTCGACCGCGGCTTGGGCCGGGCCTTCACCTTTCAAGCGCGCGCCAAAGGCCATCTCGGCCAGCATGCCGAGGCCGTAGAACTCGCCCGCAAGAGCTTCGAAGCCTACGCCTCGGGCGAGCCGGCCAGGGAAATCGCCGTGTGGCTCATCAAGCAGAACAAGATTGAGGAAGCCCTGCCTCATCTCGCCGATGCCTTCTCCCTGCCCGACGTGCGGCTGACGGACGAGGACCGAATGGCAATCCGCCGCCAGATGGGCGGCCTCTACAAGAAGCTTCGCAACTCGGAAACAGGACTCGGCGATATTGTTCTCGCAGCTTATGACCGGTCCATCGCCATCGAAGAAAAGCGCCGCGCCAGGCTCAAAGCCATCGATCCCAACGCCGGCGTCACCAGCGCCATGGATTACACCATCACCGGTGTCAACGGCGAAACCCTCGATTTGAAGTCCCTCCGTGGCAAAGTTGTGCTGCTCGATTTCTGGGCCACATGGTGCGGACCCTGCCGCGTGCAGTATCCCATCTACGAAAAAGTGAAGGCCAGCTTCAAAGGCCGCAACGACGTAGTCTTCCTCGGCATCAACACCGATCAGGAACACGATGTGGTGAAGCCCTTCCTGGCCCAAAACAAATGGAACAAGGCGGTCTACTATGAGGACGGGCTGTCGAACCTGCTCAAAGTGGCCTCCATCCCCACCACCATGATCTTCAACCGCAACGGCCAAATGACGTCTCGGCTCAACGGCTTCGTCCCGGAGCGCTTCGAGGAAATGCTGCGCGAACGCATTGAGGAAGCGTTGAAAGAGGAATAGCATGCCATTCCGCCGCATCATCTGGATTGTGCTCGACAGCGTCGGCATCGGCGAGATGCCTGACGCTGCGGACTACGGCGATGCAGGCAGCGATACGCTCGGCAATATCGCCCGCCGGCGCAAACTCAACCTGCCCAACCTTCGCGCACTCGGTCTGGGAAATATTCGCCCCATCGAAGGACTGCCCGCCGTCGCCGGTCCCCAGGGCGCCTTCGGCCGCTGCACACTCGCCTCGCCGGGCAAAGACACCACCACGGGCCATTGGGAAATGGTCGGCATTCATCTCGCCAAGCCGTTCCCCCTCTATCCCGGCGGATTCCCGCCGGAAATCATGACCGAGTTTGAGCGCCGCATCGGAAGACCCACCCTCGGCAACAAGCCTGCTTCGGGAACGGAGATCATCAAAGAACTGGGAGAGCAGCATGTTCTCACTGGCGCCCCCATTGTCTATACTTCCGCCGACAGCGTCTTCCAGATCGCCATGCACGAAGAGACCATCCCGCTCTGGGAGCAATACAAGATCTGCGAAACGGCTCGTGACCTGCTGCGCGGCGAGCACGAGGTGGGACGCGTGATCGCCCGCCCCTTCGAGGGCCCCGCCGGCGCCTTCCGCCGCACCGCGAATCGTAAAGATTATGCGGTCCCCCCTCCCAAAGGCATGCTGCTCGACCGCTTGCAGCAGGCGAAGGTGCACGTCATCAGCGTGGGCAAGATCTTCGATGTCTTTCTCGGCCGCGGCATCGCCGAGTACGACAAAACAAAAACAAACGCCGAAGGGATGGCCAAAACACTGGAGGCGATGGCTGAAGGCAAGCCCGGATTGATCTTCGTCAACCTGGTGGATTTCGACATGCTCTACGGGCATCGCAACGACGTCGAAGGCTACGCCCGTGCTCTCGAAGAAGTGGATGCCTGGGTGCCGGCGTTCCGCGCCTCCCTCGCCGAAGATGACTTGGCGATCTTCACCGCCGATCACGGCTGCGATCCGACAACCCCATCCACAGACCATAGCCGTGAGTATGTGCCGCTGCTCGCGTTCGGCCCGCGGGCGCTGCCGGCGGTGAATCTCGGCACGCGGGCGACCCTCTCCGACATCGGACAAACCGTCGCCGAAAACTTCGGCACTGCCATCGCCACGGGAACCAGCTTCCTCAGCGCTCTTTCTTCAGTTGCTGAAAAAAGCTAAGCTCTAAGCACGGCCATGTCGTCGGTCACTGTCACCTCCCGGGGCGCCCTGCGCAAATCCGACCTGCGGGTAGCCAATGAACGGCTTTTGCTGAACATCGTCAGGCAGAACGCCGGAATATCCCCAAGCGACGTGGCGCGCATGACTGGCTTCTCCCCCAGTTCCGTCAAACTCATCGTGGACCGCATGCGCAAACGCGGCCTGCTGGCGTTTGGGACCCGCAACGGCGATTCCTCGATGGGCAGACGCCCGCTCGCTCTCCAGTTGTGCCCCGATGCCCTCGTCGCCGTGGGCATTGAGATCGCCACCCCGCTGACGCGCCTCGTAACGGCGGACCTCAACGGAAAAATCCTCAAACAGAAGTCCGTCCCCTGGCACGCCAATCCCCAGGTGCTGCTGGGGCGCGTGCGCGATGCCATGGATAGCATGACTTCGGCTCCCACCCGCAAGCAGTCGCTGCTCGGCGCAGGCATCAGCATTCCCGGCACCGTCGACCGCGCCGGCGGCGCCGTGGTGGCCGCGGAAAACCTGGGGTGGAGTAACGTGCCGGCAGCGGCCCTTCTGGCCCGCGACTCCCGCCTGCCCATATACTTCGAAAACAACGCCATCGCCTCCGCCTTGGCCGAACGCTGGTTCTGCCAGGACGGCGCAAAACCGCTCGACAACTTCGTCTTTCTCACCACCCATGACGGGCTGGGCACCGGTGTCATCGCCGACGGGAAACCGCTGCTCGGCGCCTACGGCGAAGGCTGCGAGTTCGGCCACGTCACCATGGTTCCCGATGGGCGGCCCTGCCTGTGCGGCAACGCCGGCTGCTGGGAACAGTATTCCTCCGATTTCGCCCTCGTCCGCATGTACCGCGAGTATGGCGGGCAGGACGAACTCACTGCGACCGCCGTCGTCGAGCGCGCCCGCATCGGCGAGGCGCCCGCACTGCGCGCCTTGTTGGAGGCCGCGGGCTATGTCGGTCTCGGCATCGTCAATTTGAATGCCGTCCTCAATCCCGAAGCCATTGTCGTCGACGGCTACCTCTCGGCGGGCTGGGACTTGATGGAACAAACGGTCATGAAGGTGCTCCGCAGGCGTCTTGCCCCGCGCTGTCTCGCCCGGATTCGCATCGTGCGCTCGCGTCATGCCGTCGACGCCGGACTGGTCGGCGCCGTGGCCCTGGTGCTCACAAGGTTCTTCACCCAGTTTCACGCCCAATCACATTAGGCATTGACAACCAGCGCCCGGTAAGGCAGTATTTCACTAAGTGAAAAATGTCTTGCCGAGGAGGTCGCACCGACCGATGAAACACCTTTCCCTTTCGCTGCTCCTGGCCGCATCCCTTGCGTTCGGCCAATCCACGCAAAGCTCTTTGCTGGGAACCATCACCGACGCCACCGGCTCGCCGGTGCCCTCCGCCGATGTGACCATTCGCAACGAGGGCACCAACATCGCCCGCGCCGCCCAGAGCGACACTTCCGGCGATTACCGCGTCTCAGGTCTCGAAGCCGGGTGGTATCGCGTCGACGTGAAAGCCGCCGGATTCCGTTCCTTTGCCCAAACACGAATCGATCTCTCCTCTGCCCAAATCAAGCGCGTCGATGTCCGCCTGGAAGTGGGCGACGTCACAACCACCGTTACCGTCGAGGGCGGCACCACCCAGGTGGAAACGGAAACCGCCACCTTGTCCAATCTCAAAACGGCGCGCGACTTCGCGCAATTGCCCCTCAGCACCCAGGGGCGCGGCTGGGCCAATATCACCAACGTGACCGCCGGCGTTCAAAGCGCCAGCGGCTTCGAGGTCAACGGCGCCCGCGATACGGCCAACAATTTCACCTCCGACGGAATCTCCGTCAACGACATGGTCAGCAGCCGTAACACCGCCAATGGCTTTTCCGGCGACATCGAGACCTTCGCCGAAATCAAGATTCTCACCGCCAACAGCTCCGCCGAGTATCCGCAAGTGGCACAGTTCGCCGCAGTCAGCAAGTCCGGTGGCAACGATCCCCACGGCTCGCTCTACTGGGGAATCTTCAACAGCAAGTTCTCCTCCCGTGCCTGGTCGGACCGCCAACCGGTCTCCTTCACCAACCACAACATGTTCGCCCTCAACGGCGGCGGTCCGGTATATATCCCGAAGCTCTACGACGGACGCAACAAGACCTTCTTCTTCGCGTCCTACAGCGGAGCCCGCTACCGCATCGGCAACAGGATGATTTTCAGCGTCCCCACGGCCGCTATGCGAGGCGGCGATTTCTCCTCCCTGGCCGGCCGCATCAACCTCGTCGACAGCCTTGCCGGCGGCCAGCCATTCGCCGGCAATCGCATTCCGGCAAGCCGCATCAGCTCCGTCGCCGCTAAGGTGAACGACCTGGTGTACCCCGAGCCGAATCAGCCTGGCCTCGGCGCGTTCGGCATGACCAGCAATTTCTACGCCGACCCCGGCGGCAAGTACGACTCCGATGTCTATTCCTTCCGCGGCGACCACAAGATCAGCGACAAGAACCTGCTCTTTGCCCGCGTCGGACTGACCATCAACAACAAGAACTTCTATCCCGGCGGATTGAAGAGCGGCTACGGGCAATCGAGCAACCTGTCCAATCTTCCCGGCCGCAGCATCGTCATCTCCGATACCCACTCCTTTTCGTCGAACCTCGTCAATGAAGCCAAACTCGGCTTCAACCGCACCTACACCCGCAGCTTCGATACGATGTTCGGCGAAGATGTCCAGTCGCTGCTCGGCATCCAGGGCATCGACAACCCCAACCGCGATCCGGCCATCTCGGGCATGCCCGGTTTCAGCTTCGCCGGCGCCCTTCCCTTCCACGGCACTGCCGGCCGCAACGACAGCTACACCGCGCAAAATACCTACCAGGCCATCGACAACTTTTCCTGGTACCGCGGCCGCCACAACTTCAAAATGGGCGTCGACATGCGCCGGCTACAGGTGAACAACCAGAACAAGCCCCTCTTCCTCCGTGGACAATACGCCTTCGATGACCGGCTCAGCGGATTGGCCTACTCCAACTTCCTCCTCGGCTGGGCCTCCAGCGCCTCGCGCGGCGTGGCCCGTCCCAACGCCTACACGCGCAGCACGCACATGGGCTTCTACTGGCAGGATGATTTCAAACTGAACAGCCGCCTCACACTCAACTACGGAGTCCGTTACGAATACCAAACCCCATGGGTCGAAAAATTCGACCGCATGTTCACCTTCGATCCCGCCACCGGCAGCATGGTGACTGCGGGCTCGGCCATCCCGTCCGATCTTGTCCCGAGCGTCGTAGCGACCCTTCCCATTGTCCCCGCCGCCCGCGCGGGCCTGCCCGAACAGAGCCTCATGAAAGCCGACGGCAACAACTGGAATCCACGCATCGGACTCGCTTACCGGCCCCTCGGCGATGCCACCACGGTGATCCGCGCCGGCTTCGGCATCTACACCCACTTCTGGCCCGGCCTGCTTGCATTGAATCAGACCGGCGGCCCGTGGCAATCGCAGGAGACGTTCATTCTCGAGAACGCAAACTCCCCGTCCATCCAATTCCCGAATCCCTTCCGCACCACCTCCTCATTCGCCGGCATTCAGACCATCAGCGGCAATAGCGCCGCATTCCCCAATGAACGCACCCAGCAGTGGAATCTCTCCGCCGGCCGTCAGGTGTGGGGCATGGCGCTCGATATCGGATACGTCGGCACCCGCAGCATCAACGTGCCCTATAACGAAGATCTGAACCTGTTGCGGCCCAGCACACAGCCATTCAGCGCTGCGCGGCGGCCATATCCACGCTTCAACGCGGCAAACCTCATTCAGACCGGCGGGTCTTCCATCTACCATGGCTTCACCATCCAGGCCGACCGCCGCGTCGCCAAAGGTGTCTGGTACAACATCAATTACACCTACGCCAAAGGCCTCACCGATGTCGATTTGCGCAACTATTCCGGCGGAAGCCAGCAGAATCAGTATGAGCGCTGGCTCGAGCGCTCCGATGACAGCAATCTGCGCCGCCAGCAACTGCGTTTCAGCTACGTGATCGATCTTCCTTACGGGCGTGGACAGAAGTTCGGAACCGGTATCCCCACCTCGCTCAACCACCTCATCGGCGGATGGCAGCTCTCCGGCATCACCACCATGATGACCGGCGCCAGGCTGAGTCCGGCATTCACCAACAGCGATCCGGCAAACACCAACCAGTTCGGCGGGCGCCCTGACCGCATCGGCGACGGCAACTTCGATTCCGGTGAAATGCGCGAACGTATCAAAACCGCCCGCCCTGTCTTCGACGCCGCCTCGTTTGTCCGTCCCTTGACAGGCCGCGGCTTCTACGGCAATTCCGCCCGCTTCATCCTCACCGGACCGGGCTCCGTGAACTGGAACGCCGGCCTACACAAAAACTGGCGCATCCGGGAAAGCGGAGTCTTCCAGTTCCGCTGGGAAATGTTCAACGCCTTCAACCGCGCCAACTTCAACAGCCCCGCCCTCAACATCAGCGGCGGCGACTTCGGATTGGTCACTACGGCGCAAGGCGGCCGTTCCATGTTGTTCGGACTTAGGCTGGATTATTGATGCGTACCTTATTCCTTACTCTGGTAGCGGCTGCGGTCTCCTGGGCGCAGCCGCTCAACCCTGCCCAGCGCTACGAACTGTTTCAAAAGAACCTTGCCGAACGCGCATCGGCCATCACTGCCGGTCAATTCCAAGGCATCGCCAACCTCGAGCAATGGAAGCTGCGCCGTCCGGAGATCAAGCGCCAGTTCCTGGAGATGATCGGGCTCCATCCCATGCCCGCCCGCACTCCGCTCAAGGCCCGCATCACCGGCGCCTTCGAGCGCCAGGATTACCGCGTGGAAAACATCGTCTTTGAATCGAGCCCCGGGCTCTACGTCACCGGCAACCTCTACCTTCCAAAATCCAAACCAAAAGCCCCCGCCGTGATTTACGTCACCGGACACTCCCCCTCCCCCGACGGAGCCAAAATCACCTATCAGCATCACGGAGTGTGGTTCGCGCAGAACGGATTCGCCGCCTTTGTGCTCGACACCATCGAGTTCGGCGAGATCTCCGGATTGCATCACGGCCTCCATAACCTGGCCATGTACAACTGGCTTTCCCTGGGCTACAACCCCACCGGCGTCGAAGTGTGGAACGCAATTCGCGCGCTCGACTACCTGGAGTCGCGCCCGGAAATCGACGCCCGCAACGCCGGCATCACCGGCAGGTCCGGAGGAGGCGCCGTCTCCTGGTTCACCGCCGCCGCCGATGACCGCTTCCGCGTCGCCGCCCCGGTCCATGGCACATGGTCCATCGGACCGCACGTCGCGCACGATACGGTGCAGCAGAACTGCGACTGTATCTATTTCTGGAATACCTATCAGATCGATCTGCCGCTGGTGGGCGCCCTGATTGCTCCCCGTCCTCTGCGGATTGTGAACGCCACCAAGGACGGCGCATTCCCGCCCACCGGCTATCGCCCTGTCTTCGAATGTCTGCGGCCGGTGTATCAATGGTACGGCGTGCCCGAAGCTCTCACGGAATACGAAGAGGAAACCGGCCATGTGGATAACCCCGGTTATCGAAAAGCAGCCAACGAATGGCTCAACCGCTGGATGCGCAACGACACCACGCCTTACCGCGAGCCACAGTTCGATCGCGAGACCGCCGCGGCCCTGCGCGTGCTCAAAACCCTGCCCGCCGACGCCCGCAACGAGGGCATTCACCGCAGCTTCCTTCCCCTCCCGAAGCTCAGCGCCCCTTCCACCGCCGCCGCATGGAACACGCGAAAAACAGCCCTCACCCAAGCCTTGCGCGCCCAGGTCTACCGCGCCTTCCCCAAGACAAAACAGCCGTTCGATGTTTGGAAGGCCGAGCACAAAATGTGGACTCAGAACTACGCCGATTCCTTCCGCGTGCAGTTCACCACCGAAAGCAACATCCGCGTGCACGGCGAACTCTTCGTGCCGCGCGACGCCAAGGCCCGCCAGCGCGCGCTCATCTACCTGAAGGGCAAGGACGACATCGTGTTCTCGGTCGATTACGACCACCTCCTCTCCGCCCTCTCCACGCATGTGGTGCTGGTCATCAATCCGCGCGCCGTCGATTACCCAATGACCAACTTCCGCTTCGCCGCCACCCAGATGACCGCGGCCCTGCTGGGAGCCACCGTGGAATCGATGCAACTGTGGGACGCGCTGCGCTCGGTCGATTTCCTGCTCGAACAGGAGAAGTTGCCGCTCAACTCCATCTCCCTCTACGGACGAAAAGCGATGGGCGGCCTTGCCCTTCACGCCGCCGCCATCGACCCGCGAATTACACGCGTGATACTCGACGACCCACCGGGCTCGCACTGGCAGGGCCCGCCCCTGTTGAACGTCCTCCGCATCACCGATCTGGCCGAAGTCGCCGGAATGGTTGCTCCGCGCGAGATTGTGTCCCTCACCCCGCTGCCGGAGCCTTTCCGCCTCACTTCCGCCATCTACAAGCTGTTCGGCGCGTCGCCGCGCCAGGCCGATTCCCTCGGACAGGCGCTCCGAGTTTGGGAACAATAGGAATAGGTATGAAAATGACTCGAAGGGAAGTTGCCGGTCTGGCATTGTCGGCCGCGGCCGGCCTCGCGCAGGAGTTGGGGGAGCGGCCCCAACGCGATCCATCCGTGGAGGTCGTCAACCCCGGCGGCAAAGTCCCTGTCAGTTTGTTGATCGACGATTCCACCTGCCTCGTCAACCTCGCTCACTTCGGCATCCCCCACTTCGCCGAAGCCTACCCCGACCGATACAAGCAGGATTGGCGCAGCCTGCCCCGCGAGATCCCCGATAGCTTCGTGCGCGAGTTCGGCGAGTGGACCCGCACCAACGGCGTCAAAGGAAAGTACAGCATTGTTCCCTATCCCGCCTGCGTCGGTTGGGTCGACCGCGACATGCCCGGCTGGAGCCGTAAACAACTCAACGATAGCCTCCACTTGGTGCGCACGCTCATCGCTCCCAATTGGGACATCCACCCCGAGATGATTACCCATACCTGGGCCATCGACACCAAAACCGGACGGCCCTTCCCACAGCGCACCGAAGCGTTCATGGAAAACTTCGGCTGGAGCCAGAACAAATCCGTCGACGAACTGGCTGACTACATCGGCTATGCGCTCCGCATCCTCAAGAACGCCGGCCTCCCGTGCGAAGGCCACACCACCCCGGGTGGCTTTGCCGGCCGCAATCTCGTCAACCTCTCCAAGGCCACGCTCCAGGCCTGCAAGGACGTCTACCAGACCGAGATTCCCCACTACTTCCGGCACGCCTTTCAGGATGCCCGCAGCGTTGCTCCTCGCGTCGAGAATGTCAGCGGCTTGCACACCGCCGATCCACGCTGCGTGGTCTCCATCATCGGCTGCACCGGAGATTGGTTCGGCGGCTGGGATGGTTTGGAAACCCCAACCCTCGACAAGTTCATCACCGCCGATCTGCAAGGCGGCCGCATGCCGGAGGTCATTCGCCGCGGCGAGCCGGCCATCATGCTTTGTCATTGGCCGGGCATCTATTGCAACGGCAAAAAGGATGGATACCACACACTGCAGAAAATCCATGAGCGGCTGATGGCCGGCTACAAAGATCGCATTGCCTGGATGAAGGTGGGCGACATCGCCCGCTATTGGGCGGCGAAGGAACTCACCGCGATTGCCCGCGATGGAAATACCATTCGCTTCAAGGCTCCGTTCGCCTGCCCGGGCTTCACACTGAAACTAGCCACCCAACGTGTGAGCCAGATCCGTGCCCAAGGCAAGGTCGAATGGAAAGCCGATAGCGCCGGACTGATTGTCACCTTCGATCTCCCCAAGGGAGAGTCGGCGCTAACGCTTTCGTAAAAGCAAAGCGCGCCACACATGCCGGAACGGAGGAGGCTCAGAGATTCCGTGCAATCCGAAAGCCTAGGTAGTCATACCGGCCACTCGGCAAGTTCACGTACCGGTAGGCGGAGCGTGCGCTGGAAGGGCCGAAGCAGAAACAACCACCCCTCCACACATACAGTCCGCTTGCCTTGCTCCACTCGGACGCCGTCCACTCCAACACGTTTCCAATCATGTCGCACACGCCCTCCTCGCTCGCCCCGCCCGGATACAGCCCCACAGGGGTCGGATGCCCGACCGAACTTCCCGCGTAGTTGGCTCTTGACGGGTTGATGTCCGAGTTGCCCCAAGGGTATCTGGTACAGTCCGGACCGCGGGCGGCGCGTTCCCATTCCTCTTCCGTTGGGAGCCTCCCTCCTGCCCATGCGCAGTATGCCGTTGCCTGATGCCACGTGACATCGACTACCGGCCAATTGGAATGCTCCAACTGCTCCTCCCACCGGTAGGGCTCACGGTCCAGCGCAGTTCCCTCCTCCACGAATGCCTGATACTGGGCCACCGTCACCGGGAACCTGCCGATCTGGAATGCGGGCAGCGTCACTTGTCGAAGCGCTTCATCGCCGAATGCGTTCTGATCGTAGTTCCGCCCGCGCGGATCTCTACTCTGTGCCCCGATCCAGTAGTTCCTGGTCTCTGGAATCGTCACCCACTCCAGTTTCCCTAGCCTGGGGTCACCCGCCAGACCCAGGGCCTCCGCCGCTTTTAGCTTGTCATCGAATGGAACGCTCTGCGACTTCTCTTTGTCGAAGATGTCCATCACGAGCCGCAGCGACTCAGCGTAACGGGCATCCTCCACTTGGTAGCCGATAAGGTCGGGCAGCAACGATCCAATCAAACCCACACACCTGGCACGATCCGCAAGGGTTGGGTGATTCCCCATTCCATCCAGCACTTTCTTCACCAGCGCCTCGACCTTGGGAGGACCGACATTGTACAGCAGCGCCGCGCAAAGTAGCGCGGTTTCGCGCCACTCCGGCTGATAGATCTTTGCGCCATTCCCGAGCAGAAGTTCGTGCAGATCTTCATCCTTCCAGCCCGTAATCTCCATTGCCGCCAGGTACTCCTGAAACGTCAGGTGCCAGAAGGCGATCTCGTTGCCGCGGCTCACTACGATTCCACTGTCGAGTTGCTCGGCGCGGAGAAACCGCTCGGCCTCCTCCCGCCGTCCGCCGAAGCTCCTCGCCAACTTGTCTCCTGCCCATGGCATCGTCACTTGATTCCGCCGTCCCCCCTCGTGGTTCTGCATCTGCAAGGCCAACTCGCGTAAGCGCAGCAGGCACACCTCCGCGGGCAACCGGTCCGGCTTCGCGCGCTGCTTGGACAACCAACCCAAAATCGCGCCGTACAAATCCGCGCGCTTCTCCGGCAGCCTCACATTGTTGTGCTGCAAGACCACAAGCGCCGTCAGCATGACCGGATTGCGCGTCAGTTTGCGAATCTCTCGCCGTCCGCCCACCGCGCGTTCCAACTCGTCCAGGAATTTCCGCTCAAGGACCTCGTCAGTGGAATACAGAAGTCGCGCCAGTTTGGCCAGGAAGGCACGGATCGCGTCCGGCTCCAGGTCGGAGATCGCTGCCTCCTCAAAACCGTCAATCGAGTGCTTTCCTTCGGGACGGGAGGTCAAAACAAACCGGCACCCGTCATAGGCCCTCGCCGCCTCTTGAAGGAGTCTGGCAAGCCGCTGCCGCTGCAATTCATCGGGCGTCTCATCCATCCCGTCGATCAAGACTAGACATCTGCCCGACTTGAGCGCGGCACGGAAATAGTCTTCCGAAAGCGCTTGATTCTTCTCCTCGCACTGCGCTCCCGCAAATACCGGAATCCAGTCCGGTGACGCTGCGTCCGCCGGCCCTGACTTCTCCTTCCGCTTTCGCAAAATGAACTCGGCGAGCACTGAGGCTTCAATCTTCAGAGGAAGCGGACCACCCTGCGAATACTCCGCACAAGCCTGGTAGGCGGCACGGCGCAGGAACGTGCTCTTCCCCGATCCCGGATCGCCAACCACCATCAGCCTCCGGTGCGTCCTCAGTGCATCGAACAAAGAGAGGGACACACCGCGCATTTCCACCGCCCCCCGGGCAACTGTGGTCAGCGGAATGTAGTACTCGTCAATGGGAAAGCGGTAGGCCTTGCTGTCGCCAAATTTCAGCCCCTGTACATCGAAGTACGAGTTCTCCTCTTTCAAAGCTCGGATATACCGCTCCGGATCGCCCGCCACCATCGGCCCCTTTTGCGCCTGCACCACCGGATAATGCTCCCGGAGATATTTCTCCAGCCAGTCGCGGATCTTTTCCCGAAACTCATCGGCGCCCTTGTACTCCATCCAGAGCCCAGGAATCTCATCGCGGAACTGCATCACCCGCATCATCTGCTCCAGGTCTGCTACCCCATCCGGAGCGAAGGGTGCCCGGTTGAAGCAAACAACTACTTCCGGTTTCTTCGTTGCACGCCAGGCAGCGACCGCCGAACGAATCTCGTGCTGCGTCCCCGTCTCCCCTCCCATCTCAGCCAGAGGCTGGCCGAAGCGCTTCCAAAAAATGCCAACCACAATGTCGCACTCGGGAATCCGCAGATCTTCGTCGATCGCCCCTTGCGGCCCTCCTTCGTGCAGCCTCGCGCGCACGTCGGTTCGCCAACCCACTACCTGAAAACGCGTGCCTCGCTCATCGGCCATGTTTCGGTTCAACGCCGCTGCCACATCGGAGACGTGATTCCGCTCGGCCTCCACGTCCCCCGGCGATGCCACAAAAATCTTCACAATGTGAGCCATGGACTTCCTTGAAATGCGGAGCTCTATCCTCTCAAAAACAAAACCGGCCCGTAACGTCCATGGACGTCCGGGCCGGTTTCCAAATCTCAGTTCCAGCGCCGCTTACAGCGCTTCAGGCATCTTCAAACTGCTCTTGGCCAAAGCTTCGTTCAGAATATCCTCCGCCAGCAGTTCCGTCGTGTTGCGGGCGATCGCCGTCTCCGTCAACAGCATGTGACGAGCCCGGTCCAGCATCTTCTTCTCCCGGAACGACAGTGGCTTGTCCTTCTGCAGAATCAGAAGACACTTCAGAACCTCTGCCGTCTCCAGCAGACTGCCGAACCGCATCTTGTCCGAATTCTCCTTGAACCGGTCCTTCCAGTCCTGGCAATGCTTGGGTTTCCCCGTCGCCAGAAACTGCAAGACCTTCGTGATCTCAGTCCCTTTGGTTACTTTCCTAAGACCAACATCCAACACATGGCTGAACGGCACCATCACCGTCATCCTGCTGGCGCTGATCCTCAAGAGATAGAAGCGCTCGAATTGGCTTCCGAAAGAACGTGCGCTGATGTTTTCAATCACTGCCACTCCGTGATTGGGATAAACAACGCGTTCACCGATCTGAAAGGTCATGCTCGGACCCTCTCTAGCTGGTTTAGCGGGGTGACCAACTAGCCACCTTCCGTATGTGGAAAGTAGATCTTAACGTTGTATACAACGCATTGTCAAGAAAAAATATCGATACCAGACACAATCCTGCAAACATCATAAAATAAACAACTTGTAGCCAATATTACAGTAATCGAAGTTAGTACGCAACACCCTCCCTCCCATATCGCCTATCGCTACCTTCCTGTACACCCCAACCAGGAGAACACTGTTCAGTAACCAGCCTGTGATCTGAAGTCTGATACATCAGTTCCCCCGAAACTGATATGTCAACACAACCATCCCCCTTACCTTGCGCCCAGCCCCGCAAAATGAAATAATCCACCCTCAAGGGGCCCTTCCACCGTGACGCACTCTCCTCATCGCCGATTCTTCCTGCGTGCCGCTGGCGTCCAACTCGCCTTGCCGGTCCTCGAATCCCTCCTCCCTCGTGCCCTCGCCGCCGCACCGCCGCCCCGCCGCATGGTCTGCATCGGCAACGCCCTCGGCTTCTACCCCTCCGCGTTCTTCCCCAAACAAACCGGACCCGCCTACGACCTCCCCTCGCTCCTCGCCCCCATCGGCACGCACCGCAAAGACCTGACGATCCTCTCCGGCCTCGACCACGGCGTGAAAGGCGGCCATTTCGCCATTCATTCCTTCCTCAGCGGCGTCCGCACCGTCGACGCCAAAGGCATGCCCGAAGGCAATATCTCCCTCGACCAGAGAGCCGCCGAATCCGTCGCCGGCGCAACCCGATTCCCCTCCCTCGCCATCGGATCCCAGGACGGCATCCACGGCGGCTGTATGATGTGCTGGACCCGCAGCGGCATGCGCGTCCCCCCCATCGAAGGGCCCAAAGAGCTGTTCCGCAAGTTGTTCCTCAGCGAGCAGGGCGCCGAACTCGACCGCGCCCGCGACCGCTTCCGCCTGCACGGCTCCATCCTCGATACGGTGAAAGGCGATGCCCAATCCCTCAACCGCGATCTAGGCAAGCGCGACCAGCAGAAGCTCGACGAATATTTCACCGCCGTGCGCGACGTCGAACAGCAGATCGCCTTGAACCGCACCTGGGCCGAGGTCCCCAAACCATCCGCCCCCATCCCCGAGCCGGACAACAAAGGCATGGTCCCCGATTTGCCCGTCCTCTATGACTTGATGGCCCTGGCTCTCCAAACCGATTCCACACGCATTCTCACACTCGAAATCGCCGGCGGTTTCCTCGCCTCCGCCCTCGGCATCAAGAAGGATTACCACGCGCTTTCCCACCACGGCCAGTTACAGGAAAACATCGACGATCTGCTCAAACTCGAGCTCTATCAGATGCAGCAATTCGCCCGGTTCCTGGCCAAACTCAAGTCCATCGACGATCGCGGCGCAACCCTCCTCGATCGCACCATGGTCCTGTTCGGCAGCGGCATGGGCAACGCCAATTCCCACACCAACTCGAACCTCCCCGTCATCCTCGCCGGCGGCGGATTCCGCCACGGCCAGCACAAAGCCTATCCCCAATCCGGTTCCAGCCGCACCCAACTCTGCAATCTCTTCCTCACCATGCTCCAACACTTCGGCGTGGAAACGCCCAGGTTCGGCACCAGCACCGGAACGCTGACCGGACTGGAGACCGTGCGCACGTGAGCCGCCTGTTTGCCGCTCTTGCCTTGGCCGCCTCCGCCGCCGCCCAGGATGCCAATCAGTTCCGTGCCTTCGTCTCGCAGTACTGCGAGTCCTGTCATGGTGCGCGCGCGCAAATGGCGCAGCGCCGCTTCGACCGGCTGCAATTGCCTCCCGCCGATCCCGATACCCTCATCCTCCTGCAGGACATGGTGGACCAGCTCAATCTGAGCCACATGCCGCCGCCAAAGGCAAAGCAGCCAACCGCCACCGAAAAGCAATCCGCCATCGCGGCATTAACCAAATGGGTTGCCGGGGGGCACGCCAAACTATCCAGCACCGGCGGGCGCACCGTGCTGCGGCGTCTCAACAAACGCGAGTATCTCAACACCATCGGCGATCTGTTCGCCATGAACATGATCATGTTCGACCCCGGCGCCGCCTTCCCGCGCGACCAGATGGCCGCCAACATGGACAACATCGGCGACACCCTGGTCACATCGGGCTATCTGCTCGACCAGTACCTGTCGGCTGCCGGTCAGATCGTGGAGAAAGCGCTCCGGCTCGATACGCAGCCCGAAACCCGCACCTGGACGTTCAACAGCGAGTTCCGCCAGCAGCAGGAACTGGACTACGCGCACAAAGCCGTCTACGGGCAGCGCTATCTCTGCTTGTACGAAACCATGCAGTCGGTCCAGCACGAAGGCGCCTACGGACCGCTGAAAGCGTTTTCCAAGGGGGTCCCCGCCGACGGCTTCTACGAAATCCGTGTCCTTGCCGAAGCGAAGAACCGGCGCCATCCCTACAACGCCGACATCATCAAACTCGATCCGGAAGAACCGTTCCGCCTCGGAGTCGTCCCCGGCAATGAGAAGGCCGGCCCCCTCCATCACCCGCAGCCGATCGAACCGCTGTTGGCCGAAACCGTCCTCGGCGATGCCGGCCCGGAATGGAAAACATTCCGCGTCTGGCTCGATGCCGGCTACACCCCGCGCTTCGTCTTCCCCAATGGCATGATCAACGGCCGCGGTGCGTTCACCCGAATCATCGCCCGCCACAAAGACCTGCTGCCGGAAGCCGTGCGCGCTACCGCCGAGCCTCGCATCTACCCCGCGCGCCCGCTCATCCTCCAACACGGCTTCATGCCCCACATCCGCATTCACGAAGTGCGCATCGAAGGTCCGTTCTACGATTCGTGGCCGCCCTCCTCGCGCCGCATCGTTCTTGGCGACGCTCCGTTCACCGAGCCACGCACCCGCGAAATCCTCCACCGCTTCGCCACCCGAGCCTACCGCCGTCCCGCCCGTCCGGATGAAGTCGATCGTTTGATGCAAGTGGTCGCCGCACGCCGCAAAGCCGGCTCATCCGCCTTCGACGCCCTCAAGGATGGATTGAAAGCAGCTCTCTGCTCGCCTGCTTTTCTCTACCTCGCCGAATCGGAAACCGGCCCCGCCGGCCGGCTCTCCGCCCATGCGCTCGCCTCACGCCTTTCCTATTTCCTCTGGTCCTCCATGCCCGACGAAGAGCTCTTGCGCCATGCCTCGGCCGGCGCGCTGCTCGACAACGAAACACTGCGTGCCCAGACGCGCCGCATGCTGGCCCATCCTCGCTCGGAAGCCTTCGTCGCCGGATTCCTCGATAGCTGGTTGAACCTCCGCAGCCTCGGCGACATGCCCCCCGACCGCGATTCCTTCGAGCGCTTCTACGGACTGGATCTGCAGAACGCCATGAAGCAAGAGACACGGCTCTTTGCCCGCCATTTGCTCGAGCGCAACGAACCCATCCGCCATTTCCTCGACGGCGGCTACTCGTTCCTCAATCGGCCCCTCGCCAAGCTCTATGGAATCGCCGGCAGGGTCCCTGCCGAAGGCGGCCAACACTTCCGGCTTGTCGAATTCGATAACCCGCGGCGCGGAGGCTTGCTCGGTCATGGCAGCATCCTCACCGTCAGCGCCAACGGCATCGAAACCTCGCCGGTCACGCGCGGCGTATGGCTGCTCGAAAACATCTTCGGCACGCCCCCCGCTCCACCGCCGGACAACGTCCCTGCCATCGATCCCGATATTCGCGGAGCCAAGACCATGCGCGACATTCTCACCAAACATTGCGACACGCCCACCTGCTTTGCCTGCCACCGGAAGATCGATCCACCCGGCTTTGCCCTGGAAAACTTCGATCCCATCGGCGCCTGGCGAACTCATTACAAACCCGGCATCCCCGTCGATTCCTCGGGCACGATGCCCGATGGGCAAACCTTCACCGATGTCTCGGGACTGAAGAAAATTCTCGTCGCCAATCAGCCCCAATTCGCGCGCATGCTGACCGGGAAACTGCTCGCCTACGCCACCGGCCGCCGCATGGAACCGCTCGACCGCCCCCGCATCGAACGCATCACGAGGGATCTCGCCGCACGCGGCGGCGGCTTCCGCGATCTGGTCGAACTCGCCGTCCTGAGCGAAATCTTCCGCTCCAAATAGCGCCTACTTCGGCCAAGGATAGTCGTTCCGGCCCGCCGACGGATCGCGCGGCCCCGCAGGCAGAGTCTTCTGCCACGCCAGCAGCCTCTCCGACAAACGAGCCACCACCTCGGGTTTCTCCCCCGCGCGGTTCTGCATCTCCATCGGATCCCGTGGAATGTCGTAAAGCTCCACCCTGCTGCGGTCCGGATTCATCATCAGCTTCCAATCCCCGTCGCGCATCGAAAGAATGGGACTGATATTCGACACATGCCCCGCGATATTGAAACGCCATTCCCAATAAAGCGGCTTCCGCCTCGCTGACGCTTTCCCCAGCAGCACCGCGCTGCGGTCTTCGCCATCCCCTTCTCCCGCACTCACACCAGCCAGTTTTGCCATCGAAGGCAGATAATCCACAGCGCTCATCACGCTCGTCGAATCCACCCGCACCGGCACTCTCCCCGGCCAGCGCACAATGCCCGGAACGCGCACGCCTCCCTCATACAGGCTTCGCTTCCTCCCCCGGAACGGCCCCGGCGATCCGACGCCGCTGTGCCCCGCATTGGAAATGAAGATCTCCTCCGGGCCGTTGTCCGAGGAAAACAGCACAATGGTGTTCTCCGCCAAGCCCATTTCGTCCAACTTCCCCATCAGCCGGCCGAAAGCACGGTCCAGCGCCGCCACTGAGGCATAGTAGATCGTGCGCGCCCCCTGGAAGCGCTTCGTCTGCGGCCCATACCTCATGAACGCCCGCATGTCTTCCTCCGCCGGAACCAACAAGGCGTGCGGCAGCATCGTCCACAAGTTGACGAAACAAGGCCGCCCCCGGTTCGCACCCAGAAAACGGATGGTCTCATCGACAAACGCCTCGGTCGAGCGGTGGCGAAACGTCTCGTCCCGGTCGTCGAAAGACGCCCCATTCCCATTCACCGTGCGGTAGTCGTCAAAGCCGTATGCCGAAGGCTCCGGAGCCCCCGTCCC
>JAEUQG010000525.1 GCA_016789755.1 Bryobacterales bacterium
GCAAGCGCAGATTGTTCGGACTGCCGCTCAGAAAAAACGGCAACCCCTGGTCGCCCGGCAGACCTTCAATGATATTTCCTTCGTAGACCACAGGGATGATCCCGGCCGAACCGGCAGGGACAAGGGAGAAAGACAGACAGAGAACGCCCAGCAACGCAGATCGCATGGGAATCGGCCTCCTGATTGAGTTGTTTGCATCATCATATGCCGAAACCATCTCCAGTGCAATCTCTCCATCGGTTACGATTTGTCTAATGGCGAATCCCTGGCTCGACGTCCCGCTCTCCGACTACGAAGGTCACATGTCCGCGCCCGCGGTCGGCCAACTCGACGCCTTGGCCGATCTCTTCGCCCAAGCCCTGGCCTACTGCCGTCCCCGCTCCCTCGCCATCCTCGGCATTGCCGGCGGCAACGGCCTTGACCGCATCGATCCCGCCGTCACCGCGCGCATTCTGGGCATCGACATCCACCCCCACTATCTCGACGCCGTGCGCGCCCGCTACCCCGCCTTGCCCCTCACCCTGCTTTGCGCCGATCTCCAAGCCGAATCCCTCGACATCGCTCCCGTCGGCATGGTCCATGCCGCCCTCATCTTCGAGCACGCCGGCGCCGGCCGCTGCCTCACCAACGCCCTCTCGCTCGTCGCCCCCGCCGGCAGCCTCTCCGTGGTTCTCCAATTGCCCAGCACCACCGAACCCGGCGTCTCCCCCACGCCCTTCGCTTCCATCCAGACGCTCCGGCAGCACTTCAGCCTCATCGATCCAACCGAGTTCACTCACCGCCTGCTCACCAGCGGCTTCCAACTCACTCACCACCGCGATCACCAACTACCCGGCGGCAAAGCCTTCTGGCTCGGCATCTTCCAACGCACGCCGTCTTCGTAGCGTCGAGGCAGTCTCACCTGATGAGGACTGCGCTGTGGTAGAGGAAGATCTCATCCTCCTTGTTGCCTCCGATGCGGAATCCGCATATGAGAAAGCAATGGCAGGCGGCAAGGCTGTGGAGGTGTTTGGCAAAAGCGTCCTTGAGCACGGGGAGAACTGGCTCGATTTATTGGGCCAGCCAGATGCACCCCAGCCTGCGCGAAACGTACCAGATGTTTCGGTTCCTGGGTATCCGTGGACTGGGGGCTTTGTCTGGTCCGCCTGCTCATGGTTTGGAAATTGAAGCACGAAAAATCCGGCTCGCCGAATTGCATCGTCGGCGTCAGATCATCCACGAGGTACCGCGTCGTCACCCCGCCCGCAGTCTTCGCGATCCGGTTGCATTCGCCCACGCATCTGTCACGGTTGCCCCGATCTGTTCACAGAGACGCTCCCGATAATCATGATCGTAATAAACCAATTCTTATTGCGGCGTGGTGCTTATGCGATGCTTACTATCTTCGAATAACGGGCTCACCGCAATCGAACACCCCGATGTGGTGACCCAGCCTCCGATGCCGAATGCTGGAAATAGTTCGATCCTGTAGACCCCCTGCTCAAGGGTAACTCGAATTCCGTCCAGCACATTCTGAACAGAAAAATCCTCAAGGTGCAAGTTTATGATGCCTTCGCAACAAAACGTCACTATGCAGTGTTTGTCGATGCGGTACCGGTTGACTTTGTCGCGAATCTCACCATATCGAAAAGCGTAAATATCCATGGTGCACGACCCGCGACGTATGGTAATGCGCAGGATCTCGCTGTCGGTGAAATACCACTTGGCGCTTGGTTTGGCACTGCCCCACCATCTCGCAAGCTCTTCATAGCCTCGGACTGTAGAAAAATCATCTCTGGAAACTATGTCCGCCTCATTCAACGCCATACAGCACCTCCCGAAAGGCTGATGTTTCCACAGACAACACGTAACACTGTACTTGTTCCGGCGCGAGCGTCTAGTGTGCGCGCAGCCCCATCGCGTACCACATCGAGCTCATCAATCTGAGAGGAGAGTGCTGCCCACTCAATGGTTACATCTTCAATCTTGCTAAAGTGAGTCCTAAGCAGAAATCCCTCACCCTGATACTCCAAGGCCCAGAGCGCGTGGGACTCACCGGTCCGATTCAATGTTAACTCGATGCATCTTATATTTGTGCCGGCAAAGTCTGGGTGTGCTGCATAAAGCCATTCTGCTCCTTCCACATCGCGCCAGTTTCTATTCATAGGTCTCCGGATCATAAAACGGGATTTCGCGCATAATAGGGGCAGCCTGGGAACTGCGGGTTGAGCAAACATTGTGGGACGAATAGCCACGATAGCCCGAGTCGATCATGACGGCCAAGCTTCTGCTCTTCCCCCCTACAACGCCCTCACCAGCTTCGCCAACAGCGCCGTCCGGTCCGCTATCCGATCCACAAGAATACTCTCATGGCTCGCATGCGCCCCTTCCCCCACCGCCCCCAATCCATCCAGCGTCGGCACCCCGATCGCCGCCGTGAAATTCCCGTCCGACCCGCCCCCCGTCATCGATTCCTCAATCTTCACCCCCAACTCCGCCGCCAGTTTCTTCGCCTTCAAAAACAACTCCCCGATCTCCTTCGTCCGCTCCATCGGCGGCCGGTTCAATCCCCCTGTCACCGCTATCTTGCACCGCTTATCGAATGCCTTCAACGCCCGGAACTTCTTCTCCAACCCCGCCGCATCCTTCAGCTTCGCAATCCGTATGTCCACATCCGCATGCGCCTCGGCCGCAATCACATTCGACCGCGTCCCGCCCCGAATCACCCCCGGATTCACCGTCGTTCCCGCCTTCAAATTCGTGAACCCCGCAATCTTCTCAATCTGCCGCGCCAACTCCACAATCGCGCTCGCCCCCGCCGAAAAGTCCACCCCCGCATGCGCCGCCACGCCCTTCGCCTGCACGTGATACACACCCACGCCCTTCCGCGCCGTCTTCAGCTTCCCCTGCAATCCCGTCCCCGGCTCCAACACCAGCACCGCCTGGCTCTTCTTCGCCATCTTCTCCGTCAACGCCCGCGACGAATCGCTCCCCACCTCTTCATCCGAGTTCAACTGCAACACCACCTTGCGCTTCACTTCAATATGCAAATCGCGCAACGCCCGCATCGCGAAAATGAAAAACGCCACCCCCGCCTTCATGTCCAGCACCCCCGGACCCCACAGCCGCCCCTTCTCTTCCTTGAACGGCATCGCCTTCAACGTCCCCATCGGCCATACCGTGTCCGAATGGCCCAGCGCCAGTATCTGCCCCGATTTCTTCAACCCCGGTAGCAGAAACTCCACCTGCATGTTCTTCCCAAACCGCCCCCCCGGGAACGTCCGCACGTTGCCCAATCCGGCCACGCGCACCGCCACCAGATCGGCAAAGCGGTTCACCGCCGCCGCGTCGTCCGACGGCGATTCGCACTCCACCATCTCGCGAATCAGCGTAATCAGCTCATTCTGTCTCGATTGCACGTAGGAAAGGATCGGGTCCATCGCTGTTATAATAGCGGGTTTGCATGCCCATCCTCGACGTGAACGGGATCCGCGAGATCCTCCCCCACCGCTACCCGATGCTTCTGGTCGACCGCATCGAAGAACTCGAACCCGACCGCATCGTCGGCATCAAGAACGTCACCATCAATGAGCCGTTCTTCATCGGCCACTTCCCCGCCTACCCCGTCATGCCCGGCGTCATGATCGTCGAGTCCATGGCCCAGGTCGCCGGCGTCCTCATCCTCAAAGATATCCCCGACAGTAAGAATCGCCCCGTCCTCCTCACCTCCATCAAAGAGGCCAAGTTCCGCAAACCCGTCGTGCCCGGCGATACGCTCCGCATCGAAATGAAGGTGCTCCGCCGCCGCTCCAACGCCGCCCTCATGGCCGGACAGGCCAAAGTCGGCGATACCCTCGTCGCCGAAGCCGAAGTCATGTGCGTCCTCGGCGATCCCGTTACCCCACAAGCATAGGCCATGGCCATCCACCCCACCGCGATCGTCAGCCCTCAGGCCAACATCGCGGATAGTGCCGACATCGGCCCCTATTCCATCATCGATGGCCCCGTCTCCATCGGCGCACGCACCCGCCTCATGGCCCACGTCTACATCGATGGCTCCACCGCCATCGGCGAAGATAACCTCATCTTCCCTTATGCCGTCATCGGCGTCGCCTCACCCGACCTCAAGTACAAAGGCGAACACGCCCAAACCACCATCGGCAGCCGCAACAAAATTCGCGAATTCGTCACCATCCATCGCGGCACCGCAACCGGCGGCGCCATCACCCGCCTTGGCGACGACAACCTCCTCATGGCCAATGCCCACGTCGCCCACGATTGCCTCCTCGGCAACTGCATCGTCATGGCCAACGGAGCCACCCTCGGCGGCCACGTCACCGTCGAAGACTGGGCCATCATCGGAGCCTTCTCCGGCGTCCATCAATTCTGCCGCGTCGGCAAACACTCCATCATCGGCGGCTACAGCGTCATCACCCGCGACGTCCTCCCCTACTCCAATACCACCACTCCGCGCGACGCCCGCAGCTTCGGCCCCAACAAGGTCGGCCTCGAACGCCGCGGCTTCTCCGCCGATACCATCCACGCCCTCCACAAAGCACTCCGTATCCTCACCCGCGCCGGACTCAACACCTCCCAGGCCATCGAACGCGTGCGCGCCGAAGTCACCCCCTGCCCCGAAATCGACGACCTCATCGCCTTCATCGAATCCTCCGAACGCGGCGTAATCAAGTGAAATACGGACTCATCGCCGGCAACGGCCGCTTCCCCATCCTCGCCCTAGAGGAAGCGCGCAAACTCGGCCACCAGGTCGTCGCCATCGGCATCGAAGAGGAAGCCTCCCCCGATATCGCCACTCTCGCCTGGAAAACCTACTGGATCTCCCTCGGCGCACTTAGCAAGCTAATCGACATCCTCAAATCCGAAGGCGTCACCGAACTCGTCATGGCCGGCCAGGTCAAACACGTCCAGATTTTCTCCTCCATCCGCCCCGATTGGCGCCTCGCCAAACTCCTCTTCTCCCTCCGCGAAAAAAACACCGACGCCCTGATCGGCGGTGTCGCCAAAGTCCTCGCCGGCGAAGGCATCCAACTCCGCGACTCCACTTTCCTCCTCAAGCCACTCCTTGCCGCCCAAGGCCCCATGACCCGCCGCAAGCCCACTTCCGATGAGGAGCGCGACATCCACTACGGACGCCGCATCGCCAACGCCCTCGCCGCCTTCGACATCGGCCAGTCCGTCGCCATCGCCGAACGCGCCTGCCTCGCCGTCGAAGCCATGGAAGGCACCGACGAAATGCTCCGCCGCGCCGCATCCCTCGCCAACGGCCGCCAAATCAGCCTCGTCAAAGTCTCCCGCCGCCGCCGCCACATGCTCTTCGATGTCCCCGTCGCCGGCCCCCGCACCATCGCCGCCATGCGCGAAACCGGAGCCACCGTGCTCGCCGTCGACGCCACCCGCACCCTGTTGCTCGACCGTGAAGAATTGCTCGACGCCGCCAACCAGGCCGGCATCGCCGTATCCGGATACACCCCGGAAGAGGAAGCCTGATGAACCCCATTCGCCTTGCCGTCGTCGGCGCCGGAGCCTTCGGCCAAAACCACCTCCGCGTCATCCGCGAGAACCCCCGCGCCAAACTCGCCGCCATCCTCGACACCGATCCCAGCCGCGCCGCCCTCGCCGCCCAACCCGATAATTGCCCCGTCTTCCACTCCCTCCACGATCTCCAGGGCAACGTCGATGCCGCCATCGTCTCCACTCCCACCACCTCCCACGCCGATGTCGCCTGCGCCCTCCTCGCCCAAGGCATCGATGTCCTCGTCGAAAAACCCATCGCCTCCGATCTCGCCGCCGCCCGCCGCATCATCCATGCCTCCCCAGGCCGCATCGTCCAGGTCGGCCACCTCGAGCGCTTCAACGCCGCCATCCTCGCCCTCCGCAAGATGGTCACCACCCCGCTCTTCTTCGAAATCCACCGCATGAGCCAGTTCACCGCCCGCAGCCTCGATGTCGACGTCGTCCTCGACCTCATGATCCACGACATCGACCTCGTCCTCGACATGGTGCAAGCTCAGCCCGGCGAGATCCGCGCCGCCGGCATCTCCATCCTTTCCAAAAAGGTCGACATCGCCAACGTCCGCCTCGCCTTCCCCTCCGGCTGCGTCGCCAACATCACCGCCAGCCGCGTCAGCACCGAACGCGTCCGCAAAATGCGTCTCTTCCAGCCCTCGCAGTACGTCTCCATCGACTACTCCCGCCAGGACGGCGCTGTCTTCACCGTCGGAGCCGAACAGAAAATCTCCTTCCAAACCCTTCAGGTCGCGAAGATCGAGCCCCTCAAAGCCCAGCTCGATGCCTTCCTCGATTCCATCGAAACCCGTCAGCCCCCCGCCTGCGGCGCGCTCCAGGCCTCACAAGCCTTAGAGGTCGCCACCGGAATCCTTGCTAAGATTGAAGAGCACGCATCCCTGGTGGCTCAAACTCTGGCATCTGCTCCATGAAGTCTCTGGCAGACTCCCCGGTCCATTCCTCTCCCGAGCCCGAACTCGTTCTCTACTTCGATGAAGCCCCTGCTCGCGGCCCGCTCATCCGCGCCGCCGCCGTCTCCATCGTGCTTCACCTGATCGCCACCCTCTTCCTCGCCACCATCGAAATCGAAACCGCCCCGCTCCGCCCCGGCGGCAATGTCCACGTTGCCGCCCGCAACGTCACCCCGCTCGTCATGCCTCCCGGCATCCTCCGCGAACTCACCCAGCGCGCGCCGCAAACCCGCGAAGTCAGCCGCGAGTTCAACGTCGAAACCCTCATCCCCCGCCCCGAAATGAAGAAAGCGCCCGCCCAGCCCGCCGTCTCCCCCAAACCCCGAGTCGGTATCCCCGCCCCCGCCGCCCTCCCCGATGCCCCGCAAATCGCCGCCAGTTCGCCCGCCTCGGCCCCCCTGCCGCCCCCCGGCTCCGGCCTCTCCAAGCAATCGCCCCCGCCCCCTCCTCCGCAAATCCAAACTCAGGAAAAACCCAAGCTCACCTTCGAGAACATCCCCGGCACTGGACGCGGCACGGGTAACGTCGCC
>JAEUQG010000025.1 GCA_016789755.1 Bryobacterales bacterium
GGATCGGAACTCCTCGCCTGCTACCCTCATCGCCAGGAGAGCCCTATGCAATCCCTCACCCAACGTCAACTCGATGTCCTCCAGGCCCTGTCCGGCGGCCGGAGCGTCACCGCCGCCGCCGAAGCCGCCGGCGTTCATCGCACCACCGTGCATCATTGGCTTCGCACGATCCCCGAATTCCGCCTCTGCCTCGATGCCGCGCGCCAGGCCCACATCGATGCCGTTCGCGACGGGATGAACGAACTCGCCGCGCCGTCCCTCGAACTCCTCCGCCGCGTCATCCACGATGAGGCCGCCCCCATCGCCCTCCGCATGCGCACGGCCTTCAACATCCTCAAATTCGTCGCCACGCCCGAAAAGAAGGTCGTCGATAAAGACATCGAATCGCAGTGGAAGGTCATCGAAGCCGCCTTCAGTCAGGGTCACCTTGCCGGCCGCGAAACCGCCGCCCAACAGGAAGCCCCCGAGACGCAACACAATTCATCGCTTTCAACACAATCGCAGACCGTCGAACCGCAGACCCCGCGCAATGCTCTCTGCCCTTGCGGCAGCGGCAACAAATTCAAACGCTGCTGCGGAAAAGACGCGCCCCCGGTCCTCGGAAAAGCCGCTTGACCCAGCTTTCATAACTCGCGGTACGACACAATCCGGATGCCTCGCCGTTCCACGGCCTCCCGAGTCTCCTTTGCCGTCAGAGCCGCCAGTTCCTTCTGCCGCGTCTCCTTCAGCCGTGTGCGCGCCTGCTGCAATTCCGCCGTGCAGAAGCCGGGATGCGTCATGAACTCCGTGCTCCCTTCGGGCAGTTGCCCCAGCAACTCCACCAGTTCCGGAGTCTCGTAAAACCCTGTCACCGCGAAGCCCGCGAAATGATCGGTCGTGCGGCAGCCATAGGAATTCAGCACGCTGTGAAACCAGTTCCGCAGGAACCCCAGGCCCCGCGCCAGCAGACGCCGGCTCAGCGGCACGGCGCCGGCATGCATCGGGTAATCGAACGGACGCCGCACCCACGGAATACGGTATTGATGCGACAGCTTCCCCACCGCATGCAGCACGCGCGGATGCAGATGCGTGTGCTTGTGCGTATCGAGATGCGTCGGACGCAGCCCAACCGACAGAATCCGCCGGATCTGCGCATCCAACTCGGCCTCCACATCCAACTGCCCGCGCAGCATGGCCGATACCAGCCCCGCCACATCGCGCGGATACGCCTGCTCCCGCCCCAGCAGCGAATGCCCGCCCACCAGCACCAGGTGGCAGCCCACATCGAGCGAAGGATGCCGCCGCGCCAGCGTCACCGCATGCTCGAATTCGGCCCCGTTCGCCATCAGCGTCGTCGCCGTCAGAATCCCGTTCCGGTGCGCCTCCACAATTCCATCGTTCACATCCCGCGTGAACCCGAAATCGTCCGCGTTCACCACCAGCAGCCGCTCGCGAGTGCTCAAAACAGGCCCAGTTTGATATGCAGAAACTTCTTCGGATTGGCCCGGAAATCCTTCATCAGGCCGTGCATCTCTTTCGATACGCCGTTCAGCGATTCGTACAGTTGCGGGTTCACCAGCAACTGTCCCAGCGTCCCCTGCCCGCTGTTCAGCTTCTCCACCGTCACATCGATCCGCTTCAGCAAGCCCGCGATCTGCGTATGCAGTTCATCGCTTTTCAACAGTTTTCCCGCCGTGCCTTTGCCTTCCTGGATGTCGTTCAACACCAGCCGCATCAGCACCAGGTTCTTCTGCAGCTCATCGTAGATGGCCGGGTCTTTCAACAGCTTGCCGGCCGTGCCCTTGCCCTCTTCAATCCCGGCCAGGATGCGGTCCATGCGCTGGATCGGAGTGCGGATGTCGTCGAGCAATGCATCGTCGTACAGCAGCTTGCTGATCGTGCCTTTGCCTGCGTTCACCGCCGCTGTGGTCCGGTGCACCTCGGCCAGAATCCCGTCGATCCTGTTGTAGATCGACACATCCTTCAGCAGCTTGCCGATGTTGCCTTGCCCCGATTCGATGAACCCGATGATGTTGTCGATCCGCTGCAACGTGATCTGCGCCGACGTCAGCAGCGGAAAGAAGCTGTCCATCACCTCGAAGATCTCCTTCGACGTCTGCGCCGAAATCGTCGCCCCCGGCTTGATCGTCTCCCGCGACTTCCCTTTGCGGATGTTGAGGAACTTCGACCCCAGCAGGTTCTCCGCCGTCACCGTCGCCAGCGAATCCACCGGAATGTGCGCCAGCATGTCTTCCTGTATCGAAAGATCCAGCCGCACGCTCCGCTGCGGGTCCGTGTTGGCCGTCAACAGCACGCCGCTCACGCTCCCCGCGTTGATCCCATTGATCCGCACCGGAGCACCCACCGCCACCGCCGCCGCATCCCCAAGGTATGTGTACACAATCACATCCCGCGAGAACAGGCTCTTCGTTCCCGTCAGCAGGTAGATCAGTACCCCGATCAGCACCAGCGCCAGAATCGCCGTGAGACCGACACGCAATTTAGCCCAACTGATTTTGCTCGCCGATGCCATGTGGATCTTTTCAGTGTCGCAAAACGAACTTGGAAATGTAGGCGTCCCGCGACTGCTGTAATTCCTCCTCCGAGCCTTCAAACACCAGACGTCCCTCTTTCATCACCAGGAACTTCAGGCCTTGCACCGCGCCCGATCCGTTGCTCCCCGCCCGCTCCAGCGTCTTGCCCGATGCGTTATAGCGGTACTTCGCCATGATCTGCCCGTCCTGGAATCGCTGCGTCACGATGATCGTCGTCGCATGCCGCAGGTCCCGTTCCTTCACGATCAGCGCCATGATGTTGTTCGCCGTGATCGGGTCCAGCCCCGCCGTCGGCGAATCGTACAGCACCAGTTGCGGCGCCGTCACGTTCGCCCGCGCAATGCCCACGCGCCGCCGCATGCCCCCCGACAGCTCGCTCGGCAGCTTGTCGAGCGTATGCTCCAGCTCCACGAACCGCAGCGCCTCGGCCACCCGCGGACGCACCTGTTCGTTCGGCACATCCACCAGCTTCTGGTTCTCCAGCGGATAGGCCACGTTCTCCTCGATGGTCAGCGAATCGAACAGCGCGCTCTCCTGAAACAGCATCCCCGCCCGCGCCCGCAGATCGTACAGATCCTGCTCCGCCAGCACCGTGATGTCCTTGCCGAACAGCAGCACCCGCCCCTCATCGGGACGCAGCAACCCCAGCGCAGTCTTCAGGATCACCGTCTTGCCGCTCGCCGCCGCGCCCAGGATGACGCGGCTCTCGCCCGCATCGATCGAGAAGCTGACGTCTTCAATGGCCGGATCGCCGTCGAAGGCCACCGTCACGTGCTCGAAGCGCAGTACGGATTCCCCCATTGCTTTCTAGATGCTCACGAAGATCTTCGTGATGAAGGCGTTCAGCACGAAGATCCAGACAATGGAAACCACCACCGCTTGGGTCGTGGCCAACCCCACGCCCTGTGTGCCGCCGCGTGTCCGCAGCCCGTAGAAGCAGCCCACCAGCGAGATCACGATGGCGTACACGAACGGCTTCAGCAACCCCTGCACCACGTCGTCGTAGGCCAGCGCGCGGTACGCTCCGTTCCAGTACTCGGCCGAAGTCAAGTGCAGCAGCAGCGTGGCGATCATGAAGCCGCCCAGCATGCCCACAAAGTCCGCGATGGCCGTCAGACACGGCAGCATCACGCAGGTGGCGATCAGCCGCGGCTTCACCAGCTTCTGGATCGGATCCGTGCCCAGCGCACGCATGGCATCGATCTGCTCGGTCACCTTCATCGACCCGAGTTCGCTCGCAATGCCCGCCGCGTTGCGTCCCGCCGCCGCAATGGCTGTCAGCACCGGGCCCATCTCGCGCACCAGCGTGATGGCCACAATCGGCCCCGTCTGGCTCACCGCTCCGTAGGTCTGCAACGCCCGCGACATCTGCAGCGCCATCACCACGCCGCTGAAGAAGCCGGTCAACAACACGATCGGCAGGCTGCCTACGCCGATGATGTCCATCTGCAGCACGATGTCTTTGAAGTAGTGGGGGCGCCGGGGCAGGTTCAGAATCACGCGCCCCGTCAACTGGAAAAATTCCTGGATGGTAAGAACCGGCGGCTTGAGAAAGTCCAGCAAATCCTCTAGTCCTGTGAAATTCTGATGCTACCATACCCATGTGTTTGGACTTCATCGATGAGCAAGGGACTAACTGAAATCGCCGGCATCAAGGTCGGCCACGCCACCGATCCCGATGGCTTTACCGGCTGCACCGCCATCCTCTGTGAAGGCGGCGCGGTGGCCGGCGTCGATGTCCGCGGATCGGCCGTCGGCTCGGAGGAGTTCGAGCTCCTCAGCCCGCTCCACGTCACCGGCGCCATCCATGCCGTCTGCCTCGCCGGCGGCAGCGCCTTCGGACTGGAAGCCTCCAGCGGCGTCCGCCGTTACCTCGAAAAGAAGGGCGTCGGCTTCTACACCGGCGCCGCCCGGGTGCCCTTGGTCGTCGGCGCCATCCTCTACGATCTCGCCTTCGGCAGCGCCGCCGCCCGCCCCACGCGGGAGATGGGCGAGAAAGCCGCCGCTGCCGCGCACGACGGCCCTGTCCTGGAAGGCGCAGTCGGCGCGGGCACGGGCGCCACCGTCGGCAAGCTCCATGGCATGGCCACCGCCATGAAGTCCGGCATCGGCTCGGCCTGCGTTTTCCTCGATGGCGAACTTGCCGGAGTCCGCGTCGCCGCCCTCGCCGCCGTCAACGCGCTCGGCGATGTGCTCGACCCCGAGACCGGCCAGATCCTCGCCGGTACCCGCGAAGCGCCCGATTCCCTCAACTTCATCGGCAGCGCCGCCGCCATGAAACGTGGCCATCGCGCCGGCTTCCGCTCGGCCGCCAACACCACTCTCCTCGTCGTCGCCACCGACGCCAGGCTCTCGAAGCCCATGGCTACCAAACTGGCCCAGCTTGCCTCCATCGGAGTGGCCCGTTCCATCGCTCCCGTGTGGACCATGTCCGATGGCGACGTGGTCATCGCCCTCTCCGCCGGCAGCAAACAAGCTCCCGTCGATGCCCTTGGTGTCGCCGCCGCCGAAGCCGTCTCGAACGCCATCGTCCGCGCCGTGCGCCTTGCCCCCTCGCTCGGCGGCCTGCCCGGCCTCGCCTCCAAACCCTGATCCCTACTTCGCCGGCACGAACAACACCGCCGTGGCGATGAAGGCCAGCACCAGCACCGATACCTCGAAGACCTTCTGCGGGATCTTTTCGAGCAGAGCCCGCCCCGCCAATGCCCCCGCGATGCTTGCCGGCAGCATCGCCGCGTCGAAGGCCAGCGATTGCCCGTCGATCATCCCATGCTGCACGTAGACGGGCACCTTCGTCAGATTCACCAGGAAGAAGAACCACGCCCCTGTGGCCACGAACTCCTCCCTCGTCAGGCGCTTGCTCAGCAGGTACACGTTCATGATCGGACCCGCGGCATTGGCCACCATCGTGGCGAAGCCGGCGAACGATCCGTACAGGCTCGAATAGAACGCGCCCTCGGTCGGCAGCGGATTCACGCTCCGCTTGCGGATCAGATACAGCGTCAGCATCAGGATGATGATGGTGGCTACAATCGGCCGGATCACCGTATCGTCGTAGCGCAGCACGTAAGCGCCGATGCCCATCCCCACGATCACCGAGGGCAGCAGCGTGAACAGCCGGTTCGCCGCCGCGTGCCGCCGGTAGTAGAACACCGCGAACACATCGGCGCTGATCAGGATCGGCAGCAGCCACCCCGCCGATTGCCGCGCATCGCCCACCGTGAACACGAACAGCGGGATGACCAGAATGCCGAGCCCCGGCATCCCCGTCTTGGCCACGCCGATATTGAACGCGCACAGCGCGCCCAGCAACCACTTCCACAGCGGCAGAGAAGGCATCCGCTCTAGTTTATTGGCTTCAGCATCTTCATGCCGGTGGAGAGCGCGAAGTAGGAATCGTCGAAGCCCTGGTTGATCTTCACCGACTCGGCGAAGATCTCGTAGATCTTCTCGCCGTTGCGCTCGCGCGTGATCTGGAACGGCCACTGGATGCCGCCCGCCACTTCGCGGTACTTGGCAAAGCGCGTCAGTTCATCGAAGCGGTCCTTGGTCTTCTCCACCCGCCGCACGAACTGCTGGCGCACCGGCAGCCTGGTGCTCTGGTGGAAGTAGACCGTGGTCGTGAGGTTCTCGGCATCGGTGATGGTGATGGCATGCACCGGCATGTTGTCCACGATCTCGCTGCCCTCGTGCTCGATGATCATGCCGGGCTCGCCCAGCCGCTGGCGCAGGATGTAGAAGATGTTGCGCCGCGTCGTCTCGCGGAAGCGCTCGTTCATGTCCGGCGGCACCGGCCGCGCCCCGCGATAGGTCAGCGTGTAGCCATCCTTTTCGGTGAAAAGGATCGCATAATCCTCTTTATCCTTGCCGAACGACTGGCGCTCGCGCAGGCCGAAGAAGTCGATGCGCGGCGGGTCGGGCCGCGTCAGATAACGGGTCATGATGCGCGCGTGCGAGAGGCCGGAAAGCTGTTCCCGGTAGAACGAGTAAGCCCGTCCGGCCTCGATGCGGTCCTTCATTTCGAGGAAGCTTCTTCCGCCGAGGGCGGTCACCGCCTCGTCGATAATCTTCTTCCCGCGTTCCTGCTTCGATTGCCCGAACGCCGGCGCGCCCGCCAGCGAAAGAAGGAATGTGCGCCGCTGCATCTATTTCTGTCCCAGATCCTCCGGCTTCAGCCCGGAATTGATTTTGTACTCGGTAACCGTCACTTCGGCGGCCGTTTTGCCGCCTTGGTTCACCTTGATCGAATGGGGGAACTTGATGCCTCCGGCGTCCTTGAAGTCGGCGTAGACGGCCTCTACTTCCGATCCATCGGCGTTGCGGTAGCCGGCTTTCGCCGGCAACCCGGCGGCATCCAAGGTGATGCGGATGAAGTTGCCGCTCTTGTCGGTAATCTCCACCGTGTCGTTGTTCACGGCGTTCACCGTGCGGCCGGCGTCGCGGTCGCTGAGCCACAGCGAAGGGTAGAGCCGGAACATCTCCTCGCCCGCCTGTTTGATGGCTTGCGGAGGCAGCCCCATCGCCTGGCCCTGCGGCCCGATCATGAACCCGCCGCCCTTGCCGTCGGAGTAGATGACGATCTTGCCGAAGGGCAGTTGCTGCTCGATGCGCGCCGCCGGAGCGACGATCTTCGAGGTCTGCTGCACCTGCATTCCGTTGGCCGCGATCTTCACCTGCGCCACGTGCGTGTAGTCCTTCACGCCGGCCAGCTTATCGGCGCCGCCGACGGCGGCCTGCAACTTCGCCATCAATTGCCTCCCCTTCTCCAGAGACGCGGCATCGGCCTTCGCCGTTGCGGCCTTCGGCTCTGGGATGGTGAGGTCGATCTTGTTCACCGGCATGTTCAGCGCCGACAGCGGAGTGCCGAAGTCGGCAGGCTTGCCCACCACCACGGTGACGAAGTTCTCGGGCTTCAAATACTCCTTGGCGACGCGCAGCACGTCGGCCTTGCTCACCGCCGCGATGGCCTTCTGGTATTGGAAGATGAAGTCCTTCGGGTAGCCGTGATACTCGTAGGTCACCAGCCGGCCCAGGGTCTTCGAAGGCGAATCGAAGTTGAACACGAAGCTGTTCAGCGTGCTCTCTTTGGCTTCCTGCAGTTCGAGGTCGGTGACCTCGGATGACCGGATGCGCTCCACTTCGCCGTAGATCGCCTTCAGCGCATCGACGGTCGATTCCGACTTCGTGCTGCCGCCGATGGTGAACGTGCCGGGGTGATCGTATTCGGCGTTCCAGTTGGCGCTGACGTTATAGGCGAGTCCCAGATCGCTGCGGATCTTCTTCATCATGCGCGAGGAGAAGCCGTTGGCGCCGAGGATATCGGCCATCACGCTGAGGGCCGGATAGTCCTTGTCGTTGACCTTGCCGCCCAGATGGCCGACGCGGAAGTTGGTCTGCGTGACCTCGTTCTTTTCGGCCAGAAACACGCCTGGCGCCTGGCGGTGCGAGACCGCGGGGAATTCGGGCACCTTGGGCTGCTTCACCGTCCAGCCGGCGAAAAGCTTCTCCAGCTTCGAGCGCATCCCGGCGGTGTTGAAGTCGCCTTGAATCGCCAGCAGCACGTTCTCGGGGAAGTAGTAGCGCTTGTGCCAATCGAGCAGGTCCTGGCGCGTGACGCTGTTCAGCGTCTCATGCTCCATCATGCGGCCCCAGGGCGTGGTGGGCCCGTAGAGCAGACGGCTGAACTCGCGCCCGGCGATGCCGCCCGGCTGGTCGTTGCGCCGGGCGATGACGCCGCGGTACTGCGTCTTGGCCACGTCGATCTTGTCCTGGCGGAACTCGGGCGCGGTCAGCACATCGTGGAACACCGCGAGCACCGTGTCCGTGTTCTCCTTGAGCGTGTTGAAGGACAGCGTGCCGGAGGTCTCGCCGACATCGCTTTCCACCGAAGCGGCGATGCCTTCCAGCAACTCGTTCAACTGATCGCCGGTCTTATCCTTGGTGCCGCCTGTACGCATCACATCGCCGAAGATGGAGGTGAGGCCGGCCTTCTGCGCGGTCTCGAAGATGTTGCCGGTGCGGATGCGGGCCGAGCCGCGCACCAGGGGTAGCTCATGGTTTTCGAGCAGGAACACCTTCATCCCGTTGGGCAGCGTGAAGGTGGCGATGTCGGGCAACTTCAGCTCCCGCATGGGCGGAAACTTGAGGCTCTTATAAGACTTCGATGCCGTGGCCGCGGGTTTGGCGGCGGGGGCAGCCTTCTTCGCCGCGGGAGCGGGCGCGGGCGTCTGCGCCGCTGCCAGCGATGCGGCCATTACGAACAGGATGGCGGATTTCATTTGCTGTCCCCTTTCTTCGGAGTGCGCGAATAGACAACCGTGCGGCCGGAATCGACCAGATAGGTGTTGGCCACGCGCATCAGGTCGGCGGCGGTCACTTTCTCCAACTCGTCGATCTGGGTGAACATCTTGCGCCAGTCGCCGTAGAGCTGGTAGTTCTCGGCAAGCTGCATCGCCATGCCCATGTTGGAATCCAGGCCGCGGATAAGCCCGGCGCGGATCTGCGTCTTCACGCGGCGGATGACGTTCTCTTCGATCTTCTCTTTTTTCACGCGGTTGATGATTTCTTCGAGCGCCTTCTCGTTCTCTTCGATGCTCTTGCCGACGGCAGGCACCGAGTACATGAGGAACGCTCCGGGGTACTTCTCGCCGATGAAGTTGCTGGCTGCGGCGGCAAACAGGGCGAGCTTCTTCTGCTCCACCATCTCCTTGTAGATCACGCCCGTGCGCCCGGAGGCGAGGGCCGAGGCGAGCACGGCGAGCGGCGCATCGTCGGGATGGAAGCCGTTGGGCCGTTTGTAGGCCATGAACAGCATGGGCTGCGATTCGGTGTCGATGACGGCGCGGCGCTCGCCTTCCTGCTTTGGCTCTTCGGTGATGACGCGCGGCGGAGGCGTGCCCGACGGCAGCGTGGAGAAGTATTGATCGGCGAGGCGCTTGGCTTCTTTCGGATCGACGTCGCCGGCGATGACCATCACCATGTTCGAGGGAACGTAGTATTTGCGGTAGAACTCGAGCGCCTCTTTGGCGCGCAGGTTCTCGATGTCGCTGGCCCAGCCGATGATGTTGCGCTGCGGATGGGCAAGGAAGGTGGTCTGCAACAGGAGCTGCACCATCTTGCCTTGGGGATTCGATTCGGCGCGCATGCGGCGCTCTTCGCGCACGACGTCACGCTCCTTGTAGAACTCGCGCATGATGGGGTTCTTGAAGACCTGGGAGGTGAGCAGGAACCACAACTCCAGGCGGTTCGAGGGCAGGGAATAGAAGTAGGTGGTGGACTCCGCGCCGGTACCGGCGTTCATGCCGACGCCGCCATTCAGGGAGACGACGCGGGAGTATGCCTCTTTATCGACGAAGCTGTTGGCCTTGTCGATGGCGGCCTTCACTTCCTTCTCCAGCTTCTCGATAACCTCTTTGGAGCCGCGCGGCCCCTTGTTCTTCTCGGCTTCGATCCTGTCGTAGATGGTCTCGATCTCGTCGAGGGTCTTCTTCTCGGCGAGCCAGTTGGTGGTGCCGAGCGAGTCAGTGCCTTTGAAGGCCATGTGCTCGAACATGTGGGCGATGCCCGTCTTGCCGGCGGGGTCGTTGGCGCCGCCGACATCGACGCGGGTGAGCACCGATACGACGGGAGCTTCCGGGCGCTGCAGCACGATGAAGTGCAGGCCGTTGGGGAGGGTGAACTCGGTGACGCGCTTCTCGAAGTCTCTCAAGTTCTGCGCTCCGAGGCACAGGGGCACAAACAGCGCCGCTGTGCGCAGAATCCATTGGTGTTTCATGCGGATGGTTTCTCCAGAGGACTACCTATATTGACTATTGTAAGGCTTCTCATCACCCCCATTAGCGCAGAGGGGGTGGAGAACAGCTCACGAAAGAAGCGGGCTATTGCGAAGGGTCGCCTTCGGCCAGGATGTAGGGCTGGCGGAAGGCTGGGGCACGGCCGTTGATGCGCGTGGCCCCGCCGCGCCAGGCGAGCCCGTAGCTCTTGCCGGCGGCCATGGCTTCGAGGAAGGCGGAGGGCAGTTCCACTTCGATCCAGCCTTGGGGCAGCGGCTTGACGGCGCAGGAGACCTGGCTCGATCCACCCTTGCCGAACGCGCCTTTGGCCGCCCCGGCGGGCTTGTCTTCGCTCCAGTTGACGGTGACGGTGGAGACCGGCAATTGCGCCGGCGCCGGTCCGGACACGACGTAGAGGTAGAGCCGGGCCTTGGCGATCTTCCAGCCGCGGATGCTGTCGGGGCGGAAGTCGATGAGCATCGTTTCGCCTTGTCCATCGAGGGCAAAGCGGCCTTCGGCGCGCGACTCCACCAGCGCCGAAGCGGCTTCGAGATAGAGGGCAAAGCTCAGCAGCAAGGCCAGACGCAGCATCACTGACCATGCTCGCACATCCGCTGTCACGGTCCTGTTGCACGAGCCTGGGGAAATATCCCCTTGCAGGAGCGGCCATTTCATCCGAAACTGATACAGGCGACTGTCTGCCCTTGCGGTGGAGGTGTGCCGGTGTTGTCAGGGTAGAAGGAGTCCGCGCAGTTGAACGCAAAGATGACGCAAGAGAAGGACACGGTCTGGGAACCGACCGACCGTTGGACCACTCAGGATGCTTCCGATCTTTACGATGTGGCCAGTTGGGGGAAGGGCTACTTCTCCGTCGGCGAGAACGGGCACCTGTGGGTGCATCCGACGAAGGAGCCCACGCGCAAAGCCGATCTGAAGGAGATGGTGGACCAGCTCAAGATGCGCGGCATCCACCTGCCGATTCTGATCCGCTTCGGCGAGATCCTGCAGCACCGGTTGGGCGAGATCCACGAAGCGTTCCAGCACGCCATCAGCGAGCACGGCTACAAGGGCAACTATTGCTGCGTGTATCCGATCAAGGTCAACCAGCAGCGGCACGTAGTGGAAGAGGTGATGGAGTTCGGCCGGCCCTACAAGTTCGGGCTGGAGGCCGGCTCAAAGCCCGAGTTGCTGGCCGTGCTGGCCATTGCGGGCAACGACACGCCGATCATCTGCAACGGCTTCAAAGACGATGAATACATCGAGTTCGTGATGCTGGCGAAGAAGGTCGGGCGGCGCATCATCCCCGTGGTGGAGAAGTTCACCGAGCTCGATCTGATCATCAAGTACGCCGAGAAGGTGGGCGTGCGGCCGGAGATCGGGTTGCGGGTGAAGCTGGCCAGCCGCGGCTCGGGACGATGGAAGTCGTCGGGCGGCTACCGCTCGAAGTTCGGTCTCACGGTGAGCGAAGCTTTGCAGGCGCTGGAGCGCATGAAGGCCATCGGGATGGAAGACTGCGTGAAGCTGCTGCACTTCCACCTGGGCAGCCAGATCACGAACATCCGCCAGATCAAGGGCGCGGTAATTGAAGCGGCGCGCTGTTATGTGGGATTGAAGCGGCTGGGCGCGGGGCTCGAGTACATGGACGTGGGCGGCGGGCTCGGCATCGACTACGACGGGTCGCAGACGGACTTCGAGTCGAGCGTGAACTACACGCTGCAGGAGTACGCCAACGACATCATCTACCACATCCAGAACGTGTGCGACGACGCCGAGGTGCCGCATCCGAACATCGTGACGGAGAGCGGGCGGGCGATTGCCGCCTATCACAGCGTGCTGGTGTTCAATGTGCTGGGAGTGACGGCGTTCGGCGGAGAAGCCGAAGTGGTGGAGAACCTGCCGGAAGAAGCTGAGCAGCCGCTGATCGACCTGCGCGAGACGTACCGTTCGCTGTCGGTGAAGAACCTGCTCGAGAGCTTCCATGACGCGCAGCAGTCGCTCGATTCGGCGTTGAACCTGTTCAGTCTGGGGTATCTCTCGCTGGAGCAACGGTCGCTGGCGGAGAACATGTATTGGGGCATCTGCCGGCGCATTCAGCGGCTGGCGCGGGAACTGGAGTACTTCCCGGAGGAGCTGGAAGGGCTGGAGGGGTTGCTGTCGGACACCTATTTCTGCAACTTCTCGTTGTTCCAATCGATGCCGGATAGCTGGGCGGTGAAGCAGTTGTTCCCGATCATGCCGATTCACCGGCTGCGGGAGCAGCCTTCGCGCCATGCGGTGCTGGGCGATATCTCGTGCGATTCCGACGGCAAGGTGGATCAGTTCATTGACCGGCGCGACGTGAAGCGCACGCTGCCGCTGCATCCGTTCAACGGCGAACCGTACTTTCTGGGGGCATTCCTGGTGGGCGCGTATCAGGAGATTCTGGGCGACCTGCACAATCTGTTCGGCGACACCAACGCCGTGCACGTGCGGCTGGGCGAACAGAATGAGCCGATTCTCGATGCATTCGTGCAAGGCGACACGGTGCGCGAGGTGCTCGATTACGTGCAGTTCAACTCGCGTGTGCTGCTGGAGCAGTTCCGCAAGGACGTGGAAGCGGCGCTGCGCGAAGGGCGGATGGGCTTTGAGGAATCGGGGCGGCTGCTGCGGTTCTACGAAGACGGGCTGCACGGCTACACGTACCTGGAGGAGTAGCCTCCCAGACTGGTGCGGCAAGGTCGTGGAAGCGGCGTTCGACGAAGGGTGGATGGGGTTTGACCGGAGGCGAGGCTTCCCAGACCCCTGGCGGGGTCGCATACAATAACGAGCGTGATCTCCGTTTTCTGGGCAATCGGTCTTTCTGTCTTCGCGGCGGCGCCGGACTTCGTGCGCGAGGTTGCGCCCGTGCTGAAGAAGTGCACGGTCTGTCACGGGCCGGCGGTGCAAACCAGCGGACTGCGTTTGGACAACTCCGCCGATGCGTTGCGCGGCGGCTATTCGGGCGCGGCGATTGCGCCGGGCAATCCGGCGGCGAGCAAGGTGGTGCAGTTGGCCGAGGCGGGGAAGATGCCTCCGGCGGGAGCGAAGCTGACGGCGGCGGAGATTGCTGTTCTGAGGGCGTGGATTGCCGGTGGCGCGAAGTATCCGGCGGCGCCCGCGGCAGGGGCGGCGAAGGTTGCGGCGAAGAGCACGCATTGGGCGCTGCAGCCGGTACGCAAGCCGGCTGAGCCTCTGGTGAAGAAGACAGATTGGGCGCGCACGGCGATTGACCGTTTTGTGCTGGCGCGGCTGGAAAAGGAAGGCATCGCGCCTTCGGCGGAAGCGGAGCGGGCGACGCTGCTGCGGCGTGTGTCGCTCGATTTGACGGGGCTTCCCCCCACGCCCGCCGAGTTGGCGGAGTTTCTGGCCGATACGGGTGAGGGCGCCTATGAGCGGGTGGTGGACCGGCTGCTGCAATCGCCGCATTATGGCGAGAAGTGGGCGCGGCACTGGTTGGATCTGGCGCGCTATGCGGACTCCGACGGCTATGAAAAAGACAGCCCGCGGCCGTGGGCATGGCGCTACCGGCATTACGTGATCGGGGCGTTCAACCGCGATCTGGGGTTCGACCGCTTCACGGTGGAACAGCTTGCCGGCGATCTGCTGCCGGACGCGGGGCCAGAGCAACGGGCGGCGGTGGGCTTCTATCGGAATTCGTTGACGAATCGCGAGGGTGGCGTGGATACCGAGGAGTTCCGCATTGCGCAGGTGAAGGACCGCACGAACACGGTGGGCACGGCGTGGCTGGGGCTGAGCGTGGGATGCGCCGAATGCCACGATCACAAGTACGACCCCATCTCGCAGCGCGACTACTATTCGCTGTTCGCGTTCTTCAATCCGCTGATGGATCACGATGTGGAAGCGCCGCTGGCAGGCGAACTGGGTCCGTGGCTGGAGGCACGGCCCGGCTATGAAGCATCACGCCAGGCGATGTTTGCAAGCTACGGCGGGCCGGAACTGATGAAGGAATGGCGCGAGAAGCTGCTGCGGGTGGCCGATCAGCCGGGCAACAACGATGCGCTGCAGTTTGCCTGGAAGTACGTGGGCAACCTGACCAACGGGCTGCAGCCGGTGCTGCGGCTGGAGGAATCGCAACGGCCGCGCGAACAACAGGAACAACTGGTGGATTACTTCATCGAGCGCGCCAGCGATGTGTTCGAGAAGGAAGAACTGGAGAAGCGAAACTGGAAGTCGCTACAGAAGGAATGGGCGGCGCTGCGCAACGGGATGCCGAAGATCACGATGGCGCAGTCGGTGCGGGAGTCGTTCACGCCGCGCAAGACGCACATCCTGATGCGCGGCGACTTCCGCAGTCCGGGCGTGGAAGTGCAGCGGGCGACGCCGGCGTCGCTGCCTCCGCTGCAGGGCGAGCCGAACCGGCTGAACCTGGCGCGGTGGCTGGTGTCGCGGGAGAATCCGCTGACGGCGCGGGTGACGGTGAACCGCGTGTGGCAGGAGTATTTCGGGAAGGGGCTGTCGCTGACATCGGAAGACTTCGGCGCGCGCGGGGAGAGGCCGACGCATCCGGAGTTGCTCGACTGGCTGGCGGCCGATTTCATGGAGAACGGCTGGCGGTTCAAGCGGCTGCACAAGATGATCGCGATGTCGTCGGTGTACCGGCAGTCCTCCAAGGTGCGGCAGGATTTGAAGGAGAAAGATCCTGACAATCATCTGCTGGCGCGGCAGACGCGGCTGCGCTTGCAGGCCGAGGCGATCCGCGATGCGGCGCTGTCGGTTTCGGGCTTGCTGGCGCCGGCTGTCGGCGGCCCTGGTGTGCGGCCTCCGCAGCCGAAGGGCGTGACGGAGCTGAGCTACGCCAATAGCGTGAAATGGCCGGAATCGAAGGGCGCCGAGAAGTACCGGCGCGGGTTGTACATCTTCTTCCAGCGCACGGTGCCGTATCCGCAATTGATGACGTTCGATGCTCCCGACGCAGTGCTGGCGTGCAGCCGCCGGCAACGTTCGGCGACACCGTTGCAGGCGCTGAATCTGCTGAACGATCCGGTGTTTCTGGAGGCGTCGCAGGCGTTGGGCGTGCGGCTGCTGCGGGAAGAACGCGGATCGTTCGAAGAGCGGATGAAGCTGGCGTTCCGGCTGTGCCTGAACCGCGAACCGAAGGCAAAGGAAGTGGCGATGCTGCGCGGGCACTTCGAGCGGCAGGCCGGCTTGTTGCGGGCGAATGGAGAAGAGGCGGCGTATCTGCATCCGCAATCGGTGGATGGGGCAACGGCGGAGGAGGGCGGCGCGTGGACGGTGATGGCTCGCGTGCTGCTCAATCTGGACGAGTTTCTGCACAGGGAATAGGAGTGAAGATGAACGCGACACGGCGCAGTTTCCTGAAGCGATGCGCGGGCGGCGTGTGGGCCGCGGCGCTGGCCGACCGGCTGGCGGCGGAAGGTATGATGCCGCGCCAGCCGCACTTTCCGGCCAAGGCGAAGAACGTCATCTTCATGTTCATGGAGGGCGGGCCGAGCCAGTTGGATCTGTTCGATCCGAAGCCGGGATTGGCGAAGTATGCAGGCCAGCCGCTGCCGAAGGAGTTCATCAAGTTCTACGAATCGAAGCTGGCGTTCGCGCAGCCGGACGCGGGTGTGCTGCCGAGTCCGCGCACCTTCAAGCCGTGGGGGCAATGCGGCACGGAGATGGCGGATTGGATCTCGCACACGGCGGCGCGGGCCGACGATATCTGTCTCATCCGGTCGATGCACACCGATGCGTTCAATCACCATCCGGGGCAGTTGCTGCTGTTCAGCGGGAGCATGCAGTTCGGGCGGCCATCGGTGGGGGCGTGGGTGACCTACGGGTTGGGCAGCGAGTCGCAGGATCTGCCGGGCTTCGTGGTGCTGGCGTCGGGGCGAGGCACCTCGGGCGGGGTGACGAATTGGACGAACGGCTTTCTGCCGTCGCTTTATCAGGGCACGGTGTTCCGCAGTTCGGGCGATCCGATTCTGTACCTGTCGAATCCGGGGAAGCTGTCGCGCGAGACGCAGCGGGTGACGCTGGACGCATTGAAGGACATGAATGAGCAGCACATGGAGGACACGGGCGAGTTGGATATCGCTTCGCGGATCTCCTCGTATGAGCTGGCGTTCCGGATGCAGATGGCGGCGCCGGGACTGCTGGATTTCTCGAAAGAGACGGCGGCCACGCGCGAGGCTTACGGCATCGACGACAAGACCACGAAGCCGTTCGGAACGAACTGCCTGCTGGCGCGGCGCATGGTGGAGCGCGGGGTACGGTTCGTGCTGCTGGCCGATGCGTCGTGGGACGACCACACGGAGCTGAACAAGAAGCTGAAGGAGAATTGCGACCGTACGGACAAGCCGGTGGGCGCGTTGTTGAAGGATCTGAAGGAGCGCGGGCTGCTGGATTCGACGCTGGTGGTATGGTGCGGCGAGTTCGGGCGCACTCCGATGGTGGAGCACCGTTTGGGGCGCGATCCGGAGAAAGGCGGACGGGATCATCATCCGTTCGCGTACTCGCTGTGGATGGCGGGCGGGGGAATCAAAGGCGGGCAAGTGGTGGGCAAGACGGACGAGTTCTGCATGCGCGCGGTGGAGGATCCGATTCACGTGAACGACCTGCAGGCGACGATTCTGCATTGTTTGGGGTTTGAGCACACGCGGCTGACGTATCGTCATCTGGGCCGCGATTTCCGGCTGACGGATATCCACGGGCATGTCGTGAAGAAGCTGCTGGCGTGAGATACTAAAGGGGAGAAATCCCCCCGTTCGTGTTTTCCCATTAAACCCCTTCCCTGTCTGAGGGCAATCCCTGAAGAACATTCCGGAGGCCCGCATTGAAACGCTACACCGCTGTTTGGATTGTTGTTGCCGTGGCCTGGTCGGCCGCGCTGTTCACGAAGGCACAGGCGCCGCAGCCGGATGGCGCGGGCATTGAGCCGGGAACGCTTCCGGCGAAGTGGACGCCGGGCGGTCCGAAGTGCATGGAGACTCCGGAATGGCAGGTGCACGAGTACAATCCCGATTTCTACATTCTGCGCGAGAACGGGTGCGTGCACTATGAGAAGCCGTTCCTGTACCTGATTTTCGGCAACGACAAAGCGGTGCTGATGGATACGGGCGCGGGCACGACGGAACTGGCGGCGCTGACCGATTCGCTGGTGGCGAAGTGGTGCGCGCGCAAAGGGCGGAAGAGCATCCCGCTGATGGTGATGCATTCGCACGGGCATCGCGATCATGTGGCGCGCGACAGCCAGTTTCAGAACAAGCCGGGGGTGGAGTTTGTGGCGGCGGAGATTGGCGCGGTGCAGAAGGCGTTCGGAATCGCGAAGTGGCCGGAGGACATCGGGCAGTTGGATCTGGGCGGGCGGGTGCTGGACGTGATTGCGATTCCGGGGCATCACCCGGTGGCGGTGGCGCTGTATGACCGGCGCACGGCAGTGCTGATGACGGGCGACAACGTGTATCCGGGGCGGCTGTACATCAGCGATTGGGAGGCGTTCGCCAAGAGCACACAGCGGCTGGTGGATTTCGCCGGGGGGCGGCTGGTGAGCCACGTGTTGGGATGCCATATCGAGCAGACGAAGACTCCGTATCTGGAGTACACGATCGGGTCGATTTTCCAGCCGGACGAGCATGTGCTGGAGTTGTCGCGCGGCGACCTGCTGGAGTTGAACGCGGTGCTGAAGGATCTGCAAGGGACTCCGAAGCGGGTGGCGTTGCGGAGCATGACGCTATATCCGGTGGGGGACGCGGTGTGGAGCGATTTGCGGAAGGCTCGCGAGGAGACGGAGACGAAGCAGCGCAAGACGATGTGGCGGCAGCCGTAGGGCGGGGAAGCGGTACACTGGAGGTTCAAGCGACTTTATGCGTAAACCACTCATGGCCGGCAACTGGAAGATGTACAAGAACGCCGGCGAAACGACTGCTTTCTTCGAGAAATTCCTGCCTTTGGTAGCCGGGTCGGCGCACGCCGATGTGGTGATCGGGGCGCCCTTTGTGAACCTGCCGGCGGCCGTTGCTGCCACGGCGGGGAGCAAGGTGGAGATTGGGGCTCAGAACCTGTTTTGGGCCAAGGAAGGCGCCTACACGGGCGAGATTTCCGGGCCGATGCTGGTAGGCGTTGGCTGCAAGTGGGTGATCATCGGGCACAGCGAGCGGCGGCAGTACTTCGGCGAGACGGAAGAGACGGTGCTGAAACGGACGCTGGCGGCGCTCGAATACGGGCTGAAGCCGATTGTGTGCGTGGGGGAGCGGCTGGAGGAGCGCGAATCGGGCAGCACGGAAGCGGTGTTGAAGGCGCAGTTCGATGGCGGGATCGCGCCGTTGAGCGATGCGCAGTTCGGGCTGATCACGATTGCCTATGAACCGGTGTGGGCGATCGGGACGGGGAAGACGGCGACTCCGGAGATGGCGGCGGATGCACACCGGTATCTGCGCAGCCTGGTGGCCGGGAAGTACGGGGCCGAGGCGGCGGCGAAGACACGCATTCTGTACGGCGGCAGCGTGAAGCCGGACAACGTGAAAGGGCTAATGGCGCAACCGGAGATCGACGGGGCGCTGGTAGGTGGCGCGAGTCTGGACGCGGTGGGGTTTGCGTCGATTGTGAATTTCTGACAAGAGCCAGGCGCTTGATATCCCTGCGGGATATGGAAGACGGGAGACGGAAGTCGGGAGACCGGCGCTTGGGGCTGAAGGCTGCTCTTTAGCGCTCTATGGGCATGGGTCCGAAGACGGGGACCGCCATGTCCGCTTGGTCGCGGACGTTGCAGGAGGGGTCCTTGCCGGCGCCATAGCGCAGAGTCGCGCCTTCGGGCGGGGGCGCGATTAGGTGCAGCAATACTTCGTTGGGTGAGGCGGGGTTGACCTCTGCCTTGAAGATGGCGGGGAGCATTGTGCCGCTCGAGTCATGGATGCTGAAGCCGGAGATGCGTCCGGTGCTGACCAGCTTTCCGTTGACGCTGTGGAAGGCGACGCGAAGGATGTTGCCGGAGAACTTGGCGGTGGCGGGGCGGGGTCCGCGGAAGAGTTGCGGGCAGCCGGAGTTGCGGGGGAAGTTCTCATAGCAGGCGAGCTTGGCGAGACGGCGGCCGAGGCGTTTGAGGTCCTGGGTGCCGACGTGGATGAGGTCGTCGAGGTCGAGATCGACGGCCGGGGCCATGCCGGCGCGCTTCAGTTTCGATTCGGCGGCGAGCTGCGACTGCTGGACGCTATTCCATTCGTTGGGATTGTTGTTGTTGATGAAGCGGCCGATTTGGACATAGTAGAAGGGCAGGTCGGGCTGGCCGGTGTCGGCGCGGAAGGCCTCGATGAGTTTTTCGAACTTGTCCTGGAAGACGGGAGCGGATTTGGCGCCGGCGTCGGATTCGCCCTGATACCAGAGGATGCCGCGGACCTTGCCGCCGAGGAGGTTGATGCGGCGGATGGTGGCGCCGTAAAGGGAATCGCCGCCCTGTTCCTTGAGGGCGGGGTTCCATTGATCCATGGAAGTACCGCCGTGGGCGCAGGGGACGATGCCGATGGGGACTCCGGTGTAGCGGACCATTTCGGCGGCGAAAGGGAGGCCGAGTCCGGCGCCTTTCTTGCGGTTGGCGATGAAGTCGAGCAGGCGCTGGCCCTCGTAGCGCTCGGGCTGGCCTTCCTTGTTCTTGCGCCAGTGGACTTTGTCGGCGGCGCCGGGCAGCAGGTGGAGCGGCTCTTCGGCGAGGACCCATTCGTCGGATTGATTGAAGCTGTGGATGAGGCCGTTGGGCGGTTCGACGTTGACGAGGTCGCCGACGCCTTCCATGTTGGACTGGCCGGCGAGCACCCATAGATCGCCGATGAGGATGTTGTTGACGGATTGGACGATATTGTTTGAGCGAACCTCGATGCGGTAGGGGCCGCCGGTGGGCAGATCGATTTTGGCGGTCCATTTGTTGGCGGCGATTTTGCCGGCGGCGCTCCAATCTTTGCCGGGGAGCACGCCGTGCTTGCCGGTGGCGCGGACTTCGAGCGCACGGCCGTTGAGGCCCTGTGCGGCGCCGGACAGATTGAGCGACGCGATGCCTTCGTTATCGCGCTGGAAGACCTGATTATCGACCGCGCCGTCAGAGATCTCGAGGCGTTGGGAGAAGAGCAGGGCAGGCAGGAACAGAAGCAGGGAGAACTTCATAGACATAAGCATTGTATTAAAAAGAAAAGGGACACGCCGCCTGTCCCGGGCGGCTTGTGGCCGCTGAGGAATCCTCCTCCACCGCCCCTTTATTGTTGTTGTGTGGGCGGCGCGTGGAAAGCGTGTAACGTGTCCGTATTGGCAACGTGCAGGTTGTTGTCAAAGATCGATACAAGGGGGAGAAAGGAACTGTGCTGCCGAACCGGCCTCCGATGCCTGTAGGGCGGCACAGTTTCTCTCTTAGGGCCAGCCTCCTCCGAAACAGGCCCTTCAATTAGGTAAGGCGTGAAAGGGGGCGCGAATTCCCTCATGAGTGAAGAAAAAAGTTGAGGGAAAATTTTAGGGGGTGCGTTTGACGGTGACGGGACGGGCTCCGGAGAGCTGCTGGGCGGCCTTCTGGCGGGCGGCTTCGCTGATTTTGATGCGGTTGACCACCTGTTTGGCGCCGGCGCTTTTGGCCATGCGGGTGGCGACGCCTTTGTGCTGGATGACGGAGACCTGGCCGTCGAGGGTGGCGATGCCGGATTTGACGGCGACCTGAATGTTGCTGGAGGCGAGCTTGGAGCGGGCGAGGCGGGCGCGGAGGTTCTGTTCGATTTCGGAGTCGGAGACCGCGGGTTTGACTGCGGATGGACTGGGCTTTGCGGCAGGCGGGGCGGCGGCAAGGGCGATGGATAAGGCGAGGAAAAGCAGGAGAATTCTCATAGAGAGATAGTGCGGAGAGGAACTGTGGTATCTCTAGCAACATGCGGGCTTTCTTGATTCTTCTTGCGGCGCAAGCCTTGATGGGCGCGGACTGGCCGCAATGGCGCGGCGTCAACCGGGATGGGATTTCAGCGGAAACGGGGCTGATGAAGTCCTGGCCGGAAGGGGGTCCGAAGCAGGTGTGGAAAGCCACGGGACTGGGCGAGGGGTTCTCGTCGTTCGCCGTGGTGAAGGGGCGCATCTACACGCAGGGGCAGCGGGAAAACCAGGAATACGTGATGGCGTTCGATGCGGCGACGGGGAAGAAGTTGTGGGAGACTCCGGCGGGTTCGGCGTTCCGCGAGCGGAGAGGGCATGGGCCGCGGGGGACTCCGGCGGTGGACGGGACGGTGCTGTACGCGCTGTCGGCGGATGGGACGCTGGTGTGTTTGAATGTGGCCGATGGGAAGCAGGTGTGGAGCCAGAACATTGTGGACCGCTACAAGGGAGAGGTGCCGCACTGGGGGATATCGGAATCGCCGCTGGTGGATGGGGACCGGGTGGTGGTGACTCCGGGCGGGTCGGATGGGACGCTGGTGGCGCTGAATAAGAAGACGGGTGCGCCGCTGTGGCGGACGAAGGGATCGGATGCGGCGGCGTATTCGTCGCCGATCGTGGTGAACAACGGCAAGGTGCGGCAGTATGTGACGCTGACGAGCGGCGGGGCGGTGGGCGTGTCGGCATCGACGGGCGAACTGCTGTGGCGCTACGACAAGGTGGCGAACCGGACGGCGAACATCGCGACGCCGATTTTCGCCAAGGACCACATCTTCGTGTCGACGGATTACGGGACGGGGTGCGCGCTGCTGAAGGTGGCGGCGAACGGGTCGGCGACAGAGGTGTACTTCAACCGGGAGATGAAAAACCACTATTCGAGTTCGGTGCTGGTGGGGGAGCATCTGTACGGGTTTTCGAGCCAGGTGCTGACGGCGATGAACTTCCTGACGGGGGAAGTGGCGTGGCGCGACAGGACGGTGGGGAAGGGATCGGTGACGCTGGCCGAGGGGATGTTGTATGTGTTCAGCGAGCGGGGGCAGATGGCGTTGGTGGAAGCGAATCCGGCGGGGTATCAGGAGAAGGGGCGGTTCGCGATTCCGGCGGGGGATTTCAATACGTGGACGCCTCCGGTGATTGCCAACGGGCGGCTGTATCTGCGGGAGCAGGACAACCTGTACAGCTTCGATATCGCGAAGAAGTGAGTTCGCGGCGGGGTGTGCGCTAAGCTGGCAGTTTGGGCTCAAGCGAGCCCGGACTGGAGCGACCATTGAAATTCGTAGCGGGAATCGACCTTGGCGGAACCGCCATTAACTACACGATTGCGACGCCGGAGGGGCGTTTCCTGATTGAAGGATTGTGCGAGCATCCGGCGCTATCGGTGCAGGGTCCGGAGGTGTGCCTGGGGCAGATTGAGGCGGGGCTGCAGGTGGCGTTGGAGCGCGCGGGCGTGAGCTATGCGGACGTGGCGGCGATCGGGCTGGATACGCCCGGTCCGGCGAGCGCCGATGGCGTGTTGAGCGCGGAGGGATCGACGAACTTCGTGCACAAGGGATGGGCGGGGTTCGATATCCGGCTGGGGTTGGAGAAGAAGCTGGGGCGTCCGGTTTGTTATTTGAACGACGGCAACGCGGGAGCGCTGTGGGGCCACTTCACGCTGTTCGGGGCGGGGAGCCGACAGACATCGATTTCGGCGATTATCGGCACGGGGTTAGGCGGGGGCGTGATTGTGGACGGCAATGTGGTGAAGGGGCGGATGGGATTCGGCGGGGAGTTGGGACATGTGCTGATCCCTTATCAAAGCATCGCCGGGATTGAGGGGATGACGCCGGTGTGCAACTGCGGGCGGACGGGCGATCTGGAGGCTTTGTGTTCGCTGACGGCGATTGCGCAGACGCTGCTGCCTTACTTCCTGCAGAAGTATCCGGGGCATGAACTGGCGGCGATGCCGGCGAAAGAAGGGGCGAAACGAGTGCGGGGAATGGCGGAGCGGGGCGATGCGATGTGCCGGGATATTTTCCGGGTACAGGCCAGGGCGCTGGGGCTGTTTTTCGATGAAATGGTGAATGTGTTCGATCCGGACGCGCTGATCATCGGGGGCGGGGCGCTGGAGACTGGAGTGGAGTTCCAGCAGTGGTTCATCGCGGAGGCGCGGGCGGGAATGCCGGCGCAGCGCGATGAGCAGGCGGGGATCCCGATTCATGTGATGCCGAACGGGGATACGGCGGGGGCTCGGGGGGCGGCGATCGAAGCGCTGCGGATGGTGGGGGCGTAAGCGCAATCGAAGCGTGTTGAATTCCTAGGCTGGACTGGCAGTAGGGGCGAGGCGCGCGCCGATGTCGGAGAGCTGGCTGGGGGAGAGCAGTTGCTGCATGCGCTCAAAGAGGCTGCGCTCCTCTTTGCGGATGTGGTCTGAGAGCATGACGCAGAACCGGTCGAGCGAGCCGGGGTTCGGGTTGGTTTGCAGGCAGGAGATGAGCGCGGCCATGCGGGCGTGCTCGGCGAGCAACTCGTCGAGGAGCGGGACCAATTCCGGCCAAGGGGCGAGGGCCGGGAAGAGGACGCGCTCCTCAATGAGGAAGTGGCTGCGGATTTCGTCGTCGTAGCGGTCAAGGACGCGGGCAGCGAGGCGCTCGACGTTGGGCGGGCTGGGGTCGCGGGCCAAATCGCGGCGGACCAGCACGCAGAGGCCGAGCGCGCGGTGGTGGCTGTGCGAAAGCGGGAAGAGGTTGCGGTCGCGCAGCATGGGGGCTACCGCTGGCCGGCTTCGAGGCGGATGGCGCGCGGGAAGAGGATGTTGTTTTCGAG
>JAEUQG010000471.1 GCA_016789755.1 Bryobacterales bacterium
GTGCACAACCCCGCATCGTCTCCATCCAGCTTGATCTGCCTGAGATCCGTAGCTTTGATGGCGCCGTTTTCCACGGCGACGGTATAGGTCTTTCCAGTCCGATTGTCGGTGATAGTAAGGTTCTGATCTGCCATGATGTTCTACCGGATGTATTAGTCTATCGTTTCTGGGGCGCGCCCTGGAGCAATTTGTCCAATTCCGCGGCCACCGTCTTCGCGTTCACTCTGCCCTTGGCCGCGTCGCTGCTGTCGAAGTCCTGCCGGATGGTTCCGTTGGCATCGATAAAGAAAAGGTGGGGGAACTTCACCGTCGGGTTCTGCGGAGTAATGTTTAGATAGGATGCCGTCATCTGCCCGCAATCGAAAAGAATCGGAGACGTGATGTTGTTGTCCTTGATATACGCCTTCACATGGTCGATGGTATCGGGCAACACCACCACGCTGAGCACCTGGATCCTGGCCCCGTATTTGGCTTTGATTTGTTCCAGCACTCCGCTTTGGGTCTTGCATGTCGGGCAGTGCGTCTGCATGAATTCGAGCAGGAGGATCTTGCCCCGGTAGTCGAGCGGATCGTGCTGTTTCATCGTCGAATCGGGCAGCGAAAAGCCCGGAGCGCGGCGGTTGGAAAGAGCGCCGGCGGCGAACGCGGGCATGGACACACTTACGATGAGACAGCCCGCCAGGGCTGCGTTGAGAATGGACCCCATAAGTTCCAAGGTAACACGCTAGGGTAGAAGGATGTCCTCTTCATTGGATCGCCTTTTTACCGATTCCGCATGCCGCTGCCTGGAACAGTATTCCACTCGGATTGCGGACTCCGTTTCCCGTCTCAGCGAAGATCAGGTCTGGGCCCGCGGCTCGAAAAACGAGAATGCCGTCGGAAATCTAATGCTGCATCTGGCCGGCAATGTGCGGCAATGGATCCTCACCGGAGTCGGCGGCCAGCCCGATAACCGTCAACGCGACGCCGAATTCGCCGCCGCCGGCGGCATCGCCGCCAATGAGATGTTGGCCCGCTTGCGGGACACCGTGCGCGAGGCGTGCGCCGTCATTGCAGCGCTCGATGCCGCTCAGTTGGAAGAGCGCCGGACCATTCAGGGCGATGACGTGTCCGTGCTTGAAGCGGTGTTTCACGTCGTGGAGCATTTCTCCATGCACACGGGCCAGATCCTGTTCGCCGTGAAACTGCTCACCCACGAGGATCTGGGCTACTACCGCCATTTGCGCGGCGGCCAGGGCCACCGGGAAACGACTCCCTAAGAACCGCTCCTCACCCCACATCCACCCCCAAATCCTTCCAATTCACCACCGCCTGCCGCGTCATCGCTTCATGTCCTAGTATCGCCGTCAGCGCTGCCGTCGCCCCCACCGTGACATCCGCCGGCGATGCCGCCCCCTTCGTCACGGCATCGTAAAACGCCGCGATGTGCGCATGCCGTTCCTCTTCCCCCTTCGCCGCCAGAGGGCTCGATTTCCCATCCCGCCCCAGCGTATGCAGCGTCGGAGCCCCAATTAAATCCGCCGCCCCCTTCGACCCATAAACATACACATACTGCCCGCCCCCCGGCAGCGTCCGCGGATGAAACACATTCTGCGTGAACGACATCTTCACCCCGTTCGCATAGTCGTAGCTGATCGTCCCGCAATCGAAAATCGTCCGCCCCGCCGGATCGTTCTTGTACAACTGGATCCCCCCGAACCCGCACGCCTTCACCGGCCTCGACCCGATCGCCCAATTGCACAAATCCAGATTGTGCACCGACATTTCAATTAAATACCCACCCGATTTCGTCACGTCGAAATACCAGTCCTTCGATGGCCCGTCGTGATCCAGGTCCGCCGTCCCGTGCCGCTGCGCCTTCACCCACAACACATCCCCGATCGCCCCACCGCGTATCTTCCCTATCGCCTCCTGCAGGTGCTTGTACGACCGCATCTGCTGCCCCGCCGTAAACACCTTCTTCGACCCCTTGGCCACCTTCACCAAATCCCGTACCTGCGCCGCCGTCACCCCGATCGGCTTCTCGCAATACACGTGCTTGCCTGACTGCAGCGCCGCCATCGCCATCTCCGCATGCAGATGCGGAGGCGTCGCCACAAACACCGCGTCGATATCCTTCCGCTCAATAATCTTCCGCCAGTCCGTATACGTCCGCGGATTGTGCTTCCCCGCCGCTGTCGCCGCTTTGTCCAGCCGGTCCGGCTTGATGTCGCACAGCGCCGCCACCTTCGCATTCGCCTGCTCCAGCACTCCGCTCAGCAAGTACGCGCCGCGGTTCCCCGTCCCGATCACCGCCGTCGCCACCGGAGCCCCGCCCTGCGCCATCAGCGCCGCGCCCGTCGAGCTCATCAAAAACGTTCTGCGATGTAAATTCATAAAGCCCTTTCCTGATGCATTAGTCCGCGCACGACCGTCTCCACATACTCCCGAGCCCGCCGCGCCAATCCATCCACCTGCTCCGCCGACGCCGGCCTTGGAACAAGCGGCTCGAAAATGTTTTCGCATGCCAGCGGCATGTCCAGCCCTGTCCGCAACACCGGCCGCAGCAATTTGTAATGGTCGATCTCCCCAAACCCCGGCCCGCAATCTTCGTCCCGCGGAGTGTTCCGGTGATCCTTGATCGCAAACGCCCGCACTTCCTTCGCGCACGCCGCAATATCCGGCAACGGATCGCTGTTCTCGTAATCGAGCACATTCCCCGCGTCGTAGCACACCTTCACCGCCCGCGACCCTACTTCCGCCACAATCCGCGCGCACGCCGCCCCGGTACCCGAATTCCCCCCATGCTGCTTCACTACCACTGTCACCCCGGCGCTTTCCGCCGCCCCTGCCATTTTTCGTAAATTGCCCACAAATGTCTCATATTCCCCCGGCGCGGTCTTTCCAAACGTCAATAGAAAAGGAATCCGCGCCGCCGCCGCCTGCTCTATCCGCCGCAGATGCACCGCCAGCGCGTCCCGAGCCTCCAGATGCACCGTCGCAAACATCATCACCGGCTCCAATCCCAAATCCCGGCAGCGCCCCGCCAATCGCGACGCCTCCGCCGCCGGAGCGTCCGCCGCCATCGCCGGCCTCGACACCCCATCCGCCTCCCGGTGATTCACTCCCCACGCCACATACTTGTATCCTGCTCCGGCAATGCCCGTCAATGCCCGCTGCAGCGGAAACGCCGAATACGGCAACGTCATGCACGCCACCTGAAACCTCGTCCACTCCGCCCCGCGCAAAGCCCACGGCATCGCTCCCAATAGCAAATCCCTGCGGCGCATCATCGCAGCCTGATTATACTGTGAACTTGCGTCCCTCAGAGATCCTGTTCCGAATCCTCCCGCCGCTGATCGCCCTCGCGATCCATTTCCCAGGCCTCCACGCCTGGTTCCAGCAGGACGATTTCGCCTGGATGGGTCTCCTCCGTGAGTTCCGCGAAGGCGCGCCGCTCCTCGACATTCTGTTCAAACCTTCCCAGCACGGCACCTGGCGCCCGTTGAGCGAGCGCGCCTATTTCCTCATCTTCCCCGCCATCTTCGGCTACGAAGCCCTTCCCATGCGCCTCGCCGCCTTCCTCACCCAGGCCGTTAGCCTCGCCCTCGCGCAGGACATCGCTCTTCGCCTCACCCGCTCCCGCCTCGCCGCCGCCTTCACGCCGTTCCTCTGGATGGCCTCCAGCCACATGACCATCGCCATGATTTCCAACGGCGCCTACGTCCACGTCCTCGGGGCCTTCTTCCTCCTTGCCGCCACCCGCTGTCTGATCGCCGGACGCACCCGCGCCATGTGGACAGCCTTCTCCCTCGGCTTCCTCGCCTCGGAAAGCAACGTCGTCTTTCCCGCCATCGCCACCCTCTACACCCGCCGGCTCAATCTACCCCTCTGGGCCGCGTCCATCTTGTACTTCGCCGCCCACATGCTGCTCGCTCCCAAACGCGCCGCCGGAGCCTACGCCATGCACTTCGACCTGTCCATCTTCTCTACCCTCTACCGCTACTGGCGCATGATCTTCGAGCCGGAAAACTTCACCGTCTTCACCGGACTCCCCGTCCTCGCCCTGCAACTCACCGGCATCGCCATCACGCTCCTCATCCCCGCGCTCAGCATCGTCAAAAAACAAAATACGGGCATCTTGTTTGCCGCGATGTTCGTGGTTCTTCTCGCTCCTGTCCTTCCTCTGGCCGGCCACGTCACCGGCTATTACCTCACCGTTCCACTGGCAGCCTTCGCCCTCGCCGCTGCATGGCTGGTCTCCGCCTGGCGTCCCGCGGCCATCCCTGTCCTCGCCTTTATCCTCCTTTCCGCTCCCTGCGCCTACAAAGCCACCGAATGGTGGCGCGCCCGCGGCGCCGTCGCCCAAACCCTCGCCCGCCGCATCTTCGCTACCCGCCAGGCCAACCCCGGCAAAACAATCCTCCTCCATAATGTTTCCGACGAGCAGTTCTGGACCACCCTCGCCCACTACCCCTTCGTCGAGTACAAGAAGACCTATGTCTACCTCGCCCCAGGCGAGGGAACCCGCATCCAGCCCCACCCCGAATCCGCTGTGCGACTCAGCGAATTCTTTCTTTCCCCCGCGCAGCTATCCCTCCTCCGCCAGCAAGACCGCATCCTCGATCTCCAAGCGCCCTAGCCGCCGCCAACTGCGTGCTACACTCCAGCTTTCCCCATGCTCCGGCGCAGTTTCCTTTCTCTCCTCCCAGCCCCGCTGGCGGCGTCCCGCCAATACAAAGCTGACATCGCCATCATCGGAGCAAGCACCGGCGGATGTGCCGCCGCCCTCGCCGCGCTTCGCAACGGACTGAGGGTTGTCCTCACTGAGGAAACCGCGTGGATCGGCGGACAGATCACCTCCCAACTCGTCTCCGCTTTCGATGAGCATCCCTGGATCGAAGGCGCCGGTTGCACGCGTTCCTATCGCGATTTCCGCAACGCCATCCGCCGGCACTATCGCCTCTACTACCCACTCTCGGAAAGCGCCCGCAACCGCAGCAACCTTAGCCCGGGAGGCGGACTCGTCTCCAACTTCCAATGCGATCCGCGCGCCGCGCTTCATGTCCTCGAAGCCATGCTTGCGCCCTACCTCGCTTCCGGCCGCCTCACTTTGCTGCTGAAGCACAAGCCCACCGCCGTCGACACCGCCGCCGATCGCATCCGCGCCGTCACCGTAACAGCGCTCGAAACCCAAATCGCCCGCACCATCGAAGCAGCCTACTTCCTCGATGCCACCGAACTCGGCGACCTCCTCCCACTCTCTAATACCGAATACGTCACCGGCTTTGAATCCCGCGCCGTAACCAATGAGCCTTCAGCCCCTGCCCAAGCCAACCCCGCCAACGAACAGGCTTTCACCATGTGTTTTGCCATCGACTATCTAGAAGGCGAAGACCACACCATCGAAAAGCCCGCCCAGTATGCTTTCTGGCGCGATTACGTCCCCGAGCTCAAGCCCGCCTGGTCCGGAAAACTGCTCGGTTGGTCGATGTCGAATCCTCGCACTCTCGCTCCCCGCATGCTGCATTTCGATCCTGCCGAATCCCGGCGTGGTCCCGCATCGGCGCCGCTCAACCTCTGGCTCTATCGCCGCATCGCCGCACGCGAAAACTTCACCGCCGGCTCGTTGGCCAGCGATATCTCCCTCATCAACTGGCCGCAGAACGACTACTGGCTCGGCCGCCTCATCGATGTCCCCGAAGCCGGCTTCCGCAAGCACGTCGATGCAGCGAAACAATTAAGCCTCAGTTTGTTGTATTGGATGCAGACCGAGGCCCCGCGCCCTAAGGGCGGTTACGGTTGGCGTGGTCTGCGCCTGCGCCCCGATATCGCCGGTACCGATGACGGGCTCGCCATGTATCCCTACATCCGCGAAGCCCGCCGCATTGCCGCGGAGTTCACCGTCGCCGAACAACACGTCGGCGCCAATGCCCGCATGCAAATCACTGGCAAGCGCGATGCCGGCCTCACTGCCGCCGTCTTCCCAGATTCGGTCGGCGTAGGCAGCTACCGCATCGACCTGCACCCCACTTCCACAGGCGACAACTACCTCGATATCAGCTCGCTCCCTTTCCAGATCCCGCTCGGCGCACTCCTCCCCAAACGTGTCGAAAACCTGCTTCCCGCTTGCAAGAACCTCGGAGTCACGCACATCACCAACGGCTGCTATCGCCTCCACCCCGTCGAATGGAACATCGGAGAAGCCGCGGCCCTCACCGTCGCGCACGCCCTCGCCACGCGCCAGACACCGCGTCAGATTCGCAATAACAAGAAGTCGATGGCTACGCTACAGGAGAAATTGACCGAAGACGGAGTGGAAATCGCCTGGCGCACCCCAGGACCGCGCTAGCGCCCGCAGCAAGCCTCTTCAGACACTCGAATCCGGCTCACCGGCCGCACCGCTGCCTGCACCGGAACGTCCGCGCAAGTCCTCTGCCCGAACACTCCCATCGGCAACTGAGCCCGTAGGCGCATTGCCGCCTCCCGGTTCTCCGGCCGGTTTGGACAGATGCTGCATCGCTCTCCGCACTTGTAGCTCTCGCAGCATTTTGTCCGGACCATCACCAGGGTCTGCATCGTGCTCCATCCTGTTACTGCAAGTCAATTGCAGTAACTATCCCGAGTGTAGCACAGTCCCTACAACTCCCAGTTCAATGTCTCCCCGTTCACCGTCAACTTCCTGTATCTCGGCCCCCACAGCGGAGCCATCGTCGAATCGCTCCACGCCTTCCACTTCCGCCGCAGTTCCTTCACCACCTCCGGATGCCGCCCCGATACATCGTTCTTCTCCCCGATATCCGCCGCCAGATCGTACAGCTTCGTGTAGCCCTCGCCAAACTCGATCAGCTTCCATTTCCCCATTCGCACCGCCCGCGCGCTCCCACCTCGCCAATACAGGGCTTCATGCGGCGCTCCGCTCTTGCTTCCGTTCAGATAAGGAATCAGATCCACGCCATCCATTCCCTCCGCCTTCAGTCCCGCCGCCGCCAGAAATGTCGGCAGCAGATCGCGCGAAACAACAGGCTGCGAATATGTTTTCCCCGCCGCCAGCGTCCCCGTCCACTGCATCAGAAACGGCACTCGAATCCCGCCTTCGTAATACGTCACCTTCTGCCCGTTTAAAGGCCCGTTCGTCCCCGCGCCCGTAATCGCCGGACACCCGTTATCGCTCAGGAATACGATCAGCGTATCGCGCTCCAGTTGCAACTGGCGAACCTTCGCCAGAATCCTTCCCACCGCGTCGTCCATTGCGCTGGTCATCGCCGCCAGCGCCCGGTGCTTCTCGTTGGCGATCCCTGGAAACCGGTCCCAATACTTGCCGGTCGCATGCAACGGAGTGTGCACCGCGTTGAACGGCACATAACAGAAGAACGGCTGCTTCGCGTTCCTCTCGATGAAGGATACGGCTTCGTCCGCCAGCGCATCCGTCAAATAGCGCGTTTCTTCCACTGCTTGCCGCCCCCGGTAAATCGGTTGCGGACGCGTTTCCGGAATCTGCGAATTCCCGTCCGCCGACTCTACGGTCCGCCTTCCCGGAGTCTTCGCCACCACGTACGCATTCGCCCCCGGCAGAAAGCCGAAGAACTCATCGAATCCGCGGTCCATCGGGTGATATCCCGGCCTCACCCCCAAATGCCACTTTCCGAACATCCCCGACCGGTAGCCCGCCGCCTTCAAATGCACGGGAGCAATCTTCTCGCTCGCCGGCAATCCGAATCCGACTTGCGCCTCGCGCTCCGGAGGCCCCGAATTGAACTCGTGCCCGAAACGATGCTGATAGCGCCCCGTCAACATCGCCGCCCGCGAAGGACTGCACACCGCGCAGGACACATACCCGTCCGTGCACTTCACTCCATTCTTCGCCAGCGAGTCGATATGCGGCGTCGGCACATCCGGCGACCCGTAGCAGCCGATATCCCCATACCCCAAATCATCGGCGAACAGCA
>JAEUQG010000055.1 GCA_016789755.1 Bryobacterales bacterium
ATGCGGTGAGGTGATGAATTGTGATGAATGCGGGTTCTTAGCGTGTTTGCGCATGGCGGCACCGACGACAGGATAACAGCAAGGAGCCGGGGAACCGGGGGCGTGAGAATGGGGAGGCTGAGATTGCCCGTTTGGAGTCAGGCACTTGAGGAGATTGGGAAGGGCTGTGACGGCGGGGGTGGGGTGGACCGGGTTTGACACCCCTTCGTGCGGGTCATTATAGTCAAAGGTTGGGGGTTCCCCACCGACAATTCGATGCCGACTTCATACCCTGAACAATATTTCCCTATTCTGCTGCAAGCGATATTGGGATGCCTGGTGGCAACTGCGCTGGTCGGACTCGCGTTTCTGATCGGGAAACGCGTGAAGAACCGGGTGAAGGACATTCCGTACGAGTGCGGGGTGAATCCGGTGGGCACGGCGAAGGAACGGTTCAGCGTGAAGTTCTACCTGGTGGCGATGATCTTCATCCTGTTCGATATAGAAGCCATCTTTCTCTATCCGTGGGCCGTGGTGTACCGCGAGTTGAAGCTGTTCGCCTTTTTCGAGATGTTCGTGTTCGTGGTTTTGATTCTGGCGGGGTTCTTCTACATCTGGAAGAAGGGAGTGCTCGATTGGGCACAGGAGGAGTGGCATTACCGGGCGTCGGCCTGGGACAAGAACGCCAAGCAGCGGTCTTCGGAAACGGTTGGGGCGGGGCGCTAAGCGCGGGGGCGCTAAGCAAAGATCCGCCCAGTTAGGGACATATACAGAAATGATTCCGGAAGCAGTAGCTCAAGATCCGGTGGCCGCTTCGGTACTGGCGCGGTTCCCCGATGCCGTGGTGGAGGGCCATGCGAACCTCGGCGAGTTGACGCTGGTGGTGAAAGCGGAACAGATTGTGGAAGTCTGCCGCCACTTGAAAGACGATCAGAGTTTCGTACGGCTGAGCAGTGTGACGTGCGTGGACTGGCATCCGCGGACGCCGCGCTTCGAGGTGGTTTACCACATGCAGTCGCTCAAGCAGAACAACCGGTGGCTGCGAGTGAAGGCTCGGGTGAGCGGCGAGAATCCGGAGATCGACTCAGTGTATTCGGTGTGGCGCGGGTGCGACTGGTATGAGCGGGAAGTGTTCGATTTGTACGGGGTGGTATTCCGCGGGCATCCGAACATGAAGCGCATCATGATGCCGGAGGATTGGGTGGGGCATCCGTTGCGCAAGGATTTTCCGACGCACGGCTATAAGTACAGCTACGTGGACAAGGATTAGGAGCGCAACATGGCGGAAATCGACACGCTGACGGCGATATCCGAGGAGACGGACGCCGGAACAACACGGAAGATGACCCTGAACATGGGTCCGCAGCATCCGTCGACGCACGGCGTGCTGCGCATCATTCTGGAACTGGACGGCGAGACGATTACGAAGGCGGATCCGGACATCGGATTTCTGCACACGGGAATCGAGAAGCAGGCGGAGGCTCTGACGTGGCAGCAGGTGGTGCCGCTGACGGACCGTACGGATTATCTGGCGAACCTGTCGAACAACCTTGGCTACGTGCTGGCGGTGGAAAAGCTGCTGCAAGTGGAAGTGCCGGCGCGGGCGCAGTGGATGCGGGTGCTATTGACGGAGATCACGCGCATCAATTCGCACATGGTGTGGCTGGGGACGAGCGCGATGGACGTTGGCGCGATGAGCGTGTTTTTCTACACGTTCCGCGAGCGCGAGGAGATTCTGCGCCTGTTCGAGTTTTTCAGCGGGCAGCGGATGATGACCAGTTATTTCCGGATCGGCGGACTGGCGCTCGATGCGCCGCGCGGCTGGCAGAAGTGGGTGGAGCGCTTTCTGAAGATCATGCCGGACCGGATCGATATGCTGGAAGGGCTGCTGAACGAGAACCCGATCTTCAAGCGGCGCACGCAGGGCGTGGGGTTCATCAGCCTGGAAGACATGCTGGATTTGAGCGTGACGGGGCCGATGCTGCGGGCGGCGGGGCTGAAGGTAGACGCGCGGAAGGATAATCCGTATTCGAGCTACGAGAAGTTTCAGTTCGACGTTCCGACGCGGACCGAGAACGATGTGTACGCCCGGTATCTGGTGCGGATGGCAGAGATGCGGGAGAGCCTGAAGATAGTTCAGCAGGCGCTCGACGGGATGCCGGAAGGGCGGTACGTTGCCGATGCCGAGAAGGTTGTTCTGCCCGACCGGGAACAGATGAAGACGCAGATGGAGGCGTTGATTCATCACTTCAAGATTGTGTCGGAAGGATTCCGCGTGCCGGCGGGCGAGGCACATCAGGTGATTGAATCGCCGCGCGGCGAACTGGCCTACTACGTGGTGAGCGACGGGACGTCGAAGCCGTACCGGGTGTTCATGCGGACGCCGAGCTTCGGCAATCTGCAATCGCTGCAAACGTTGTTCGAAGGGTATCCGATCGCCGATTCGATCGCTTCGTTGGGAAGCATGGATTTCGTGCTCGGCGATACGGACCGTTAGGAAAAAGAGTCATGACATTTTCCGCGAAACTGGAAGCGAAGCTGGAGAAGCTGCTGAACAGTTATCCTCCCGGGAGGAGGAAGAGCGCGCTGATTCCGATGCTGATGTTCACACAGGATGAAGTGGGATCGATCACTCCGGAGCTGGTGCAGGAAGTGGCGAAGCGGATCGGGATTCCGCCAGTGCAGGTGGATGAAGTGGTGACGTACTACTCCATGCTGCACAAGAAGCCGATGGGGAAGTATCACGTGCAGGTCTGCACGAACATCAGTTGTCTGCTGTGGGACGGGGATCAGCTTTGGGAGCATGCGTGCAAGAAGCTGGGACTCGGGCACAAGGAAGTGTCGGCGGACGGGCAGATTTCGCTGGAGGAAGTCGAGTGCATGGGGGCTTGTTCATGGGCTCCGGCGGTGCAGGTGAACTACGATTTCCACCACCACGTAACGAAAGAAAAGTTCGATCAGATTATCGACAGCCTGAAGAAGCTCCAGTAAAAACAGCCATGCTTTTCAATGAACCAAGTCCGCTGGAAGTAAAAGTACTGACGAAGCGTTTCGGGTTGCCGAATTCGGCTTCGATCGAGACGTACCTGGCGAACGGCGGCTACAAGTCGTTCGAGAAATCGCTGGAGATGACCCAGGAGCAGATCATCCAGGAAGTGAAGGAATCGAATCTGCGCGGGCGGGGCGGAGCGGGATTTCCCACGGGGATGAAGTGGGGTTTCGTGCCGCGGCAGTCTCCGAAACCGAAGTACATTGTGGTCAATTCGGACGAGAGCGAGCCGGGGACGTGCAAGGACCGTGTGCTGATCGAGAACGATCCGCACCTGCTGATTGAAGGCGTACTGATCGCCGGGCAGGCGGTGGGGGCGAAGGCCGGCTACATTTACGTGCGCGGCGAGTACCGCTATTTGATCGACATTCTGGACAAGGCGATCGGCGAAGCCTATGCGCGCGGGTACCTGGGGAAGAACATTCTCGGGCGCGGCGTGGAGTTCGAGCTTTACACGCATACGGGCGCGGGCGCGTATGAATGCGGCGAGGAATCGGCGTTGCTGGAGTCGCTCGAAGGAAAGCGCGGGCAGCCTCGCATCCGCCCGCCGTTTCCGGCTGTGGCGGGGTTGTACCAGTGCCCAACGGTGTTGAACAACGTGGAGACGTTCGCCAGCGTGCCGTCGATTCTGGAAATGGGCGGCAAGGCGTGGGCGGATCTCGGTGTGCCGAAGGCCGGCGGGACGAAGTTGACTTGTCTGACCGGGCATGTGAACAAGACCGGCGTGTATGAGTTGCCACTGGGCTTCCCTGTGGAGAAGATGATCAACGAAGTGGGCGGCGGCATGCGCGGCGGGAAGAAGATGAAAGCCTTCATTCCGGGCGGATCGTCGTGCCCGGTGCTGTTGGGCGAAGAAGCGTGGCCGCTGACGATGGACTACGACTCGATGGCCAAGGCAGGGACGATGCTGGGATCGGGCGGGGTGATCATCATGGACGAAGACACGGACATGGTGAAAGCGGCGCTGCGAATCATGCATTTCTACCAGCATGAGAGCTGCGGGTGGTGCATTCCGTGCCGCGAGGGCACGACGTGGATCAAAAAGCTGTTGACGCGGCTGAATCAGGGCGTGGGGACGGAGCGGGATATCGACCTGGTGGGCGATCTGTCGGCGAACATGCTGGGGCGGACGTTCTGTCCGCTGGGCGATGCGGCGGCGATGCCGACGGCTTCGATTGTGAAGAAGTTCCGGCATGAATTCGAGGCGAAGCTGCAGAAGGCGCAGATCTCGATGGCCGGGGCGGCGAAGAATCCTTTTGTGGTGATTTAGCTGCTGGTTATTTCGCGTCGTCGAGAATGAGAACCCAGTCGCTGCCGAATCCTTCGGAGGGACATGTGAATTCGTGTGTTCCGGAGTTGGGGATGAGGCCGATTTCGGTTTGTGTGCCGGTGCGGGGATTGAACCAGCGGGCTTTCAATTGGGCGCCGGAGATGCGGCCGAGAGCGACGGTGAACTTGCGGCCCTGAGGACTGTAGATGAAGGCGTAGTCTTCGCCGCGGGTGGCGACGATGCGGCCGGCGCCTTCGAGAGGGTTGGGGATCATGGATGGATCGGGGACGCGGGCGAAGTAGGGTCGCGATTCGATGAGGCGGCGGAGATGCTGCATCTGCGCTGCGCCGGGGCGATGGATGGCTTCGTCCCAATGCAGCAGCGGTCCGTTGATGGGCTTGCGGTGAGCGGCGTACATCTGCCAGACCGAGTGATTGCCGTAGGTGTGGCCGCAGCTTCCGGAGAAGACAGACCAGTAGGCGCGCTGGCGGATGTGGGCATCGAAGGAGTAGCCGAAATCGCGGGCGCGGAAGGCGAGCGGGTGGTCTTCGTAGAGCGGCTCGCCGTCGAGCACGGGCTTGGTGGGTTGGAGCGCGTAGTCTTTGGCGATGCGGTCCCAGGACATCACTTTCTCGGCGAGGCCGTGGCCGGTCTGATGCATGTTGAAGTCGAGCCAGGGATCGTTGTGGAAGGCGGTGGATGATGTTTCGGCGCCGCGGGGGTGGAAGCTCATGAGAACGGCGGAGTAGTCTTCCTTGCCGGAGACGCCGATGGCGATGCCGCGGGCGAGGGCTCGCCAGGTGGCCTCGAAGCCGGTGGGGGTGCGGTCGCCGCCGAGGATCCAGATGATGCCTTTGCGGGCGTAACGCTGGCCGAGGAAGCGGCCGTAGGCTTCGGCGTTGGCGGGGGTGAGCAGGGAGCGGTCGGAGCGGCCGTTGCTGTTGACCCAGCGGCCCCAGGAGGGGAGCAGGGCGATGTAGAGGCCGCGGGCGTTGGCCTGGTCGATGATGTAGTCGGCGTGATCCCAGTAGTCGTAGGCTTGTTTGACGGCGGGGTTGTTGCCGGGGGTGATGGCGGGGCGGGTGGGATCCTCGTCGATGAGGGGGAGGTGGCCGTAGGGGTTGGGGTCGGTGACTCCGTCGAGTTCCGCGAGGGCGACGGCCTGGATGGCGGTGTAGCCTTGCGAGGCGCGTTTGGCGAGGTAATCGACGGCCTGCTTGCGGTCGAGGCGATGGAGGAGTTCCCAGGCTGTGTCGGCGAGGTAGAAGAACGGCTTTCCATCGGCGGTCATCAGAAAGCGCTGGTTGGGGCTGACGGTGAGCTTGGGAAGAGGCTTCACTTGGGCGGGAAGGGAGAGCGCAGCGGCCAGAAGCAGAAACGTCATGTTGTCTATTGTGGCGCGGGAACGCGCGGGCGTGATAATGCTTTAGTGCATGCAGAGACGTGCATTTGTGGCGAGCCTTGCCGCGGCGGCGCTTCCGGCTCAGTCGCGGCGGCCGAACATACTGTTCATTACGGCGGACGATTTGGGGCTGGTGTTGAGCTGTTATGGGGAGAAGCGGATCCGCACGCCGCAGTTGGACAAGCTGGCGGCATCGGGCGTGCGATTTCAAACGGCGTATGTGGCGCAGGCTTCGTGCAGCCCATCGCGCAGCGCGATGTTCACGGGGTTGTATCCGCACTCGAACGGGCAGTATGGATTGGCGAATACGGGCTTCGCTCTGCACGAGCATTTGCGGGATAAGACGATACCGGCGCAATTGAAGGAACGGGCCGGTTACAGGACGGGGATCATCGGGAAGTTGCACGTGGAGCCGGAGAAGAGCTTTCCGTGGGACATGCGGGATACGGACAATGCGGCCACGCGGCGGGTGAAGACGATTGCTCCGAAAGCGGAGGAGTTCATGCGGGAGGCGGGGGAGCGGCCGTTCTTTCTGATGGTGAACTATTCCGATCCGCATGCTTTCCGCGATGCGGAGAAGCCGGGCGGGTGGTTCTTTCCGCCGCAGGTGGATGGGTTGCCGGATAAACCGGTGGCTCCGTCGGGCGAGACGCTGTTCGATTTCCAGCAGGTGGATTCGGCGGCGGAGCGGGAACGGACGGCGAACTATTTGAATGCCGTGGCGCGGCTGGATACGGGCGTGGGGTTATTGCTGGATGCGCTGGAGCGGACGGGCAAGGCGGGCAATACGGTGGTGGTGTTTTGCGGGGATCACGGGCCTCCGTTTGCGCGGGGCAAGACGACGGTGTACGAGTCGGGGTTGCGGGTGCCGTTTTTCCTGCGCTGGCCGGGAGTGACGAAGGCGGGCGAGGTGAGCGGGAAGTTCGTTTCGACGGTGGATATCCTGCCGACGTTGCTGGACGCGGCGGGGCTTGCGCCGGCGATTCCGCTGCACGGCAGATCGCTGCGCGCGGCGGTGACGGGCGGCGCGTGGCGCGAGTATCTGGCGGCGGAGTTTCACTGCCACGGAGCGCGTCCGTTCTATCCGCGGCGGGCGATCCGGGACGGGCGCTACAAATTGATCCAAAATGTTTTGGCCGGGAAGGCGAAACCCTCGACGGGGATCGACGGGGATTTCGCCTATGCGATTTCGCGCGAAGCCCGCTATGAAGGGACGGCGGCGCGGAAGGCGTTCGACACGTTTGCCGATCCGCCGGAGTTCGAGTTGTACGATTTGTCGAAAGACCCGGTGGAGTTTCAGAACGTGGCGGGAAAGCCGGAACTGGCGGCGGTGGAGAAGCGGATGAAAGCGGCGTTGTCCGACTGGCGCAAGGAATCCGGCGATCCGTTTCTGGATACGGCGTTTCTCGAAAAGACGGCGCGAGGAGCCGGGGCCCGGCAGCCGTAGATCAGCGGTGCAGCAGGAAGGCAGGGCCGCTGCCGCTGTGCACTTCGGTCAACTGGCAGGCGCCGGGGGTATCGCAACGGAAGATGAAACCCGACTTAGTGGAACCGGGCACGGCGTTGTCGATGCGGAGCATGGGGACGACCATGGTATTGCCTTTGCTGTTCTGGAAGAAGAGGCGATAGACGCCGCCGGAGCTGAGCTCGGTGCGGACGCGGTATTCGCCGGCGGGGAGCGCGGCGCGGCCTGCTTTGAAATCGAAGGGCACGGCCATGGTGGTTTCGGCGGTGGTGGATGGGAAGGCCGGGGCGGCGAGAATGCCGAGGGCTAAGATGAATTGTTTCATGGTTGATTTTTCTCCTCTACACAAACGCGCGAGAAGGGACGGGGAAAAGGCTCATCGCGGCGGAGTACAATGGAGGGATATGGTTAGCGTGTTTTCGACAGCCCTGTTGGGCGCCGTACTTGGATTTCTGGGCCGCGGGATCATGCCTTCGGGCGACAAAGGCGGCGTGATTACGACCGCTTGCGTGGGCCTGTGCGGAGCGAGCATGACGGCATCGCTCGGCTGGCTGATGGATTTTTGGGGAATCGGCTCGATGACGGGCTATGGAGCGGCAGCGGCGGGAGCGGTGGTGCTGCTGATTGTGTACCGGATTTTCTCCGGGCTGGAGATCGAAGCCTGACCAGACAAGGGCTTCGGTAGAGTAGGGCACAGGCGCGTTACGGTGTCGCACGTCTCCTGCGCCCCCTCATCGAACCGGACGTGCGGATTTCCCGCATCCAGCTCTCCGACCATCTTCTTCCGGCGGCGTGCGCCGCAAGCCAGGCAGATGGCTCACTCTTCCCACCATCTGGTACAACCGGCACCGTTTGTACAGGAACTGATAGCTCCAGTGCTTCCGGGCAGACCGCCAACTGCGTTGATGTTTGCGTCGGAGCCATAACTACAACTCACTCAGCACAGCCCAATCGATCTTATGAAAGATCCGGTTGCTTTTGCCGACCCGGAAATAGGTACACCACCCATTCAGAATCGGATTCAACTTCCGAATTACCTCACCAATCGACGCGCTACTGGGAAACGATTCGGACTACTTCGCGCACCCGGTCCCGGATTTGTTGGCACGCTTTCTTGGTTGGCAACATGTACAGAAGCAGAGCCGGGGGTTTCCGAAACTCGAAGCCGAGTAATGTGAAGCCTTCCTCCACCGTAGTCAATCGACTCTTCTCCTGATTCACCACCAGTCGGAGAGCCGCGAACTGGCTTTGGAGACGCTCCCACGCCCCCCT
>JAEUQG010000078.1 GCA_016789755.1 Bryobacterales bacterium
ACAGCGTTTCATCCAGGTCTGTCAGAAGCTTTTGAAGCTCTGCGAGTACGACAATGTCGTCAAGCAGAGCTTCCCGCTGATCAAGGGGTCTGCCGTACTCATCTATCCGCCAGCGGTACTCATCCTCGCCGACCACTCTGAGAGCCCCTTGAAGAGCTGCTCCGACGATGCGATCGTACCTGACGTCGCCCACTGCGTCCCGTAGGGTTCCAGGCGTCTTGAGAAACCCCACAACAAGCCCCATTTGCTGGTGCAGGAACTTGACATCGACATTCTGGATGCGTCTTGATTTCTCGCCACCCCTGGGTTTGGAATTCACGGAAACGATCCGGTCCTCCAGGTACCGAGAGAAAGTCTCGATCGACGTATCGAGCTTCGGTTCTCTTTTCTCCCATTCGCGTGGGACATAGTAGACTGCGTCGTAAAAACTCTGAAGGAAATATGAGTCTTGTCGAAGCCGGTCGATAATACTGGCATCCGACAGGAGCAGATGCTCTATGGCGATCTGAAGAAAACAGGCGTATCGGTGCCCTTCAATGGGCACGCCTCGTGCTGAGATTCCTATCGATGGGATCACTCGGTCTGCGGTCATCTCGCCGTCAAAAAAACGTAGAATCTCCCCAAGGTGCATCCGCGAACGATATTTGGCAAGCAGCCGAAGAACCTCAACATCCGCTTCGTCCTGCGCTTGTTGTTCCGCGGTTCCCGTCTTACTTCCAACGACCAACCCTTCGAGAAATCCGTTAATTTCACCCAGAGAATACACCGGGAAGTAGGTGCCCGCGAAATAGGTTGATTCCCGCGGGTACGCCCCCCTTATCCGACGGTTGGCGACGTAATCAAAGTACTCTCGATCAGCCGCAAACACGAAAAGCGCCCGGTGCGCCGGAGCCCCCCGCAGACGGCGCATTATCGCATCCATTCTCGCCGGGAGTTGATCAACCTTGTCTGTCTCGTCCACGACAAACACCGGAGCGAGTCCGGCACTTCTCAGCCTGTCAATCAGTATTAGAAACGTCCTATGGAGCGTCGGCAGGCTCATATCCCCCATCAATGTCGATTCCTGGCTACGATCCGGCACTGCCGCGAACAAGATCAGAAACACGAACGCCGTCAATAGGCCAGCAGCCATCGCGACAACAGGATGCATGTTTTGCCCGATCATTGCCACGAAAACAGCAATACCGAAGATCGAACTGGCGAGTGGTCCGATGAATCGCCGATTCGACAGGAAGAGGCTCTCCACAGGGCCAAAGGGACTACCTGGTGGCGGGTCAGGACTGGCCTTCTGGTCAGCCGAATGGACCTGCGAAGATTTCCCGCGTCTTGTGTCGGCAGGATCATCCCGCAGTTCCTCCACCGCATGAACCAGCGTCGACAGGGCGACCAACTCCTTGTAACCCTGCCCGTTCCCCTTCGGAGCATATGCCGGTGCCAGGACGCCCGTGTCGAGCGCCTCCGCTGTCTTCCAGAACACCTTCAACCTCTCGGGCCTCGGCTTACGGTCCAATTCAAGACGGAGCTGAGCCGCGCGTTCATGATGGTCGGGCGATTGAGAATCGAGATCACGGTAGCAGTCGGCGAACTCGTCGCACACCGCCCGGTACAACCCGCGAATCATCTGCTGCAGGACCTGGTCTGTCCCGGCAGGGTCGAGTGCATCCGATTCCTTGGGGCGGTCCTTCAGAAGGTCGGGCCCATGAAGCGGTACGAGCACGGGACGTGGTTGCCGCTTGCCCTTATCGTCGTGGATTAGAGATGCAATAGCGCGGTGGATCAGGTACGTCTTCCCCGAGCCACGATGACCCGCCACAAGAAAGGAACGCCCGTTGGTCTCCTGGTCCACGTACTGCCGGATCCCTTCCCGAAGCCGGTGGTAAGCATCGCACTCAGCGGCCAGAGAGCCAGGCGGCCACGGCGCGCTCAGCGGTTCCAGAAGTCGATTGACACGAATGGGCACGATTTCGTTCCTTTTGCGTTCCTGCTATCGAGCCGGTGTCTTTCGAGTCGTACTGGTCGTCGATTCATTCCGCTGGATCGAGCTTGTCGTCTCCACCCCCGTGTCTGTCTCCGCCTTCGCTTCCTTCGATTGGAACGTCAGGATCACCGTAAAAGCCACCACCAGCAGACCGGTAAGAATCAAAAGGGCCAGGGATTTGGACATCTCCCACCCCATGTTGTTACCGCCGAAGCCACCCCAATGACCAGTGAGTCCCGGCGGCTCTTTCCACAAGGAAATCAGCAGCATCACAACACAGACCGCAAGAAGCGACCCCAGGAATAATTCCGCTAGCATTCGCATCCTTTCAGGGTGGGCGAGCCACAATAGGCCGGCATACGCGCCGTCAATCCAGGCCTTTAGACAACTCATACTGAGAATTAGGCCACATTATATCCTCAAAACGAAGATCCGTGGGAAGACCCACAACCCGCATCCTTGTCCGCTTCCCTCTTACCACCATTGCCCCCGCCCGCAACCCATGCTATACCGAGGGTGCTCGCGAAGCGGGCAACCGCTCGCGTAGCGACATTCATTGCTGGAGGAAACACGATGCTGTACCGTTTCACACCGGCGGCAATCGCGGCGGTCTTCGTGGCCCTGCTTCTCTCTTCTCTCTGTAGCGCAGCCCCCATCACACCCGTCGAAGTCAACGAGTTCACGATGCGGGAATCGCTCGTCCCCAGTCTAGTCGGCATCCACTTCCTGTTCGGTCTTCCCATTTCCGGCCTCCTCACCGGCGGCACCGGCACGGTCGACGAAAACGGGTGGACGCTCAACACCACCGGACTCCTCTCCTACAGCCTGACAGGCTCCTTCACCGCGGCCACCAACGCGGTCAGCTTCTCAGGCTCCGGAGTCTACGGAACGACCCCGTTCACCACCAATGGCGCCGGAACCTACCTGCCCGGTTCCGAAGCCATCGAGTTCACCGCGCTCTCCGCCTACATCGACGATCCAGTCCCCGTGGTCTTGGCCGCGGGAGCCGCCGTCGTCGGCATTGTGGCCGGCGGCATTACCATCTACCGCTTCTTCTTCGGCCCGTCCACTCCTCCCAGTCCACCGGTTAAGAAGAAGGAAGTGATCCTGGAACAAACCAACGTCACCGTTGTGAAAAAGAGGATCAAAACGGATGGCGCCACCATTGAAATCGAACGTAGCGGCTCCGTCCCGGGCGACATCCGGCTGAGCGTCCAGAGCATCCCGGAGCCCTCCCCGTTCGCGCTCCTCTTCCTCGGACTCGGCACCCTGGCCCTCGCCCGCCGCGTGCGTGCGTAATCCAGTCTGAACCTATCAACCCCAAGGCCGTCTCGCGGACCCCGGCCCCGGGACGGCCCAAAATTCTTTCCATCCCCCGCCCACGTTCGCGACTCTAGGCAAACATGGCCGTCCTTCACCTCTGCCTGCTCGCCGCCCATCTCACCGCCGCCGACTCGCAAACCTGGCCCCAATGGCGCGGCCCCGCCCGCACTGGCCACACCACCGGCCCCGACTTCCCCGCCCAACTCACCGGCCTCAAGCAATCCTGGCGCGTCCCCCTCGACAAAGGCTACCCCGGACCCATCGTCGCCACAGACCGCGTCTTCGTCGCCGAAACCGCCAACGGCGACACCGAAATCGTGCGCGCACTTCACCGCCAAACCGGCCGCGAGCTCTGGCGCGCCTCCTGGAAAGGCAAGCTCTCCGTCCCCTTCTTCGCCAAGCGCAACGGCGATTGGATTCGCTCCACTCCCGCCTGGGACGGCAAGACCCTCTACGCCGGCGGCATGGAGGAGGTGCTGGTCGCCCTCGACGGTGAAACCGGCCGCGAACTCTGGCGCGTCGATTTCCCCCAGCGCTTCGACCAGCCCAAACCCGACTTCGGCTTCGCCTCCTCGCCCTTGATCGATGGCGACGCCATCTATGTCCAGGCCGCCAATTCCATCGTCAAATTGAACAAGCACACCGGCGCCACCCTCTGGCGCTCCCTGCACCACTCCTCCGGCATGATGGAAAGCGGCGCCTTCTCCTCTCCCCTCATCGCCACCATCGCCGGCCGCCGCCAGCTCGTCGTCGGCACGCGCACCACACTCGCCGGCCTCGACCTCCCCAACGGAGCCGTGCTTTGGCAACAGGAAGTGCCCAACTACCGGGGCATGAACATTCTCACCCCCGTCGTCGAAGGCGACACCGTCTTCACCAGCCTCTACCGTATGGACAGCTTCGCCTTCCGCATCGCCTACGCCGGCAACCGCTGGCAGGTCTCCGAACTGTGGAAGAACAAAACGAAAGGCTACATGTCGACGCCGGTCAAAATCGGCAACTACCTCTACATGCTCACCATGAACCAGCGCTTCACCGTGCTCAATTGGTCCACCGGCGAATCCGGCTGGACGACCGAGCCCTTCGGCGCCTATTGGTCCATGGCTGCCCGCAACAGCCGCATCCTCGCCCTCGACGAAGCCGGTAAACTCCTTCTCATTGAAGCAAATCCGACGAAATTCCAGTTGCTCGATTCAAAGGAGGTCACTCAATCGCCGGCCTGGGCGCACCTTGCCGTTGCCGGCAATGAGATCTTCATCCGTGAATTGAACGCCATCACCGCCTACCGCTGGGAGGCCACCCCATCCGCAACCGCGACCTCCGAATAGGAGCGCCGCCTCCCACCGCCGAACCTACCGGTCGCGATCCGTCACCAAATCCGTTACCGCCGCCAGCGCCCGCTGATACGGAGACTCCGGAAATTCCGCAATCAACCCCCGAGCCCTTTCCGTAAACTCCTTCGCCCGCTCCCGCACACGCTCAATTCCGCCGCGCCGTTCCACCATCCGGTGGATTTTCGAGAACGGCACCGTATCGTAATTCCGGTCCGCCAGCACCCGCTCGACCATTTGCCGCTCTTCCGATGCCGCCGTCTCCAGCGCATAAATCAGCGGCAGCGTGACTTTCCCTTCCCGCAAATCGCCACCCACCGGCTTGCCCAGAATCGTCTCCCGAGCCGTGAAATCCAGCACATCGTCCACCAACTGGAACGCAATCCCCAGGTTCCAGGCAAACTCGCCCAGCTTGTTCTCCGCCGCGTCGTCGGCCCCGGCAATATGCGAGCCCAACTTCGCGCACACCGAAAACAAACAGGCCGTCTTGCGGTCGATCAACTGCATGTAGTCGGCCTCGGAAACGCCGATCTTCCCGATCCGCTCCAACTGGAGCAGTTCCCCTTCCACCATCATCTGCGTCAGGTTGATCAGCATGTCCAGAACGTGGAAGTTCCGCTCCCGCAGCGCGATCTGAAACGCCTGCATGTACAGCCAGTCCCCTGCCAGCACCGACATGTGATTGCCCCACATCGCGTTCGTCGAAGGCCGCCCGCGCCGTGTCTGCGCCGCATCGATCACATCGTCGTGAATCAGCGTCGCCGCGTGGATCAACTCCACGATCGCCGCCATCCGGATCGCCGCCGGGGTCACCGGACCCGCCATCCGCGTCGCCAGTAACAGGAGAATGGGCCGGATGCGCTTGCCGCCCGCGCTTTGCAGGTACTGCGCGATGGCCGTCACCGTCTCGACGCTGGCCACCGATTCGACACTGAGCTCCGCCTCGACTTTCTTCAAGTCGTCCTTGACCAAATCGAGGATCTCCTTGGCCGTGAGCGATTGCCCCAGTCTGCTTGAAAAGCCCATGTGGAATCTTCCAGTCTAACGTACTTCAGGCCAGTCCCATCAGGGTCCGGAAATTGTTTGTGCTCTCCGCCGCAATCACTTCCGGCCCTACCCCGCGCAACAAAGCCAGTTTCGCCGCCGTATGCGTGACAAACGCCGGCTCATTGCGCTTGCCCCGATGCGGCGCCGGCGCCAGATATGGAGCGTCCGTCTCCACCAGATACCGGTCCGCCGGCACTTCCCGCGCCGCCTGTTGCAACTCGAGCGCCTTGGGAAATGTCACCACTCCCGCGAAACTAATATGAAATCCCAGCGCCAGGCTCCGCCGCGCCTCCGCCGGCCCGCCGCTGAAGCAGTGCATGATTCCCCGCCCTGTCCATTCCGATTCCAGAATGGCGAAGGTATCTTCCCAAGCCTCGCGCGTGTGAATGACCACCGGCTTCCCACACCGCTTCGCCACATCCAGTTGCGCCCGGAACACCTCGCGCTGCACTTCCGGAGGCGAAAAGTTGTAGTGGTAATCGAGCCCTATTTCGCCCACTCCCAAAACCCTTGGATGCCGCAGCAGTTCCTCCAGTTCCAGGAACGTGCGCCCGGTGGCCTTCGCCGCATGATGCGGATGCACGCCCACCGTAGCGTAAACGTGCGCGTAGCGCTCCGCCAGCCGGATCCCCGCTTCCAGATCCGGCGGTCCGTTCCCCGTCCCTATCGCCAGCAGCGTCGTCACCCCCGCCTCGAGCGCACGCTCCACCGCCGCTTCCCTGTCCCCATCGAACTGCGGACCGTCCAGGTGACAATGCGAATCGACGAGGCTCACTTCAGTCTTGCGCCCACCGGCACGTCTTCGAGAAACGCCGCCAGCACCGGCGAGCCGCCTTCGAGCGACGCCGCCACAATCATCCCTTGCGACGTCAGCCCGCGCAGCTTGCGCGGCTCCAGATTGGCCACGATCACGACTTTGCGGTGGATGAGTTGCTCGGGCTGATAGGCCAGCGCAATGCCCGCCACGATGCTCCGCGGCTGCCCTTCGCCGATGTCCACGCTCAGGTGCAGCAGCTTATCGGCGCCCTTCACTTTCTCCGCCGTCAGCACGCGCCCCACGCGCAAATCCACCTTGGTGAAATCATCGATCGTAATCGAC
>JAEUQG010000479.1 GCA_016789755.1 Bryobacterales bacterium
CACACGGTCAGGGGTGCGGCCGGTGACGATGAGCGGCCGGCGGCCCATGGTGTTGGCGGCGGGGCCGATTTGCTGGGCCGTGCCGGGGCCGAAGAGGATGCGGTGAGCGGTGGCGAAATCGAAGTGCATTTACCAGTTTTCGTCAGGGGGGGCGATGTTGGTGTATTTGACGCTGGTGCGGGGGGAGGCCATCATGTCCGCGACGGTGTCGCGCCAACGCTTGTAGTGACTGGTTTCCTTGTGGGCGGCAGTGGCTTCGAGGGAGCGGTAGACCTCAGTGAGGAGGAAGCGGGTGGGATCGTCCTGCTGCTGGAGGACATCGAAGCGGGCGATGCCGGGTTCGTTGACGCTGTGGGCAGCGTTGCCGATGGTGGCGGCGCGGAAGGCTTCGATGTGTTCGGGTTTGACGTGGACGTGAACTTGGACGATGAGCATCTGGATCTATTTTAACCGGGGTGTAGTACCGAAATAGCGCGCCAGCCGGAGGGCCGTGCCGGCGGTCACCCCGCGCCGGCCGCGCACGATTTCGTTGAGACGAGTAGCGCCGATGCCCAACTCCTTGGCAAGGGCATTGACACTCATACCGAGCGGAACCAGGTACTCCTCCTTAATCGTTTCACCGGGATGTGGGGGCTTCATCGACGTTCACCAGCTTTGTAAATCCGGTGTGTCCTTTGGAACGGAGAAGAACAAATCCGGCACGTAGCAGCATCGCCTCCGCTTCCGAGGCGGTCAGACGAGGGATCTTAGGCATGAACTTCGATTGCGGTTGTAAGCACCACCGGATGCGAACCGGTAAGCCGATCCTCTTCAGGAAGAGTCTCGAGGTACAGTTCGGCGGCCTCGCGGATATTGCGGATCGCTTCTTCCACAGTCGCTCCTTGAGACTGGCAACCCTTGAGTTCGGGACACCATACGTAGCATCCATGATTCGATAGCTCGCGTGAAGCTGCACCTAGAGCGATTAGTAGTCGCGGAAGGGGCCGCGGGGTTCGGCGTTGTCCATTTCGGTGCGCCAGGAGTGCCATTTGGCTTTCATGGAGGCGAAAACGGCGGGGTTTTCTTGGGAGAGGTCGTGTTGTTCGCCGAGGTCGGTGGAGAGGTTGTAGAGGGCTGCGCCTTGGGCGGTTTCGACCCATTTCCAGTGGCCGGAGCGGGCAGCCTTGTCGCCTTGGCGCTGCCAGAAGAATTCGGTGCGCGGGGATTTGGCTTTGCCTTCGAGGACGGGGAGGAGGTTGAAGCCATCGAGTTTGACGGAGGAGGGCGGCTGCGCGCCGGCGGCGGCGAGGAAGGTGGGGAAGTATTCGAGGGAGCTGACGAAGTCGCGGTTGACGGCGCCTTTGGGAATGCGGCCGGGCCAGCGGGCAATCATGGGGACGCGGATGCCGCCCTCGTACATCTGCGCTTTCTTGCCGCGAAGGGGGCCGTTGTAGGCGGCGCCTGTGCCTCCGTTGTCGCTGGAGAAGATGACGAGGGTGTTTTCATCCTGGCCGAGGGCTTTCAATTCAGCCATGATGGCACCGACGGCGTCATCGAGGTGAGTGGTCCAGGCGGCGGTTTGAGCGATGCCTTTGGGGAGGTGTTTGTACATGTCCATGTACTTGGGCTCTTCCTGGGGATCGTCTTTGTGGAAGGTGGAGGCTCCGTGTGGGGCATTGAAGGGGAGATAGAGAAAAAACGGACGGGTGCGATTTTGTTTTAGGAAGGCGAGGGCTTCGCGGAGGAAGAGATCGGTGGCGTGGCCTGGTTCCTGGATGCGTCGATTGCCGCGGAACATGGAGGCGACTCCGTAGCGCTGGTGAGTGTAGTAGTCAATGCCGGTGTTGGCGAAGCCGTAGTAGAAATCGAAGCCACGCTGGAGTGGGAGGAAGCGGCGGGCGCGGCCGCCGTCCCATTTGCCGATGACCCCGGTGGTGTAGCCGGCATGCTGGAGGGCCTGGCCGATGGTGACTTCGCGGGTGTCCATGCCGATGGTCATTTCGGGGGAGACGGCGTAGGTTTCCTCAGTGTATTGATATTTCCAGTTGACCTCGTTGTTGCGGATCATGTCGTAGAGGCCGTTGCGCTGGGGATAGCGTCCGGTGAGGATGGAGGATCGCGACGGGGTGCAGGCGGGCCAGGAGACGACGAAATCGGTGAAGCGCATGCCTTCGGCGGCGAGGAGATCGATATTGGGAGTTTTGATTTGCTGGTTGCCGTAGCAGCCGAGGCCGGCGTAGCCGAGGTCGTCGGCGACGATGAGGATGATGTTGGGCTTGCGCGATTGGGCGCGGGCGGGGCCGGCGAAGGGCGCGGCGAAGGAGGTTTGGAGCCATTGTCGGCGGGTCATGGCGAATGCTCTCCTTTTGAGGACCTCGCCCGCACAACGCGCCGGGTCCACCCGCGGCACACGAGTTCCTGAACATGCTGGGCGCCGCGCGCGGCCTGTGCGGGCTTATATTATACCCCAGGACGCCGATAGATATGGCAAGGAGATTGCTGAGAGCTAGCTACTCCCCACGCGAAACACCATGAAGAAACGAAGAGAAAACGAAATCCTGCTCGCGAGGCGGTTGCGGGATGGGGAATCAGGACTGTTCGATCAGTTTGCGAGTTCGATCGGGACGCGGCTGCTCCATTACGGGCTGATGATCTGCCGGCGGCGCGACGACGCCGAAGACATCGTGCAGGATACGCTGATCGAAGCGTATCAGCGGTTTCCGGAGTTACGGGCTCCGGAGAAGGTGCATGCGTGGTTCTTCCGTATTGCAAGGAATGCGTGTTTGATGCGGCGACGGAGCCATGCGCACCGTGCGGCGCTGCCGATTGAGTGCGCACTGGAGGCGATGGATCCGGGGTCGTTTCCGGAGGCGGAGATGTTGCGGCGCGAGGATGCAAAGGCGCTGGGACTGGCGTTGGAAGCGTTGCCGGAAGACCAGCGGATGCTGATCATGATGAGGTATTTCGAGGGGCTTTCGACGGAAGAAGCGGCGGAGGTATTGGAGATGACTCCGGATGCGGTAAAGACCAAACTTTACCGCATCCGTGGAGCGATGCGGAAAAAATTACAGGCGGGGGCGATTACGGGTTAGGGCCGCGGTGGCAATCGTAACAGCCGATGGCCTTGCCTTTGGCGAAGGTGCGTGTGCCCCATTCTGTTTTGAAGGTGCGATTGGTGCTGGCTTTGCTCAGAACGGTGCCGCGGTAATCGGCGCCGTGGCAGGAGCGGCATTGGGAGGCGTTCTTCTCGGCTGGATCCTCGTGTTTATCGACCCAATACTGACCGACGGGATGCATGCCGTGGGGGCCCCCGGTGACGGTTTCGGGAGGCTTCAGATGGCATGCGGTGCATTCGGTGAGAGTGCCTGCGTAGCCTTGGAGGCGGATGGACTGGAGGTTGTCGTTAGTGTGCGAACTGGGGTATTCGGCGTGCGTGGATCCGTGGCAGGATTCGCATTGCAAGCCGCCATGACCTTTGGAGAAGCGATAGAGATCGAGGCCGGCGGCAGGGGTGTTGGCGTTTGTGGCGAAGGTGCGATTGACGGCCTGGCGCAGAAGCGTGCCACTGGAGAAGGCTGAGGTGTAGCGAATCTGGCCGTTGTTCTGAAGCGCGGTGCCGGTGTGGCAATTCTGGCAACTGGGTTGTTGGAGCCAACCCTGGCGCGTTGGCGCGCCGACAGCGGTCATGTTGCCGTGGCAGTTCTGACACTGCATCTGCATGGAGCCGTCGGCGTTGAGGGCGTTGCCCATGGCGCCGCGTAGACACTTGGTTTCCGAGCCGGGATGACAGCGATAGCAGGCGGCGCGGTTGGCTGAGGAGTCGAGCACGAGGTTGTTGGTGGGATCGATGACGTTGGCATGGCGGCGATGAATGGCCTGGGTAAGGGGAGAGACTCCCGCGGCTCCGGTTCCTGGGAGCGCGTTGGAGGCGTGGCAGGCGGCGCAGAGGGCGGGCTTGCCGGCGGCGGCATTGGCGACGAGAGTGGTGCCCCGGCGCTCGTCGTGGAGTTTGAGGACGTTGGTCTTGAAGTCCTTTTCGGGATCGCCGAGGAAGGCCCAGCCGGAAGCGGGGCGGGCCGTGCTGGTGAGCCCAGAGGCGTGACAGGCACGGCAATCCAGTTCATCGGAAACGGGGAGGACGATGTCGGTGCGGGCAAGTTCGCGGCCTGAGGTGTCGCGGGCGACGACGCGCATGAGCGGGTAGTAGTTCTTGTTTCCGGTGTCGTCATAGGGACCGATGGGGACGCCTTCGCCAGTGAACCAGTTGAAGGGGGAATCGAAGCGCATGGATTGGGGACGATTGGTGGGGCCGGGCATGGCGAAGCCGGCGAGTCCCATGTCGGGGGCGAGGGCAGCACCGAAGAGGGGCTGAACAAAAGACCAGAAATTTGTTTTCCCGATGGTGGTGCGGTTGATGGAGCCGGCTGGGTCGGCCGCGGCTTCGTAAGTAAGCCGGACTCCGCTGCCTGACTTGACGAGTTTGCCATTGCGGTCGATGACGTGGGCATGAAATGTGTTGAAGGGCGGAAGGATGGAATAGAGGGAGTAATCCTTGCCGTCCATGCAGTGCATGCCGAGATCATTCCAGGCGATGACTTTGTAGGTTTGTGTTCCGGTTTGAGCGAACAGCGGTGCGATGAGAGCAATCCACAAGAACCGATGCATTTGCGCCTCCTGGCCAGCAACGGGGGTGCTGGTGCTTCTTTGAAATTTGCCCGCACAACGCGCCGGGTCTAGGCCGCGTCACACGGGTCCCTGAACATGCTGGAGCCACGCCCCGGCCTGTGCGGGCTTTGAAACTCGCCCGAACAACGCGCCGGGTTCTTAACCGAGAAGGTGCGCGGTACCGTGCTTGGTGACGGTACTACGGCGAATTTATTTCGCGCTCAGGTTAGAAGCGGATGCGGCCTTGGATCTGGATGAAGCGATTTCGGGTGTTCGTCTGAGAGGTGACGACGCCGAAGTTGGTGGAGGTGGGGCCGACGTCGGGGCCGGCGAACTGGGTGCGATTGGTGACGTTGATGGCCTCGAAGCGGAGTTGGAGGGCGACGCGTTCGGTGAAGCGGACGTCGCGTTGGAGGTTGGCGTTCCACTGGTTGAGGAAGTCGGCGCGGAGGCCGTCGATGCGGGTGGGGAAGACGCGGACGTGGAAGGCTCCGGGTTGGGCGGCGGCGGGGCGGACGAAGCCGTCGGTATTGAACCAGCGGCCGAGGGTTTGCTCGCCGGCGCCGATGTTGTCAAGGTTGCCTTCGTAGAAGAGGTTGCCGAAGTTGATGAGGGGGCCGGGCTGGAATTCGTAGGTAGCGGCGATTTGCCAGCCTCCGGCGATGTGGTTGAGGGGGCCACGCTGGAGCCATTTGCGGCCGCGGCCGAAGGGGAGTTCGTAGATGCCGGTGCCGGTGATGCGATGGGGGCGGGCGTCGTTGGTTTCGCGATAGGTGGGGGCGATGTCGAACTCGTTCCAGAAGAAATCGGCTTCGCGAGTGCGGAGATGAGTGTAGCCGAAGTTCATCATGAAGCCTTGGGCGAAGCGCTTCTGGAGCATGGTTTCGAGGCCGTGGCTGCGCACTTTGCCGACGTTCGTCATGTCGTTGGTGATGCCGTTCATGTGGGGGAAGGCGCGAAGGAGTTGATTGCGGCGAATGGTGGGACTGGTGAAGAAGGCGACGGTGCTCATGTCCTGATAGAGGACGGGATTCGAGGTTCGCAGCGCG
>JAEUQG010000117.1 GCA_016789755.1 Bryobacterales bacterium
CGGCGCTGCGAGAATATTACGGGGAGGCGATTTTTTCCACTCCCGGAATCACGATTGATTGGCGGCCGGTGAAGTCGGATGCGGCGGCGAGCGGGGATATCGGGTATACGATCGGGACGGCGGAGTTCCGGTGGCCGGACAAAGATGGGAAGACCGTAACACGGCCGGGGAAGTACTTAACAGTGTGGAAGAAGCAGAAAGACGGATCGTGGAAAGTAGTGGCGGATTTGGGGAATTGAGGCGGAAGGGGCGCGACGGGGTACAATGAAAGATACCTCACTGATGTCTTCCCGCATTCGTTCCACTACCATTCTTTGCGTGCGCCGGGGCAACCAGGTCGTGATGGCCGGAGACGGCCAGGTGACGCAAGGCAGCGAAGTTTTGAAGGGCTCCGCCAAGAAGCTGCGGCGGCTGTATAACGGCAAGATCCTGTCCGGGTTTGCCGGATCGACGGCCGATGCATTCAGCTTGTTTGCGCGGTTTGAAGCCAAGCTCGAACAGTTCAACGGCAACCTGCCGCGGTCGGTGGTGGAGTTGGCGAAAGACTGGCGTACGGATAAGATTCTGCGCCATCTGGAAGCGCTGTTGCTGGTGGCCGATGCCACCAACACGTATTTGCTTAGCGGAAATGGCGATGTCATTGAGCCGGATGACGCCATTGCCGCAATCGGCTCTGGCGGAGGATTCGCCAAAGCCGCTGCCGTGGCTCTGATGGAGAATACGGAATTGCCGGCGCGGGCGATCGCGGAGAAAGCGATGCGGATTGCGGGCGAGATCTGTATTTACACGAACTTGAATATCATTTACGAGGAGCTCGGCTAATGGTGATCTATCTTCCCAGCCAGTCGCTGGAGGAGGCTCCGGCGCTGGATGAATTGACACCCGCGGAGATTGTGCGGGAGTTGGACAAGCACGTCATCGGACAGGCGGAAGCGAAACGGGCAGTGGCGATCGCGTTGCGGAATCGCATCCGCCGGCAAAGGCTGGACCCGGAGATGGCCGAAGAGGTAATGCCGAAGAACATCCTCATGATCGGGCCGACGGGTGTGGGAAAGACGGAGATCGCTCGGCGGCTGGCGAAGCTGGCGAACTCGCCGTTCTTGAAAGTGGAAGCGAGCAAGTTCACGGAAGTCGGCTATGTGGGCCGCGATGTGGAGAGCATGATCCGCGACTTGGTGGAAATCGCCATCGACATGGTGCGCGAAGAGAAGCTGGACGAAGTGGCGGAACGCGCGGAACGGAACGCGGAAGAGCGGTTGCTCGACTTGTTGATGCCGCCGCAACCGGAGGCTTCGGAGTCGATTGAGCGGACGCGGGAAAAGCTGCGCGAGAAGTTGCGGCTGGGCAAGCTGGACGACCGTGTTGTCGAATTGGATGTGAAGGAGCAGGGGCCGCGATTGGAGATTGCGGCAATGCCGGGTTTGGAAGAGATGGACATCAATCTGAAAGAGATGATTCCGAATCTCTTCGGGTCGCGGTCGAAGCGGAAGAAACTGCGGGTGTTCGAGGCGCTGGAGTATCTGATCCAGGAAGAAGAGCAGAAGCTGGTGGATATGGATTCGGTGACCCGCATTGCACTGGAGCGTGTGGAGAAGAACGGGATCATTTTCCTCGATGAAGTGGACAAGATCGCGGGCCGGGAAGGCGGGCATGGTCCGGACGTGAGCCGGGAAGGCGTGCAGCGTGACATTCTGCCGATTGTGGAAGGGACAACGATCAACACGCGGTATGGGTTCGTGCGGACCGATCACATTCTGTTTATCGCGGCGGGTGCGTTTCATGTATCCAAGCCGGCGGATTTGATTCCCGAATTGCAGGGGCGGTTTCCGATCCGGGTGGAACTGAAGTCGCTTACGGAGCAGGATTTCATTCGCATCTTGAAAGAGCCGAAGAATGCGCTGACAAAGCAGTATGTGGCGCTGATGGAGACGGAGGGGATCAAGATCACCTTCACCGACGATTCGCTGGAGGAGATGGCTCGGATGGCGGCCCAGGTGAATCAGCAAATGGAGAACATCGGAGCACGGCGGCTGCATACGATTCTGGAGAAGGTGATTGAAGAGATCAGCTTCCAGGGTCCGGACTTGAAGAAGAAGAATGTGAAAATCGACTCCGCCTATGTGCGCGGGCAGTTGGCGAGCATTGTGAAAGATCAGGATTTGAGCAAATACATTCTGTAGGCCGTCAGGGGCGTTGGAAACTCTGGTCGAGGAAGTGGACCGATTCCACTTCTCCGGCTGGTTTGAGGCGGAACTGGATGAGGGTGTCGCGGAGGGAGCCTTGCGGGCCGGTGGCACGGAAGGTGTCGAAGTGCCAGTGCTCGAGCGGGACCTTCCAGTTGGACCACTGCAATTCGAGAGCGCCGTTGTTAAGTGCGATGCGGGCTTCGCCATAGGCGGGATTGGTGAACGAGCCTGAGTAGGCAGTGAGCGGGTGCGAGGGTTTGGTGTCTTTTTGCCGTTTCACATCGCGTTCGGCACGTTGCTTGTTGGCGCGTTCTTCTGAGTTGCGGGCAGCTTCGAGGTACTTGGCAATCCAGTCCATGGCGGGGAGGCCGAGGAGGTGGTCGGCGATCGAAGCTCGAAGGCATTCCGGCATATTATTGCCGCCGAGGTTGGCCAGGATGACGATGCCGAAGCCGTCGTTAGGGAGGAGAACAACCTGTGCGCGGTATCCGTCGATGGCGCCGCCGTGGGAGACCATATGGTGGCCGCGGTAGTCCTGAATGGTCCAGCCGAGTCCGTAAGCCATCATGTTCGTGCCGATGTTGACGGTGCGGGAGTTGGGGTCGTCGAGACGGATGGGGGTTTGCGCAGTGTGCGTTTCGCGGAGCGTGGTGGCGTTTATGATGCGCTTCCCTTCGAAGACACCGCCGTTGAGTTGCATGCGGACCCAGCGTGAGAGGTCATCGGCGGAGGAGTTGATGGAGCCCGCAGGGCCAATGTTGTCGAAGTTGAGGCGCGGGACGAGCGTCACGTTCTTCCCGCGCTTTTCATAAGGTTCCGAATAATCGGGGGCTTTGACGATATCGTTGGCGGAGAAATCGGTATTGCGCATGCCGAGCGGCTGGAGAATGCGGGATTCGACGAAGGCTTCCCAAGTGCCGCGGCTGGCTGCAGCGACCGCTTCACCGGCGGTGAGGAACATGATGTTCTGATACTGATAAGCGCTGCGGAAAGGCTTGGTGAGATCGACGAGGCCGATCTTACGGATGATCTCTTGCCGGGACCAGGGAGAGTTGTACCAGAGGACATCGTGGCGGGAAAGGCCGGTGCGGTGGGAGACGATATCGCGCAGGGTGACGTGTTGGTTGGCAAGGGCATCGGAGAGCCGGAAGCCGGGGATGTGTTTGCGGACGGGGTCATCCCAGTGCATCTTGCCGTCGTCAATGAGGATGCCCATGGCCGCAGTGGTGATCGCCTTCGTGGTGGAGGCGATGGCGAAGCGGGTGGAGGTGGTGACAGGCTGGTTGGTAGCAAGGGATTTGACGCCATGGCCTTTTGCGTAAATGACGGCGTCTTTGTGCACGACGGCCACGGCAATGCCGGGGACATCGAAGGCGCGGCGCGTATCTTCAATGATGCGGTCAAGCTGTTGGGGATCGGCGCCGAGCGCGACGCGGGCAGCAAGAAAAAGGGAAAGAAAACCCCGGCGGAACATGGACAGTAGGGTAACACCATTCGTGCTATTGTTGAGCCGATGCCGCATACTATGACTCGCCGTTCCTTACTCGCCACCGCCGTGGCGTCCCCGTTGGCGCTTGCCGCGAAGAAGGTTCCCGTGGGATTGGAACTGTTTTCGGTACGCAACGAATTGAAGGCCGATTTGATGGGGACCGTGAAGCGGGTAGCCCAGATGGGCTACGAATCGGTGGAATTCTTCTCGCCCTATGCGGAGTGGTCCGTGGAGCAGGCCAAGGAGATGCGTAAGCTGATGGACGATTTGAAGATCAAGTGTCTGTCGACGCATAACGGAGCGCGTTCTCTGGCCGCCGAGAATCTGGGGAAGACCATGGAGTTGAACCGGATTTTAGGGAGCAAGCAGGTGGTGATGGCCAGCGCGGGCCGGGTGCAAGGGTTGGATGGATGGAAGAAAGTGGCGGATGTGTTGAACGAGGCCGGCGCGAAACTAAAGAGTGCGGGGATGCGTGCGGGGTTCCACAACCATCAGACGGAGTTCAAGCCGATCGACGGGACGATGCCGATGGAGGTGCTGGCGAAGAATACGGACAAGAATGTCGTGTTGCAGTTGGACGTCGGCACGTGTATCGAGGCGGGCGTGGATCCGGTGGCGTGGATCAAGAAGAACCCGGGACGGATCGGATCGATGCACTGCAAGGAATGGTCGAGCAAGGGGAAGGGGTACAAGGTGTTGATGGGTGAGGGTGACGCAAAGTGGAAGGAGTTGTTTAAGGCGGCGGAGTCGGTGGGTGGAATCGAACTTTACCTGGTGGAACAGGAAGGGGCGGACATTCCTCCGTTTGAAGCGGCGGAGGCGTGTTTGAAGACGTTCCGGAAGTTGCGCGGCTAGCGGGCTCCACGCCGGCGCGGCGGGAGCTATTGTGAAGGATATGAGTCCGCACTTTTCTATCCTTCTCTTGCTGGCCATTGCCGCGCCGGCGCAACAACCGGATCGGGCTCCGCTTGCCGATGAATGGGGATATCGCCCGCCGGAGGGCGAGACGGTAGCGCTGAACCCTCCTTCACTTTCGTGGGTGCATGAAAAAGGCGCCGTATCGTACACGGTGCAGTGGGCCGCGAACGCGGAATTTCGAAATGCGGGGGAGGCCACGGGCGTCCCGTGGTCCGTGTATACGCATCATGCGAAGTTGACTCCGGGCAGCTATTATTGGCGCTACCGGATTCATGGTACGGGCGGAGCATCGGCGTGGAGCCGTGTGCGACGGTTTACGGTGCCGGCATCGGCGGTGGAGTTTCCGCAGCCGAGGTTGCAGGAATTGAAAGCGCGGGTGGGGACGCAGCATCCACGGCTGTTTGTGAGCGCGAAGGAATTGCCCAGGCTGCGGGCCTATGCCAAGAGCGACGGGAAGGCGGCGTTCCAAGCGCTGTTGCGTAGGGCGGATGCGTTGGTGGGTGTGGATCCGACGGGAGAACCCACGGTGCGCGGGGATTCACGGAACCCTGAGACGCGCGACCACTGGTGGTCGAACAGGGTGCAGACGCTGAAAGCCCTGAATGAGGCGGAAGTGCTGACGTTTGCCTGGCTGATGACGCAGGACAGCAAATATGCGGCGGCGGCGAAGGCTTTCACGCTGAAGCTGGCGGGGTGGGATCCGGATGGCCCGACGCAGTTCGCGTTGAATTGCGAGGCGGCAAAGCCGATGCTGCACAGGCTGGCTCGGGCATACGATTGGGCGTATCCGCTGTTCACCGAAGAAGAGCGGCAACGGATTCGCGCGGTGATGGAGCGGCGGGCTCGCGATGCCTGGAAGAGCGGCGAGGTTCGAGAGGGAGTGGGCCATCTGAATCAGCCATACGGGAGTCACGCCAATCGCACGTGGCACAAACTGGCGGAGAATGCCGTGGCGACGTTAGGGGAGACTCCGTTTTCCGATTCGTTGTTGCAATATGCGGTGACGAAGTTTTATGCGGCGTATCCTGTCTGGTCGGATGAAGACGGCGGATGGCACGAAGGCCTGTCGTATTTCGCGGGGTACATGTCGAAGGTCACATGGTGGATGCACATGGCACAGCAGGCGTTGGGGATCGACGGATTCCGCAAGCCGTTTTTCAAGCATTTCGCCGATTATGCGATGTATAGCGCGCCGCCAGGGACTCCGGATTTGGGCTTTGGGGATTTGGCATCCGGACAACCGAATCGCGGCTGGGCGTTCCTGCAGTTCTTTATCGCGCAGACAAAGAATCCGCAGTGGGCATGGTGGGCGAGGCAGTGGAATCTGCCGGAGGATGTGGATGAGCCGGTGCTTTCTTTCCTCTGGAGCTCGATGGGGCACGTCACCCCGGAGAAGCCTGCGTTGCCTCCGTCGAAGGTATTTCGCGGCACGGGCGTCGCGGTAATGAATACAACTCTCGAATCGGCGGCGGAGAATGTGCAGGTGCGGTTCAAGTCGAGTCCGATGGGGCGGTGGAGCCACGGGCACGATGCTCATAATTCGTTCACGCTGTCGGCCTATGGGGAAGCGCTTCTGGTGAACAATGTGTACCGCGATATATACGGAAGTCCGTTCCATAAGGAATGGGTGTGGACCACACGGGCGCAGAATGCCGTGTTGGTGGACAACACGGGGCAGAAGGAGCATTCGGCGGATTTGGGCGGGCGGATTGTGAAGGCGGACTTTCAGGATGGGTTGGATTATGTAGTGGGAGATGCGGCGGCGTCGTACCAGGGGAAGCTCACACGCGCGTTGCGGCACATTGTCTTCGTGAAACCGGATGTGGTGGTGATCGGCGATGAACTGGATGCGCCGTCAGCATCCACCTACCAGTTCCTGCTGCATGGCCACGAAGCTTTCCAGGTGGATGAGGGCCAGCGCAGGTTAGTGCTGGACCGGGCGAAGGCCGGCGTCGTGGTGGATTACGTTACACCGGCGGAGTTGACGTTCCGGCAGTGGACGGGGTACTCGCCGGCTCCGGATAAGCAGTATCTGGATTCGATCAGCCGTCCGATGATTCCGCCGCAGTGGCATGTCGAGGCCGCAACGAAGAGGGCAACGGAAGCGAACATCACGTTCACGGTGCTGCGTCCGTACCGCAAGGGCGCCAAGCAGCCGGATTCCGCCGTGCAACTGGTGCGGAGTGGAGAAGGCCTGGAGATGACCGTGACGGGAGCAAGCGGAGTGCCGGTGAAGATGATCTCGAGCCGGGATGCGGTAGTGATCCGGAAAGGGGACCGGGAGTGGCGGATCGCACGGGTTATGGATTGAGGAGGTCGACGGCGAGGAGGTAGACCATTGCACCGCCGCGCGGATCGGTTCCGAGGATTGCTTTGCGATTGAGGTAATCGGCAAGAGTTTTTTGGGCGCCGGTGGACTCGCAGACATCGATGAGTTCGCCCTTCTCGGAAGTGCGGGCGTTGATGGCGGCCCAGGCTTTGTCGATGCGGGGCTGGTATTGTTTTGCGGGGAGCCAGCCTTGGCGGACTCCGGTGAGCATGGCGCGGGCGATCATGGCAGTGGCGGAGAATTCGAGGTAGGCATCGGGGTGGTCGATGACTTGGCGCCACATGCCGGAAGGCTGCTGATGCCTGGCGAGTGCGGCGGAGAGGGACCGATAGTCGCGAAGGATTTCAGCGTGGGCTTCGTGCGAAGCAGGAAGATCGGCAAGGGCAAGAGCCATGCCGAGGAGAGCGAAGGCGTTGCCACGGCCCCAAGCTGCTTCATCGAGGGGGGAATGGCGCCAGAGGCCATCGGGGCGGGCATCGAGCCGTTTCATGAAGCGGTAGTGCTTTGCGGCCATGTCGAAGTATTTCGTATCGGCAGTGAGTTTGCCGGCCTGGACAAGGATGGGGCAGCCCATGAAAACGGAGTCGCTCATCTGGCTGTGGAGGGGCATGGACTCCTTCATCTGGCCTTCAGGAGTGAACGCGAAATCGGCAGCGGCTTTGACGCGGGCGATGTATTCGGGTTTGCGGGAGCGCTGGGCGAGTTCGGCAAAAAGAAGATGGCCGGAAAAATGGCTGGAGGTGGGTTTCGCGAGGCTGTCTTTGGCTCCGGTGACGTATGGGGCGACAATGCGTTCCACATCGGATTGGTGGCCGGTGCGGAGGCGCGCAATCAAGGAGAACGCGGGGATGTAGACAACGTCGATGAGCTCATGACCGTAGATGGGCTCGAGTTGATCGGCTACTTGCTTGGGAGTACGGGCAAGGCGGCGGAGCATCTCCAGGCGTGCTTCGGATTGGCGGACGGCTTTGATGGATTTGAGGAAGCCGGGTTTGGGTTCGACGCGTTGCACGGGGATGCGGCCGACGGCGGCGGATTCGCGTTCCAGCGCTTGCTGCAAACCATAGGGATCGGGACCGGCGATGAGGACCAGATCGGGAGCAGTGGTGGCGATGGCGCGCCAGATGCGATGGGACGCCGCGTTGTCCCGGTAGGCGTTGCCGGTGGGGGGAAAGACGAGGGTTTGCTTGGAAGGATTGGCAGGGGCGAACAGGGTGACAGCCATTGACTTGGGGGCGCGTTGCACTTCGCGGGCAAGGAAGGGCTCCACCGTGCCGTCAAGGCCGGCAATGACCAGGATCACTGGCAGCATGCGATCTCCTTAGGATTTGCGTTGGGTGATAAGGAACAGCGGCTCGCCGGAATCGACCAGCGGCCTGGCATGGATCAAAGCTATCACACCGCTGACCGGAGCATGGAAGGACTCGATGAGGTTGCCCGTGAGATCGGTGAGGGCGCCGAGCAACTGCCCCTGGCGGACTTCCTGCAAAGGGGCAAGATCGGTGACAAGGAAGCCACGGTTGGTTGTCGTAATGGAGGCATCGACATTGCCGTCGCCGAAGAGGTGGTGTTCGACAGGAACGCGTTCGAGTTCGCCAGGGAGGATGTTCAGGTATCGAAGGGCGTTACGAAGTCCGCGGAGGAGGAACGCGAGATCGTCGGGATGAACGCGGCCGGCGCCGCGCATTTCGGTGTAGATCCAGGGGATGCGCCGGGATTTGGCGGCGGAGACAGTACGTCCGGGAGCGATGACGGGATGGCCCCACAGAACGGAGGCGCCGAAGGCATCGGCAAGCGCAAATGAGGCTGGGTCGGAGGCGTCGTAGCCGGCGAGTTGGGGCATCACGAAACTGGTACCCGCACTATGGAGGTCGATGTAGGCATCGGCGAGGGGGAGGATCTCGCGCTCGAAGTGCCAGGCGAGGACTTCCGTGGGGGAACCATCGGGATTGCCGGGGAAGACGCGGGCGAGGTTAGCTCCATCCAGCGGACTCAAACGGGCGCCGGCGTGGAACGCGGCGACGTGAAGCACCGGGATGGCGATGATGTTGCCGGAGAGTTGGGTGGGATCGAGGGAGGCGAACCAATCGTAGATGGCGCGCATCCCCTCGTATTCGTCGCCATGCACGCCGGCGGTGACCAGTAGAGTGGGTCCTGGGCTTGTGCCGCGGGCAAGCAGGACAGGGATATTAGGCGGATATAGGAAGCGGTGGATTATTCCAGCCGCGAACTCAGCAAGCTGCATTTAGGCCGGGAAATAGGGCAGCAGTTTATCGAAGAAAGCGCGGACGAACTCAGAGGCGATTTGAGTTGCCTTTTCGTTGTCCACGTCCTCGCGGATGGGGATGGTCACCTTGACCACCGCAGTGTCGGAGCGGTTGTAACGGAGCGCATCGACGACGGTGTAAACCTTGGCGGAATACTCGCTGGCGATGGTGCGGCGATGGGTTTGATACCAGTAGAGCACGAGCGATCTGCTGTCGCCGCGGGCAACGATATAGCGATTGGCCTGGACGGGTTCGCGGCCGGGGATGTCGATATCGATGCGGTCGTTTACGATGGGAAGCCAACCCGCTCCCGGCAGGCAGTTCTTGGGGGAGTGCGGCGCTTTGCCCGTGCGCTGCGTGTTGAAATAGGCAACAAAGAGGTGAGCGATCTGATTGGCTGTGCGATCGCCGTAAGTGCGGGTGATGACCTCGTCCGCCTTGAGAATATCCATCACTTCCTTTTCCACGGTTCCTTCATTGACCATGGTCCAGGAAGCGAATTCGGTGGGAAAGGTCTTCAGGGGATTTACGGTGCGCACTTCCTCCGTGCGGGACATGCCGTAGAAGGCAGCCGCCTGTACGACAAAGAAGATGGTCAGGATTTTGGCAGGTTTCGAACGGAGAAACTCAAACATCGGCGGTGGCCCCTTTCGATTTCCGGGTTACGACACGATTCGTGAGGGAATGGACGATGGCGAGGAAGATGAGTGCCACCATAAAGACAACCCAGCCGGAAGCGCTATGGTATACGCCGGAAGCATACTCGGTGTTGATTTCGCTCAAAATGCCGGTGAGTGTAACGCGGCTTGCATTGGCGGTAATGGCGATGGGCACGGTGCTGATAAGGAGCCACCACTTCATCCAGGCCTTGTTATCGAAAAAGAACCCGTAAACAAGGGAAAGAAAGGAGAGGGAGAGAAGCGAACGGATGCCGCTGCAGGCTTCGACCACGGATAATTTTTGGCTGGGGAGTTCGAGGACATTGCCATCGCGCAGCACGGGGATCCCGATGGCGCTGAGGGCCACTTCGGCGACCCGGCTGGCCAGCAACTGGAGGGGGAAAGTGATTTGGTTATAGATGATAGCCGGGATGGGGACCATGAAGAAAAGGAGGAAGAGGGGGAAGGCTAGAACCTTGATGGCGGGCATGCCGCCCATGTAGAGGACGGTACCGATGATGGAGAAGATAAAAGCAGTGCGGGAAACGAACAGTTCCGCACCGAGGGTTCCGACGATGGACTGGGCGGCGGCCAAGGCCAGGATAACGAGTCCGAACGCGTTACTCCTGAGGGGGGCGGCGGCCAGTTCCTCGCGCTTCTGCCAGGCGATATAGCCCGCAATGACCGGGACAAAGAAACCATGTCCCATGTCCTCATCGATCATCCAATGGTTGACCAAGGAATAAAGGATGGGGATGTAACAGAGGATGAGCAGGGCCGCAAACCACGCTATGGCCGGGATGCCAAAGGGTAGCAAAACGGGGCGTACATCCTGAGCGGGCTCAGACTGGAGCGTAGTGTTCATGAACTTCCCAAGGGGTAGACTTCTGATTTCAGTAGAACATAGGTTTGATCTGGGAACAACTCGCACCAAAGGGGATATCGTACTACGGTGAATAGGCTATGACCCTGGGTCCAGCAGTGGGGATTAGCTGAGGCAATCGCGCCATACCCCTGCCATAATCTTAAGTAAAGATGCTTTCGCTGTGGATTACCGGGCTGCTGGCGGTGGCGGCTTACGCCCAGACCGCGTATTTGCCGGTGCGCGATATCCGCGCCGGGATGAAGGGATACGGACTGACTGTGTTCCAAGGGGAGAAGGTGGAACGGTTCGAGGTGGAGATTCTGGGCGTGCTGGAGAACGCCGGGCCCCGCCAGAACGTGATTCTAGCGAGGCTGAGCGGCGGACCGCTGGCGCACACGGGGGTAATGCAGGGGATGAGCGGGTCGCCTGTGTACATCGATGGCAAGCTGATTGGCGCGGTGGCGCTAGCGTTCACGTTATCGAAAGACCCGATCGCGGGAATACGGCCGTTTGAGGAGATGTTGAAGGCAGAGGCTGTTCCACGGCGGGTGGCTGGGGTTGGTGCTTGCCTGGTACGTGCCGGGTGCGGTGTGCGGGAGGCGCATGCCTGGCTGGAGGCGCAACCAGCGTCGGGTTTTGCGTGGGGGGAATCCCGGATGACGGAGATTGCGACGCCAGTGTCCTTCAGCGGATTCACTTCGGGGACGCTGGAGGCATTCGGGGCAGTGATGAAGACGATCGGGCTGGAGCCGAGACAGGGGGTAAGCGGCGGTGGGGGATCGCGCCTGCCTGCCGGGGACCCATCAAGCTTGCGTCCGGGATCGATGATCAGCGCGATGCTTGTGACAGGAGACATGAGCGTGGGGGCGGATGGGACAGTGACGCATATCGACGGGAAGACGGTTTACGCCTTTGGGCACCGGTTCGTTTCGATAGGGGAACTGGAGATGCCCTTTGCCTCCTCAGAGGTCCTGACGCTGCTGCCGAATCTTTCGACGTCGTTCAAGATTTCGACGGCGCGGAAGATGCTGGGGACGATCACGCACGATTACAGCACGGCTGTGCGGGGAGAGTTGGGGCGTACGGCTTCCCTGCTCCCGGTGAGCATCACGGTAAGAGGCGGCGGGCGTTTGTCGCGGTACGACATGGAGATTGTCCGCGATGCCGCGCTGACTCCGTTTCTGATGCAGATGACGGCCTATGCCGCGCTGGATGCGACCGAGCGGACGATCGGGGCGGTAAGCATCGGATTGAAACAAGCGATCGAGTTTGCGGGAGGGCGGACGGTGCGCTCTTCGAATATTTACTCGGGTGAGTTCAATATGCCCATGCTGGCGGCGCAGAGCGGCGCGGTGCCGGTGGGGTACGCAATGCAGACAGGGTTTGCGGACTTGGCGGTGAAGAGGGTGACGCTGGAGTTTGAGGCAGCCCCAAGGAGAAGGCAGACACAGATAGAGGACATCATGGTAGCTCGCAAGTCGGTGCGGGCCGGTGAGACGATTCCCTTGATTGTGACCTTTGCCACGGAGGGAAGGCGATTCACGCGCACGGTGCCCTATTCGGTGCCGAAGGGTTTTGCGCCGGGCACGTTGCATTTCACGGCGTCGGATGCATTGATCGCAAATTTCAATGAATTTCGCTTGTCTATTATGAGCCCCCCGCGCTCGGCGGCTTCCGTGCTGAAGCTGCTTGAATCGTTGCGGGACAACACGAAGGCCTATATCCGCGTATGGCGAGCCGAACCCAGCTATCAATCGCAAGGCGAAGATCTGCCCAGCCCACCGCCGTCGGCGGCGATGGTGTTGGGGCGGTCGCAAGGGGCGGGGAGTATCGGCGTCGGGTACAGTTCAAAGATCGCCGAGTTGAGTGTCGATTTGGGCGATCTCATGGTGTCGGGGACGCATACGGTAAGCGTGGAAGTGAAGGAATGAAGCAGCTTCGACAGATTGCTGGGCTCGTGCTGTGCGTGGCAGCTCCGGCCGCGACGACCACCTATTGGGAATTGAACAGCTATGCGGATTTTGTGAAGGGCCGGCTGGAGGGCACGTCGCTGGCGCGCGACGGGCGGCTGCGGCTGGCGCCGAAGGCGGAGACGCTTTTCACCGCCGAGCAGCCGGTGATCTGGAGTATGGCTCGCGGGCTCCGGGGGACGGTGTATCTAGCGACCGGGCATTTAGGGCAGGTTTACCGTGTGGATGGCGCGGGCAAGAGCGAGCTGGTGTGGACCGCGCCGGAGCCGGAGGTGTTCGCTATTGCGGTGGATGGGAAAGGCGTGCTGTATGCGGGGACATCGCCTGACGGCAAGGTGTATCGGATTGAGGCAGGCAAGGCGGTTGAGTATTTCGCTCCGCAGACACGCTACATCTGGTCGCTGGCGATCGCCGCGGATGGATCGTTGTATGTGGGAACAGGCGATGGGGGAAAGATCTTTCGCGTAACAGCGGCGGGCACCGGCGAGGTTTGGTATGAGTCGGGGCAATCGCACGTGACGGCGCTGGCGCTGGACGGGCAGGGGCGCTTGCTGGCGGGGACGGAGCCGAATGGCATCCTGTACCGCGTAACCGGGAAAGAGAAAGCGTTCGTGCTGTACGATGCGAGTTTGCCGGAGATCCGGGCCATTGTTCCGACCGCGGATGGTGGGATGTATGTAGCGGCGCTGGGCGGCGCGTTTGGGACGAAGCCAGCAGGAGCGGCAGGCGCGGTGTCGGCCATCGGAGCAGGGGCCGTGGTAGCGACGACCCCAACGTCGATCACAGTGGAGGCAGCACAGCAGGCGCAGGCGGGCATCGAGATCAAACCGCAGGCGCAACAGGCGAAGACGGCATCCACTCCGGCGGTGAGTTCGAGCATTGTATCCACACCGATCGTCGATTTGACAGGTGTGGAGAAGGCGGCGTTGTATCGCATACAGGCGGACAACATGGTGGAAACGCTGTGGAGTTCGAAGGAAGAGAATATTTACGACATAGCGCCTAGCGGGCAATCGGTGTTGTTTTCCACCGATGGACAAGGGCGTGTCTACCGGCTGGAGGCTGATCGAAAGGCCACGCTGCTGGTGGAGACTCGCGAGGGCGAGGCCACGCGGTTGCTGCCGACTCCCGAGGGAGTGCTGGCGGCGACAAGCCATGCCGGAAAGCTGTTGCGGATCGGAACGGCGCCGGCAGACGCGGGTTCGTTTGAAAGCCCGGTGCACGATGCTTCGAGCACGGCACGGTGGGGACGGATCCGGTTTGTGGGCGATGTGCCGCAAGGGACGAAGTTAGTGTTGCGCACGCGGTCGGGGAATGCGGCAAAGCCGGATGCGACATGGAGCGAATGGTCTGAGCCCATGGCGGCATCGGACACGGTAATTGCCAGTCCGAACGCGCGCTACATCCAATGGAAGGCGGAGTTCACTGGCGCGGGCGGACGAACTCCGGAACTGGATCAGGTGACGATTGCGTACTTGCCGCAGAACACGGCGCCGGTGGTGAAGTCGGTGACGGTGGCTTCGCAAGCGGCTGCGGCGGCCGTGGCCAAGGCGGCTTCGGGGCCGGCGTCTCCGAACTCGGTATACACGGTGACGGTGAGCGACAGCGGGGATGCAGGGACGAGCGCGGCCGGCACGCCATCGCAGACGGTGTCGCGGCCGCAGAGCGGGCAGTTGGTGATTACCTGGCAGGCGGAAGATGCGGATGGGGACCGCTTGGCGTACGCAATCGCATTTCGCGGCGAGGAAGAGCGCGAGTGGAAGACGTTGAAGACGAACTGGACGGAACTGGCGCTGACGCTGGAGGGCGATGCGTTCGCCGATGGACGATACCGCTTTCGTGTAGTGGCTTCGGATGCGGTGTCGAATCCGGCGGCGCAGGCGCGGGAGGGGGAGATGGTGAGTGCTCCGGTGTTGATTGACAATACGCCGCCGCTGGTGAAGACGGTGACAAGACGGAGTGGAGCAGGAATCGAGATTGAAGCGACTGCGGAGGATGGGGCATCGGTGGTGAAGCGGGCGGAATATTCGCTGGATGCCGGTCCATTCTTTCCGCTGTCTGTGGAAGATGGCGTTGCAGATTCGTTGGTGGAGCGCTTTCGAGCCCGGCTGGAGAATGTGGCGGCGGGCGAACATCTGTTAGTGATTCGCGGATTCGATTCGGCGGGCAACTCTGGAGTGGCAAAGGTTGTTTTAAGATGATGCGCTGGATTTTTGTGTTGGCCGTTGCGCCGGTGTTGATGGCCGAGAAGCCAGAGAAGGACAATCCGGGCGAGGCGGTCCGGTATTTCCTGGATCGGCGCGTGCCCGTGGGCGCGCGGCAGTTGCCGCAGGAGCGGTATTTGCACGCGCGCGAGAAGATGCGCCGGATGCCGGTGTATTCCTCCAAGGCGGGGCGGCGAGTGGCGGTGGAGTTCGATGCCAAGGGCCGGGAGCGGTTTGTGTCGTTGGGGCAGTGGACTCCCCTGGGTCCGGGGAATGTGGGCGGGCGCACGCGAGTGTTGCTGATTCATCCGGAGCGTCCGGAGATTCTCTACGCGGCTGGTGTCGCCGGCGGTGTTTGGAAGAGTGTGAACGCGGGCGAGCGGTGGGAGCCGCTCAATGATTTTCTGCCCAATCTGGCGGTATCGGCGATGGCGATGGATCCCTCGGCGCCGGAAACGATCTATGCGGGCACAGGAGAAGGGTTCTCGAATTTCGATGCAGTGCGCGGGGCGGGGATTTTCAAGACGGTGGATGGCGGTGCGAATTGGGAGCATCTGGAGGGGACGAAGAACTCCGATTTCTATTTTGTGATGAAGATTGTGGTGTCGAAGGCGGATCCGCAGCGGGTGTATGCGGCGACGCGCACGGGTATTTTTCGAAGCCGGGATGCGGGCGCCAACTGGGAGCGTGTGCTGGACCGGCGCGCCCCGCTCACGGGGTGCCAGGATATGGCGATCCGTACCGATGTGGACGACGATTACCTGTTTGCGGCATGCCAGGGAGATCCACAAGGGTTTGTTTTCCGTAATCGGAAAGCGCAGTCGGATGGGGAGTGGGAGCGCGTATTTACGGCTCCCGGGATGGCCAGGACTTCGCTGGCGATTGCTCCTTCGCGGCAGAGCGTAGTGTATGCGATGGCGGCGAGCAATGAACCGGGGACGTGTCCGGCGAATCCGGGACCGAACCCGGCGGGGCCTTGTTATCGCGACGGATTGTTGGGCGTGTACCGCTCGACGGAGAACGGCGATCCGCAGACCTGGGAGACACGCACAAATACGACGGAGGGGAGCAAGATCGGGGCGTCGTTGTTGAGCAATCCGATCCTGTTTTTCGACGATGTGTGCACGCCGAACGGGCGCAAGGGGTTTTCAAGCCAAGGGTGGTACGACAACGTGATCGCGGTGGATCCGCTCGATCCGGAGAGGGTATGGGCAGGGGGGATCGATCTGTTCCGTTCCGACGATGGCGGTGCGAATTGGGGAATTGCCTCGTACTGGTGGCTGCGCGGGGTGCCGCAGTATGCGCATGCGGATCAGCACGCGATCGTGTTTCATCCGCGGTATGACGGCGAGGGCAACCAGGTGATGTATGCGACCAACGATGGCGGCGTGTACCGCACGAACAACGCGCGCGGGGAGACGGCAACGCAGGAGCGCGCGGCGTGCAATCCGGCGAACGGGAAGGTGACGTGGGTAGATTTGAATCGCAACTATGCGGTGACGCAGTTCCATCATGGGTCAGTGTATCCGGGCGGGCATTTCTATTTCGGAGGGACGCAGGACAACGGGACGAACCGTGGGACGGATGCGGGTGGGCCGGAACGATGGGCATCGATACAAGGCGGCGACGGAGGATTCACGGCGATCAATCCAAAGGACACGCGAACGATGTACGCCGAGACGACACGGCTGTCGCTGCGGAGGTCGACGAATAGCGGCGCGACGTTCGTGAGCGCGGTGAATGGGATTACTGAGCCGTCGGCGAACTTCTTGTTTATTGCACCGTTCGCGATGGATCCAAGCGAGCCGGAGCGGCTGTGGATTGGCGGGCAATCGCTGTGGCGGACATCGAATGGGGGGCGGAATTGGGACCGCGCAAGTACGGCCATCGGCACGAGGTGCGTGGGACGAACGGATTGTCCCGTAACGGCGATTGCCGTGGCGCCGGGGGATGCCAATCGAGTACTGGTGGGATTGCGGGATGGCCGGATTTTCCGCCATGCCGCGGCACTGGAGACGAATGGCGAGACGGAGTGGGCCTCGGCCCAGCCGCGATTAGGAGTTGTGACGTGGATTGCCGTGGATCCGGCGAATGCGGATGTGGCGTACGCGGTGTATGGGTCGTTTAACGGGCCGGCATCGGACCGGCACGTTTACAAGACTGTGGATGGAGGCGCGACGTGGACGGGGCTGGATGGATCAGGGGATACGGCCCTGCCGGATATTCCAGTGCATATGCTGCTGATTGATCCGCGGAAGACGGACACTTTGTATCTGGGAACGGATTTGGGTGTTTTTGTTTCCTTGGACCGCGGGGCTTCTTGGGCGAAGGAGGATTCGGGATTTCCGAATACGGTGGTGGAGTCGATGACGCTGGAGGTGCAAGGAGAAGGCGCCCTGCTGACGGCGTTCACGCGGGGGCGCGGGGCGTGGAAGGTGTTTCTGGGGCCGGGGGAAGCGTGCTCGTATACTCTAGGGGCGCCTTCCGTGAAGGCGGGTCTGTCGGCAGGCACATACAACGTGGAGCTACAGACGGCGGCGCATTGCGCCTGGAGCGTGCTGCCTGGGGCAACGTGGGCTGTGGTCGACGGGCCGGCGAATGGAGTTGGGCCTGCGATGATTAAGGTCCAGGTGAGCGGGTTGGGAGCAGGACGGCGGGAAACGGCATTGCTGGTGGCGGACAAAGTAGTGACGGTGACGCAGGAGAATTGAGGAGTCGCACGCAGCCTGACGGGCAGGCCGCGTGCGGAACGAAGGTAATTTTCAGGCTTTGGCGGTGACGGATGCCGCGGCCAGTTGCCGGAGGACGTACTGGAGAATGCCTCCGTGACGGTAGTATTCGGCTTCCATCGGGGTGTCGATGCGGACGGTGACCTCGAAGGTCTTTTCGCTGCCGTCAGCGGCAGTGGCTTTCACCGTGGCCTTCTTGGTGGTGTTGACGCCGTCGCGCACGCCGCTGATCTCGAACGTCTCCGTGCCGGTGAGGCCGAGCGCTTCCCTCGATTCGCCGGCAGCGAACTGCAGCGGAAGGATGCCCATGCCGATCAGGTTCGAGCGATGGATGCGTTCGTAGGATTCGGCGATGGCCGCCTTCACGCCCTGTAATTGCGGTCCTTTGGCGGCCCAGTCGCGCGAGGAGCCGGATCCGTACTCCTTGCCGGCAATGACGATAGTCCCGACGCCTTCGCTCTTGTAGCGCATGGCGGCATCGTAGATGCTCATGCGGTCGCCACTCGGGATGTGCGTAGTGACTCCGCCTTCGACTCCGCCGGCAAGCAGGTTCTTGAGGCGGATATTGGCGAATGTGCCACGCATCATGACTTCGTGATTGCCGCGGCGGGCGCCGTATTGGTTGAAGTCCTGGGGAGCGACTCCGTGAGACATGAGGTATTCGGCCGCGGGGCTGGTTTTGGCGATGTTGCCGGCTGGGGAGATGTGGTCGGTGGTGATGGAATCGCCCATCACAGCGAGGGCACGGAGGGCGCTGAGATCCTGGATGGAAGTCTCGGGGTCGACCATGTTGTCGAAGTACGGCGGGCGGCGGATGTAGGTGGACTTTTCGTCCCACTCGAAGAGATCGCCAGTGGCAGTCTCGATGCCGCGCCACTGCGGATCGCCTTCGAACACGACGCTGTATTCCTTGTCGAACATTTCGCGGCGGACGCTGGCAGCGACGGCCTGCTGCACTTCGGCGTTGGTGGGCCAAATGTCCTTCAAATAGACTGGCTGTCCATCGTTACCGGCGCCGATGGGTTCGTTCTGCAGATCGATATCGACACGGCCGGCGAGGGCATAGGCGACTACAAGCGGCGGTGAAGCAAGGTAGTTCGCCTTCACCAACGGATTGACGCGGCCTTCGAAGTTGCGATTGCCGGAGAGCACGGCGGCTACGGTGAGTTTTCCATCGGTGACCGCCTTGGCCACGTTGTCGGGGAGCGGACCGCTGTTGCCGATACACGTCGTGCAACCGAAGCCGACGAGGTGGAAACCGAGGGCCTCCATGGCGGGCATCAGTCCGGCGTCATTCATGTAGTCCATAACGACCTTCGAGCCAGGCGCCAGAGAGGTCTTCACCCAAGGCTTGCTGGTGAGCCCTTTGGCCACGGCCTTCTTGGCGACAAGACCTGCGGCAATGAGGACGGATGGATTCGATGTATTCGTGCAGGAGGTGATGGCCGCGATGACGACGGCTGCGTCGTTGAGTTTGCCGCCCTCGAAATCGGCGGACTTGATGTCGGTTCCGAATGCGGTAGTGAAGTTGGCTTTGACGTCGGGCAGGTTGATGCGGTCCTGCGGGCGTTTGGGACCGGCGAGCGATGGAACGACGGTAGAGAGATCGAGTTCGAGAGTGTCGTTGTAGACAGGGTCGGGAGCGTCGGCGGTGAGGAAGAGTCCCTGCTCCCTCGAGTAAGCTTCGACGAGTTCGATGAGGTCGGCGGGGCGTCCGGTGAGACGGAGGTATTCTAGAGTCTGCTCATCGACGGGGAAGAAGCCGATGGTAGCTCCGTATTCGGGAGCCATGTTGGCGATGGTGGCACGGTCGGCGAGGCTGAGCTCCTTCACGCCGGGTCCGTAGAACTCGACGAACTTGCCGACGACGCCCTTCTTGCGGAGCATCTGCGTAGCGGTGAGTACGACGTCGGTGGCAGTGACTCCTTCCGGTGCGCGGCCCGTGAGTTTGAATCCGACGACAGGAGGCAGAAGCATGGTGATGGGTTGGCCGAGCATGCAGGCTTCGGCTTCGATGCCGCCGACGCCCCACCCGACGACGCCGAGTCCATTGATCATCGTGGTGTGCGAATCGGTGCCGAGCAGCGTGTCGGGATAGGCCACGGTCTCGCCGTTCGCTTCGGCGCGGAAGACGACGCTGGCGAGGTATTCGAGGTTCACCTGATGGACGATGCCGGTTCCGGGGGGCACGGCTCGGAAATTGCGGAATGCGCCTTGCGCCCAGCGCAGTAACGAATAGCGTTCGTGGTTGCGCTGGTATTCCAGCAGCACGTTGAGATCGAAGGCGTCCTTCTTGCCGAAGTGGTCGACTTGGACGGAGTGATCGATGACGAGGTCGGCGGGGATGAGGGGATTGGCGAGTTTGGGGTCGGCGCCCAGCTTCTTGAGGGCGTCGCGCATGGCGGCAAGGTCGACGACGGCGGGGACTCCGGTGAAGTCCTGCATGAGGATGCGCGCGGGGCTGAAATTGATGTCCTGCGCGGGGCGCGTGGTGTCCCATGTGGCGACGTATTCAATGTCGCTACGCTTCACGCTGCGATCGTCTTCGCAGCGGAGCATGTTTTCGAGAAGAATGCGGATGGAATAAGGAAGGCGCGACAACTTACCGATGCCGGCTTTTTCGACTGCGCCGGTGTGGTAGATGCGATACTCGCGGCCGCCGGCGCGAAGGGTGGAAGCGGATTGGAAACTGTTCACTTTGCTCATGGGTGGTTTGTTGGGGGACTAATCTTCCATTGTACGCGGGGATTGACGGTGAGGAGGGATACGGGTATTCTGTTGTCAGTTACTGAGAGGAGCGTGAATGAGCAAACCGACCGGGCTGGTGCAGGGTGCATTGGATCTGCTGATTCTGAAGATTCTGGCGCTGGAGCCGATGCACGGCTGGGCGATCGCACAGCGCATTGAACAGATGTCGAATGATGTACTGCAGGTGGGGCAGAGCGCGTTGTATCCGGCGCTGCACAAACTGGAGCAGAACGGATGGATCGAAGCGGAATGGGCGGTGAGTGAGAACCACCGGAGAGCGAAGTATTATTCGCTGACCGCGGCGGGGAAGAAGGCGTTGGCGCAGGAGGCCGCGCAGTGGGAACGGCTGGCTGGCGCGATTACGGCGATTGTGAGGACGGTGTGATGCGGTGGGTAACGCTGCTCCGGATGCGGCTGCGCACGCTGGTGGCGCGCAAGCGTGTGGAGCAGGAGTTGGATGAGGAGTTGCAGTATCACCTGGAGCGCGAGATCGAGACGGGCGTGGCCGAAGGGTTGGACCCGCGAGAGGCCAAGTGGGCGGCGCTGCGGAAGATGGGCTGTGTGGCGCAGAACGTGGAAGAATGCCGGGATGCGAGGGGATGGAACCGGATGGAACAACTATGGAGTGATGCGCGATTCGGAGTGCGGCAACTCTCGCGCGGACGCGAATTTTCGTTGCTCGCGGTGGTGATACTGGCGTTGGGTATTTGCGCGAGCGTGGCAATCTTCGCGCTTGTCGATGCGGCACTGCTCAAGCCGCTGCCCTACCGTGAGCCGGAGAAATTGCTGAGCGTTTATGAGCGCATCCCACAATGCACGTACTGCAATATTTCGTGGCTGGATTACTTGGATTGGAAAGCGCAGAACACAACGCTGGCAGGGCTGGAGTTGTATCAGGGACGCGGGCACACCATGAATGCGGCGAGCGGCGCAGTGATGGTGCGGGGGGCTCGGGTGAGCGATGGATTTTTCCGGCTGCTGGGAGTGGGAGTGGCGCTGGGGCGCGATTTCCACGGGGGCGAGGACAAGGCCGGAGCGCCGCGCACGGTGATATTGAGCCATGGCGCGTGGCAGCAACTGTACGGCGGGGACCGGGCAGTACTGGGACGGAAGGTGGTGCTCGACCGTATTCCACGAACGATAGTGGGTGTGCTGCCGAAGGAGTTTCATTTTGCTCCGGTGGGATCGGCCGAGTTCTGGACTCCGTTCCATCCGGAAACTTCCTGCGATCTGCGGCGGAGTTGTCATGCGATGTACTCCGTGGGCCGGTTGAAGGAAGGAGTATCGATGGAAGCGGCACTGGCGAATCTGGTGTCGATTGCCAAGGAATTGGAACGGCAGTATCCGGCGACGAACAGGAATCAGGGCGCGAACGCGCAGTTGTTGAGCGAGGCGATCATCGGCGACACGCGGCCGGTGCTGTTGCTCCTGATGGGCGGTGCGGGATTGCTGCTGGCAATAGCGATCTCGAATGTGACGGGATTGCTGCTGGTGCGGTCGGAAGGTCGGCGGCGCGAGATGGCGGTGCGTTCCGCGCTGGGCGCGTCCTCGTGGCGATTGATAAGCCAGTTCGCAACCGAGTCATTGCTGCTGACTGGCGCGGCGATGGCCGTTGGTTGTGTGAGCGCCCATTGGGTGATGCAGATGTTGATCGGGATGCTGCCGGAGGACATGCTGCTGCGAATGCCGTATTGGTCGGATTTGGGATGGAGTCCGCGAGTGGCAGGCTTTGCATTGGCGGTGGGAGCCGCCGCGGCTGTGTTGTGTGCGCTGGCTCCGCAAGTGCAGATTTGGGGGCAGCAGGTGCGGGCGGGATTGGCGGAAGGCACGCGCGGATCGACGGGCATGGTGTGGCGGAATTTGGGATCGAAGCTGGCGGTGGTAGAGGTAGCGACGGCGATGGTGCTGCTGGTGGGTGCCGGCTTGTTGGGCAAGAGCCTGTACCGGCTGATGCAAGTGAAGCTTGGCTTTGAGCCGGGGCAATTGGTGACGATGGAGATTGCGGCTCCGGATGCGGTGTACGGGGAAGCCGCAAAGGCTAGCGAACTGGCGCGGCGTGTGTTGCGTGAGGTGCGGGCGCTGCCGGGGGTGCGTTCGGCGGGCCTATCGGCGAATGGCGGACTCCTTGGGCATAACGGAAACACCACGTGGCTGCGGATTGCAGGGCGGCCGGAGACGGAAGATCATCTCGATTTGCCGGAGCGGGACGTGACGGCGGATTTCTTCACGACCATTGGTGCACGGCTGGCGAGCGGACGCTATTTTCAAGAGGGTGACGATGCATCGAAGCCACCGGTGGCGATTGTGAATCAGGAGTTCGTGCGGCGGTTCCTGCCGAATGAAGAGCCCGTGGGCAAGCGGGTGACGAAGCGGGCCGATGCTCCGATTGAGATTGTCGGAGTGGTGGAAGATGTGAGGCTGGGTCCTTTGAATGCTCCGATTCCTCCGGTTTTGTATGTTCCGTTTCATCAGAACGCGGATACCTATTTCACGCTGGTGGTGCGAGCCGATGTGGCGGACGAAGGCTCGCTGTTGCCTGTGCTACGCGAGACGATGCGGCGGATCGATGGGGAGATTGTCACGCGCCGCGAGTTCACGTTGACGGAGTGGATGGAGCGGACTCCGGCGGCCTATGTGCAGCGATCGACCGCGTGGCTGGTGGGCGGGTTTGCGGGAATGGCGATGTTGCTGGCGCTGGTGGGCTTGTATGGGGTGATTGCGTACTCGGTTGGCCAGCGGCGGCGGGAGATCGGCGTGCGCATGGCGTTGGGTGCGCAGACGGGACAGGTGTACCGGATGGTGTTGCGCGAAGCGGCTTGGTTGTCATTGCTGGGGATCGGGTTGGGATCGGTGGGTGCGGGTGTGCTGGCAAATTGGGCTCGGGAGCTGTTGTTTGGGGTTAGCCCGTGGGATGTGGGCGTGCTGTTGGGGATTGCCGGAGGCTTGGCGTTGGCCGCGCAGGTGGCGGGATTTGTGCCGGCGCGCAGGGCATCATGTGTCGATCCGGCGAGTGTCCTGCGGATGGAGTGAGCGCTTACAACCCGCTGAGTTGGGTCCAGAGATTCTCGTCAGTGGCGAGTTTCTGCGCTTCGACCGCGTTGTGGAGATGATCGGGCTTGGTGGCGCCGACAAGGACGATGGCGATTTCGGCGTGGCGCAGCACCCAGGCCATGGCAAGGAGATGCTTGGGCACTTTGGTCGCCGCGGAGGCTTGTTCGAGACGGGTGAGGGCATGGAAGCCCGCGTCATTGAAGTAGACGTCCCGATGCCCGGGGATGACGTCGAAGCGTGTGCCGCTCGGTACGGATTCGCCGCGCGCGCCGTACTTGCCGGTGAGGAAACCGGCGGCGAGCGGGCTGTAGGCTACGAAGCGGATGCCTTGCTGCCGGCAGTAATCGAGAGATTCGCGCGATTGCGCGGCCTGCGCGAGGTTGAACGCGTTCTGGCAATATTCGATGGAAGTGGCGGCTTTGCGCGCATGCTGCAGTTGAGCCGCTGTGGCGTTGGAGACGCCGAGGGAATGAATGCGTCCGCCGTGGCGCGCGGCTTTCATCGAGTGCAGCGGCTCTTCGAGCGGGATGTCTTTCGGGATGGAGTGCAGGTAGTAGAGATCGATGGAGTCGAGGCCCATACGGTCGAGGCTGCGTTCGAGCGCGGCGGTGACATCGGCGGAACGGAATCCGCTGGAGACTTTGGTGGCAAGCTGCACCTCACCGCGAAGGCCGCGGTCGCGCACCCACTGGCCGAGCAGGATCTCCGAGGAGTGCATGGTGGCTGTGGTTTCGCGCACGTCTTCGATGCCGAGGACGTTCTTGCGATAGGCACGGGCATTGCCTCCGCCGTAGGCTTCGGCAGTGTCGAAGTGACGAAAGCCGATGGCGAAGGCGGTGTCGAGAATATGGAGAGAGTCTTTTTCGTTGATTTCGCGGCCGAGCGTGGCGGCGCCGAGTCCTAAAACGGGCATGCGGAGATTAGTGTAGCGTGGGTCAGCGGGCCGAGGCTCGGATTGTATGAATCCGCGCGGGTGCTTTCGTGCTGGGGTGGAAACGGATGTAGCTGAGGCCATGAATCGGAAAGCGGGTGTAAGGAATAGCGCGAGGAGCGC
>JAEUQG010000201.1 GCA_016789755.1 Bryobacterales bacterium
CCTGTGACCGCAATGCTCTGACTGACATCGCCCACCTGTAGAGCCAGATTGACGCGCTGGCGCGCATTCACGGTAAGGATGAAGCTCTCGGAATTTACTGTCTTGAAGCCCGCCGCCTCCGCCGAGACTTTGTATTCGCCGATGCGCTGGTTCAGAAATTGATAGCTGCCGTCGGCGTCCGTCGTGGCCGTCTGCTTGACGCCCGTTCGCACGCTTTCCAGCGTGACTTTGACTCCTGCCACGACTGCCCCCGACGGATCGGTGATGGTTCCCAGAATGGCGCCTGCGTCGTATTGAGCGAACGCGGCGGTAAGAAAGACTAACCCTAGAAGCAATACTCGGCTCATGTGTTTTCCTCAGACCTCCTCAACAGGGAGTGTTATTTGATATCGGGATTCGGCAGCATCACGTCCCTTACCATCGATGACAGTTCCGCGCATGCGCCGATAAATTGCCGCAGCGTTCGCACCGTACACCCGTACGTATCGAACTCACGGACGCTGAGTCCGTCCTCCATGTAGGCGCGTCGAAAATCGGGAAACCTCTTCAGCAGGTCTTGCACAATGCGGTCGTCCACGGGCGTGTCAATGCGGTTGATGACTGGAATGTCGCTGGCATTATATCGTTTCTGCCAGGAACAGGGCGGCGAGATCACCACGTCCCCCCCGATAAACTCGCTCCAGTGCATGTGATTGCGGAAGGCTGCCGACAAGAGCCGCAACCGGTAACCCCGCTCGCGGAAGATCGCGTAGGCCTTTTTGAACACCGCCACTCCAGCCCACTCCAAATAGCCCGGATCGGTGCTCAGGTTCTCCTTGTCGAAGACCACCTTCAGCCAATCGTCCACGCGGCCCACCATGATCGTGCAGACAGGACCCATCGTGGAAATCTCCAGGCCTTCCCTCTCGCGGCGCCGCAAGCCGCGTTCCACCGCTTCCGCGACGGCAATGCACTGCGGCAGCGTGAAGGACACAGTGGCGTTGATGCTCACGCCACGGTAGGTTGCCTCCTCGATAGCAACCACCCCTGCGCTGGTCACTGGGATCTTCACGATCATGTTCGGCGCCAGATTCGAAAACCGCACCGCCTGCTCCACAATAGCCTTGGGATCGCGGTAATAACGCGGATCCGTCTGGATCGACAGCCGCCCGTTACGGCCCTTGTGCTCGCGGAAAATCGGCTCCAGCAGAGACGCGGCTTGCGACGACATCTCTTCGATTACCTTCCAGCCGATTTCATCTTCCGTGGCGAGCGGCAACTGGTTGTGCAATTCGGCAATGCGCGGCTTCCAGCGGCTCCATTCCTGCTTCAACACCGTGACCGCAATCACAGGATTGCAGGTAGCTCCAACGGCGCCAGGCCCGATCGAATAGCTCAGTTCCTCCAACGAGGCGGAATCGTTCCACAAACACGTCGGCGTCGTTTGCGTCATCTGGTGGAGGGGGCTCTTAAATGCAACGGACGAGGTTACTGGTGTCATAAGACTGGCTTTGAACACGTGTGCATAAAAATGCTACCGCTGGTTCCGATGCGAGTCAAGCGAAAGAATGCAAAAAGAACAAGCCCCCTCCTTGCTCCGCCTTCCAAATCTTGAATCCAGTTTTGCGTTTTCTCTTTACATCCATATTTCGGATCGGTAAAATTTTAATGCACACGTGTTCAGCGACACCCCCGCAATCGGAAAGTCGAACGCTGCCCTCCACCCGGCCGCCGCCAAGCGTGTTTCCATCAAAGACATCGCCCGCCTCGCCAGAGTCTCTCATTCCACGGTTTCACGGGCGCTCCGTGAAAGCCCGCTCGTCAATCCCGAAACCGCCGAAAAGATCCGCCGCATCGCCTCCGACCGCGGCTTTCGGGCGAGCGCCGTCGCCCGCAGTCTGGCCACCAACAGGACCAACACCATTGGCGTCGTTGTCACCAGCATCGACGACCCCTTTGTCGCCGAGGTTGTCAAAGGCATCGAGGATGAAGCCATCCTCCACGACTACTCCGTCTTCCTGGCCAATTGCCACGCCGATCCGGAACGCGAAATGAAAGTGGTGCACTCCTTTGAGGACCGCCGCGTCGACGGCATCGTCGTCACAGCCTCGCGCGTCGGCGCTCTCTATGCCCCGGTGCTGGAGCGCATGCACATCCCCATCGTCCTGCTCAACAACCAGCACCCAAGCCAGTTCGCCCATTCCATCCTCATCGACAACTTCGAAGGCAGCCGCCAGGCGGTGGCCCATCTCGTCTCGCTCGGCCACCGGCGCATCGCCTACATCGGCGACCGCTTCGGCCATGGCTCCGACTCCGAGCGCTTCAGCGGTTACCGCGCCGCCCTCGACGAAGCAGACATTCTCTTTCAACCCGATCTCGTGGTCCACGGCGACGGCAAGGCCGAGGGCGGCCGGCACGCAATGGAGAAATTGCTGGCAACACGTCCCCACTGCACGGCCGTCTTCTGCTACAACGACATGACCGCCATCGGAGCGTACAAAACCATCCGCGCCCACGGTCTGACCGTCCCGCGCCATCTCTCGCTCGTCGGCTTCGACGACCTTCCGCTTGGCCTGTACATGGACCCGCCGCTCACCACCGTCCGGCAACCCAAACAAGACATGGGCCGCATGGCCATGCAGGCGCTTCTCAAACTGATCGCCGGCACCGGGGCCGAGCAGAACCTGCGCGTTGCCGGAGAACTGATGATCCGCCAGTCGACCGCTGCTCCTCTGGAGCATGCTTCCCAGGAGAACCAAACATGTCACTACTCCTCCGCCCCCAAGCCGGGGCGCAGACGGAAATAAATAGCTTCCAATACCTCTCTTTTCTCAACGCGAAACTGCAACCGGGTCAGAGCACCGATGGCAACACGGGCAACCGCGAACTAGGCCTGGTGATCCTCGGCGGCAAGTGCTCGGTCTCATCCTCGGAAGGCGAATGGAACAGCATCGGCCGCCGTCCCAATGTCTTTTCCGGCATGCCTTACGCGCTCTATCTGCCCACCGGCGCCAGCTACCGTGTGACCGCGGAAACCGCCTGCGACCTCGCCTTCTGCTTCTGCCTCGCCGAAGAGAAGCACCCAGCGCGCCTCATTACGCCCGCCGATATCGAAGTGGAGATCCGCGGCGCCGCCAACGCAACGCGCCAGATCAACAAAATCATCCGCCCTGAGTTCGCGGCCCACCGTCTGCTGGTCGTAGAGGTCTATACGCCCAGCGGCAACTGGTCCAGTTATCCGCCGCACAAGCATGACGTGCATAATCCCCCCGGCGAGGTCGACCTCGAAGAGATCTACTACTATCGCGTCGATCGCCCCGAAGGCTACGCGATTCAAAAGGTCTACACCGCCGACCGGAAACTGGATGAGACCATCTCCGTGCGCGATGGAGAAATGGTGCTCGTCCCGGAAGGCTATCATCCGGTCGTCGCCGCGCACGGATACAACGTCTACTACCTCAATGCCCTGGCAGGCTCGGCGCGCTCGATGGCCGCCTCCGACGACCCCGACTACCAATGGGTGAAAGAAAACTGGCGCGACAAGGACCCCAGAGTTCCGCTCGTCACGATGGAAATGGAGAACTGATCTCATGCCGACGCAACGGATGACAATGGCTCAGGCCCTCGTGGCCTTTCTCAAACAGCAGTACGTCGAGCGCGACGGCAAAGAGCATCGCTTCTTCCACGGCGCATGGGGCATCTTCGGTCACGGCTGCATCGCCGGAGTAGGACAAGCCCTCCAGCAGCATCCCGATTTCCGCTATTACCAAAGCAAGAACGAACAGGCATCCGTGCACATCGCGGCCGCCTTCGCCAAGACGAAAAATCGCCTCGGCACTTTCGCCTGCCTGTCGTCCATCGGTCCCGGCGCAACCAACATGATCACCGGCGCCGCCATGGCCACCATCAATCGCCTGCCCGTGTTGCTGTTGCCCGGAGACATTTTCTCCCGCCGCAACGTCGCCCCCGTGCTGCAACAACTTGAATCCGAACAGGGCCAGGACGTCTCGGTCAACGATGCCTTCAAACCCGTCTCGCGGTATTGGGACCGCATCAATCGCCCCGATCAACTCATCTGTTCCGTCGTCGAGGCCATGCGCGTGCTCACCTCTCCGTCGCAAACTGGGGCCGTCACTCTCGCCTTGCCACAGGACGTGCAGGCAGAGGCCTACGATTACCCTTCCGAAATGTTCGAAAAGCGGGTTTGGCATATCGCCCGCCCCGCCCCTGAACGCGTGCTGCTGGCGCGTGCCGTGGAAATGATCCGCGCCGCTAAGAAACCGATGATCGTCGCCGGCGGCGGAGTACTGTACAGCGAAGCAACGCAAGCGCTGGCGCTCTTTGCCGCGCAAACAGGCATTCCCGTCGGCGAAACGCAGGCCGGCAAAAGTTCGCTCCCATTCGATCATCCCCAAAACCTCGGCGCGGTCGGCGTCACCGGCACGCCCGGCGCCAACATTGCCGCCAGAGAAGCTGACCTGATCATCGCCGCCGGCACGCGCCTCAGCGATTTCACCACGGCATCGAAAACTGCCTTCCAGAATCCTTGCGTCCGCTTCCTCAACATCAACGTCGCTGAGATCGATGCCTTCAAACACGCCGGATTGCCGCTCATCGCCGATGCCCGCGAGGCTTTGGAGCAACTCGCCGCGGCCGTCGGCGGCTACCGCGTGGATTCCGGCTACAGCGCCCGCATCGCGGAATGGAAACAGCGTTGGGAAGAGGAAACCGACCGCATCTACGCTCTCCGCCATGGTCCTCCCATCAGCCAGGGTGAAGCGGTCGGCGTGGTCAATCGCGTTTCGCGCCCGCAGGATATCGTCGTCTGCGCGGCAGGCAGTCTGCCCGGCGATCTCCACAAGCTCTGGCGCACCCGCCAACCCAACGGCTACCACCTCGAGTACGGCTACTCCACCATGGGCTATGAGATTGCCGGAGGCCTGGGCGTCAAAATGGCCGATCCCTCCCGCGACGTCTACGTCATGGTCGGCGACGGTTCCTTCCTCATGATGTCTTCTGAAATCGCAACCTCCGTTCAGGAAGGGTACAAGCTGAACATCATCGTGCTCGACAATCATGGATTCCAGAGCATCGGCGGACTGTCGCGCGCCATCGGCTCCCAGGGCTTCGGCACCGACTACCGTTTCCGCACCGGCTCCGGCCAGTTGGATGGGCAGAACATCCCCATCGATTTCGCCGCCCTCTGCGAAGGTTTGGGCGCACTCACCACGCGCGTCCGCACGCACCAGGAATTCGCCGCCGCGGTCGAAGCAATGCGCCATGCCGATCGCACTTGCGCCGTCGTCGTGGAAACCGACAAAGAGCAGCGGGTGCCGGGCTACGAATCCTGGTGGGATGTGCCCATTTCGGAAGTCTCCGAAATCGCCTCGATTCGCCAGGCACGCGCACAGTATGAAGTGGCCGTGAAGCAGGAACGCCACCACGAAGTGGCGCCCCCCGCCGGCGCAGCCGAAACGCAAAAAGGATAACTCCCGGCACGGATACCGGGAACAGAACCGGAGGTTCTTTATGGCAACTACAGCCGATCAGGCCGCCGCGACGCTACGCGTCGGCAACGCCCCTTGTTCCTGGGGCACGTTGGAATTCGAGGGAGTGGGCGGCGAGTCGATCCCCTTCGACCGCATGTTGGATGAACTCGCCGCCGCAGGCTACACCGGCACCGAGTTGGGCGATTGGGGCTATATGCCGTCCGATCCCGCCGCACTCAGAGCGGAACTCGACAAGCGAGGGCTCGTTATGCTCGGCGCCTTTGTCCCCGTCGCCTTGAAAGACGCCTCGGCGCACGAAGCGGGCATCGCCAACGCCGTGAAGACGGCCCGCTTATTGGCCGCCGTGGCCTCCGATCCGAAACCTTACCTTGTTCTCGCCGACAACAACGGCTCAATCGGCGAACGGACGAAAAACGCCGGCCGGATTTCGCCGGACATGGGACTCAGCGAGCAGGAATGGCGCACATTCGCCGACGGTGCCAACAAGGTTGGCCGCGCCGTGCTTTCCGAAACAGGACTGCGCACCGTCTTCCATCATCATTGCGCCGGCTACGTGGAAACTCCCGATGAGATCGCCAAACTCCTCGATCTCACCGACCCCGCCGCCCTCGGCCTTGTTTTCGATACCGGCCACTTCGCCTTCGGCGCGGGCCATTTCCAAATCGTCGAAGCCCTCGAGCGCTTCAAGGAGCGAATCCTCTATATCCACCTCAAGGATTGCCAGCCCGGCGTCGCCCGCCAGGCGCGCGAGAATCAGTGGGACTACTTTGAGGCTCTCCGCCACGGCGTGTTCAGTGAACTGGGCAAAGGTGGCGTGGACTTCCCCGCCGTCCTGCGCTGGCTCAAACAGCGCGCCTATTCCGGCTACGTGCTCGTCGAACAGGATGTACTCCCCGGCATGGGAGCCCCCAAAGAAAGCGCCGCCCGCAACCGCCAGTACCTGCGCGCCATTGAGGAGAACTTATGAAAAGCAAGCTCAACATCGGATTGATCGGCGCCGGACGCATCGGCAAAGTGCATGGGGAGACCATCGCCTTCCGCGTCCCCGAGGCCTCCTTGGTTGCCGTCACGGATGCCAACCCCGAGGCTGCGGCGGCCCTCGCCGCCCGCTGCGCCATTCCCCACGTGGCCACCAACGCCGGCGAGGTTTTCGCCAACAAAGACATCGATGCCGTGCTCATCTGTTCCTCCACCAACACCCACGCCGATCTCGCCGTGCAGGCGGCCGAAGCGGGCAAGCACATCTTCTGCGAAAAGCCGATCGACCATACTTTGGAAAAAATCGACCGCGCGCTCGAAGCCGTTGCGCGCAATAACGTCAAAATGCAGGTGGGCTTCAACCGCCGCTTCGATGCCAACTTCGCCCGCGTCCGCCAGTCCATCCTCAGCGGTGAAATCGGCACGCCTCACCTCATGCATATCGTCAGCCGCGACCCCGGGCCCCCGCCCATCTCTTACATCAAGGTCTCCGGCGGCATGTTCCTGGATATGACCATCCACGATTTCGACATGGCCCGCTTCCTGATCGGTGAGGAAGTGACCGAAGTCTACGCCGCCGCCGGTGTCCGCGTCGATCCCGAAATCGGCAACGCAGGCGATGTCGACACTGCGGTCATCCTGCTGCGCTTCGCCAACGGCGTCATCGGCACCATCGACAATTGCCGGATGGCCCCCTACGGCTACGACCAGCGTGTGGAAGTGCTCGGCAGCAAGGGAGCCATCTCCACCGAAAATCAATATCCCAATCGTGCCGTCGTCAGCACCGCCGAATCCGTCCGCCGCGACTTGCCCCTGAACTTCTTCATGGAGCGTTACCTCGACAGCTTCGAACGCGAGTTGCGCGAGTTCGTCGCGGCCGTTGTCAACGATCGCCCCACCCCGGTCACTGCAGCCGATGGCCGCGTCCCCGTCGTGATGGCCCTCGCAGCGAAGAAGTCCTACCTCGAGGGACGCCCCGTAAAACTGTCCGAGGTCTCCAACGGAGGCCAGTCGTGAAACGTTCCCTGGTCAACGCGACACTCACCGACATCCAGTTCTGGATCCCGGTGGCGGTCCTCATTTTCGGTTTCGGATTGCTCGTGGTGTTGTCCTAAGCAACAGCCCGCCGCCAGAAAGGTCTTCCCCGATGAAGAAATCGATCTCGCTCCATCAACTCGGAGTGCTCTCCGGACTGGCGGCAGGCGCTTGGCTCGGCATGGCCGAGGCCCCCACCAAACTGGTCACCGTGGGCTTCTCTCCCTTCCTCGTCTCCTTGGGAATGGTGGCCGGCGTCTTTGTCGCCCGTTGGACCGTTCCCATGGCGCTCAAGGGCACCAGCTACATCTGGGCCGATTTGCGCGAGAAACCCCACCTCATCGCCTGGGCCATTCTTGCCGGAATGCTCTGGGCCGTCGCCAATACGCTCACCGTGTTCGCCATCCGCAATGTCGGCCTTTCCATCGCCTTCCCGCTCTGGAATACGAATAGCCTCGTGGGACTCTTCTGGGGGTGGCTGCTGTTTCGCGAATTGCGCGGCGCCGGAGCCTCCCAACGCGCCAAAGTGCTCGGCGGCGCCGCCGCAATCGTTGTCGGCGCCTGTATTCTCGCCCTCGCCACCGCGCACGGTTCCCCCTCCGGCACATCGGGCGCAGCCTCCCTCGGCATCGCTGCCGCCCTCGGCGCGGGCGTGTTGTGGGGAACCATGTACATCCCCTATCGCAAGGCCTACATCAGCGGCATGAACCCACTGTCGTTTGTGACCATCTTCACCTTTGGAGAACTGGGCACGGTCTTCGCTCTTGCCGTGACCTTCGATGGCGGATTCAACAACGTCATGGCCCTGCTCGTGAAGGCCCGCCCCGCCCTCTTCTGGCTCTTCCTGGGAGGCTTTTGCTGGGTCTTGGGAGATCTGTTCCAGCAGTACGCAGCCAAGTATGTGGGCATCGGCCGCGGCATCCCGCTCTCCAATACCAATCAACTCTGGGGACTCGCCTGGGGTGCCCTCGTCTTCGGCGAATTCGCCGGACACGATACCGGCACTCAGCTTCTCGTCGTCGCCGGCTCCCTCATCATGATCGCCGGAGCCGTGGCCATCAGCATGGCCGAAGCGCCGGAACTCGAACAGCAATCCTGGCGCGCCGCGATGATGCGCGAATGCGACCGCTACCAACTCGATGCCTCACGCGTCGCGCAAACCCTCGAAGGCAAAGATCCACTCGCCGAAGAGCGCCCCGCACGCCGCTGGTGGGAGTTCGTCATCGTCGCCGTCGCCATCGCCTTCTTCCTCTGGCTGGCCGCAGTCTCTCAAAGCCAGCCCATTGCCATGAACATCCCCTGGATGGCTGTCTTGATCGTTGCTTCACTCGCCCTGCTCATCGGCTGCGGCATCGTTCTCGGAAAACGCACCGGCTTTTCCTAGACCCCTTCCCCCTGGCACGCCGTTTGCTAGTATCCAGGCAGGGAGGTATCACACGCATGATCACCCCGCGCCTGCAAGAGTATCTGGACGCCCAGAACGCTATCTACACGCATAAAACCCATCGCCTCACCTATACCGCGAAGGACTTGGCCGAAGCCGACCACATGCCGCCGTGGGAAGTGGCGAAAACCGTGGTCTTCGTCGGGGACGGCGTATTCGCCATCGCTCTGGTCCCCGCCTGTGCCCGCGTCGATCTGGAGGAATTACGCGCCAAACTCGGCCTGCGCACCATCCGTCTCGCTACCGAAGCCGAATTGGCCAAGCTCTTCCCCGACGCCGAACTGGGCGCCATGCCGCCCTTCGGAAACCTCTACGACAACATCCCGGTCTATGTCGACGCTTCCCTCGCCAATGAGGAAACCATCGCCTTTAACGCCGGCACCCACCGCGATGTCGTCCACATGAAGTTCAAAGACTTCAAACACTACGTCCATCCGGCCATTCTTTCATTCGCTTTCCCGGCCTGAAGCCTGAGCCAGGTTGCGCACTTGTAGCGCCGGATTTCGCAGTGGGAATGACGTGGACGTGACGAAGAACGGAGAAGTCCGCGGCACAGCCCGGACGCGGGTGGGCTTGTGCCGCGGTTGAATCTACAAGGGCCCTGGCGTCGCAGCCGCTTTGTGTACCTCTCGTAGAGTCAGAAAATCAGCATGGCAGAGTGGCCGCGCCCCGGTCAACCCGGCCCTCTTCTCTGCATCGAAGCGGTTCCCAACCCATCCTCAAACCCGCACCAGTTCGACGTACCGCACCTCCGCAACCTCTTTCCCCTTGATCTCCACCGCCCGCAACGCCAGTTTCCCTCGCGCCTTTGCCAGACTCAGCCTGCCCAGACTGTAGCGCCGGAAATCCTTCACATACGATTCCGAGCCGCGGTCCGTGCGGTCGAACTCCTTGCCCCGCAACGGTACATCGTGAGCCTGCGCGATTCGCGCCTGCAGCGTCTCCCCGGCAAAACTCAACTCCACCAGCGACCCCTCCTCCCCCTTCCGGCACGCATAGTAGATAGCCGCTTCATACACACCCGCGTTCCCCACTTCGATATCCCAAGTCATGACATCGTCCTTCGAAACCCAGTGCGTGAAGAACGAGGAGTTCGGAGCCCGTCCGCTGCGCTCCACACTCCCCGCCGGCACGCCATCGCGCGCGGGGAGTCTGGTTGTCGTCCAATAACCCACCGTGAATGGCCTGTCGTCCGGACCCTTGGGAAGCACCTCCTGTGTCCATGCCTGGACCGCGCTCTTCAGCTTCGCCGCGATTTCCGGATGCTGCGGCCCTACATCGCGCTTCTGATGAGGATCCGCCTGCATGTCGAACAACCTGCCTTCCGGATCCAGCCTGTATTGCTGCGTCCGCGCGCTCACCCTGCGGTTCTGCACCGAGAAAATCGTCCGGTCCGGCCAGTTCCCCGTCTGTCCCGTCAGCAGCGGTTTGAGGCTCTTCCCGTCGAGCGGCTTCTTCGCCGTGACGGCGATGCCTGCAAGCTCCGTCAGTGTCGGGTACAGATCGATGGCAGCCGCTATTTCCCGGATCTTGGTCCCCGGCTTGATCCGTCCCGGCCATCGCACCAGCAGCGGAGAACGCACCCCGCCTTCGTCCACCGTTCCCTTCCGCCCCTTCATCCCCTCGTTCCAGCGCCATCCGTTCGGGCCGTTGTCGCTGAAGTACAACACCACCGTGTTCGAGGCGAGATTCAATTGATCCAGCTTCTTCAGAATGCGCCCCACGTTGTAGTCGATGTTCTCCACCATTGCCAGGGCGGCACGAGTGTGCGGCAAATCCTCTTGTGATGGATCGGTGGCTCTCAATTTCAGGTCCGCATCGGCGAACTTCCCGTAGTAACCGTCGGGCACTTGCATCGGGGAATGCGGCGTGTTGTAGGGAACGTAGCAGAAGAACGGCTTGTCCTTGTTTTTCTCAAGGAAGGCCATCGCATGATCGGTGAGATCGTCGGTAATATAACCTTTGCCCTTCGCCAACGCCCCGTTGTGATCCATCTCCGTATCGAAGTAGATGCCCCAGTGCCCGGAGGTGAATCCGTAAAACTCCTGGAATCCGCGCGCGTTCGGATGATAGGGGTGCTGCATCCCGTTGTGCCACTTTCCAAACGCACCCGTCGCGTAACCTGCCGCTTGAAACGATTGCGGCATCACCGTCTCGTCCAGGTTCAGCCGCTCCGCGCCGGTGGTTACCCCGCGCACACCGCCGCGCGGATGATAACGGCCGGTGAGGAACTCCGCCCTCGTCGGAGCGCAGACCGGGCACACGAAAAAACGCTCGAACATAGCGCCGTCGCGAGCTAGCGAGTCGATGTTCGGCGTAGCCAGATTCGTGTTGCCGTGCACGCTCAAATCGCCCCAGCCCTGATCGTCGGCAAGAATAATGACGAAATTCGGGCGTCGCCCCGCCCGCTGCGCCGCGGCCAGCGGCGCCAGCCCCAGCGATGCGAACGATCCAAGCAATTGGCGTCGGGAAGGTTGAGGATTCACGCTTTCGATGATAATGCATGTTCCGCCCGGCCCGTTCCGGCGCTGCTCCCAATCTGCGATACGATCGAGTGACCATGTCGCCTTCCCTTCCCCTCCTCTGTCTGGCCGCTCTGCTGCCCGCCCAGGAATGGCGCCAATTCCGCGGTCCCAACGCAACCGGCGTCTCCTCCAGCAGGAACGTCCCGGTCCACTTCGGCCCCGCCCGCAACGTCGTTTGGAAGACCCCCCTGCCGCCCGGAAAGTCCTCCCCGGTATTCGCCGGCAGCCGCATTTTCCTCACAGCCCACGAGGGCGACAAGTTGCTCACATTGGCCGTGGACCGCGACTCGGGACGCCCGCTCTGGCGAGCCGAACTCACCCGCTCACGCCAGGAGCGCCGCAACAAACTCAACGATGCCGCCGCACCCACGCCCGTCACCGACGGCAGCAGCGTCTATTCCTTCTTCCCCGATTTCGGCCTGGTCTCCTACGATGCCGCTGGAAAGGAACGGTGGCGCCTTCCCCTGCCGCCCATGCCGAGCATGCAAGGCGTCTCGGCATCTCCGCTACTGGCCGGATCGCGCTTGTTGCTCGTCCTCGATCAGGCCGAAAACTCCTACATGCTCGCCGTCGACACCCGCAACGGAGAGACCCTCTGGAAACAAGCCCGCCGCCCTGCCCCCGGCGGTGCCTATTCCTCCCCCGTCCTCTTCGGCAACTCCGAATTCGTCACCTTCTCCCCGTTCGAGCTGGCCGGCTTCTCGGTCGCCACCGGGGAGAAGCTGTGGTGGGTCTCCGGATTGCCCCCGCAACCGAAAGCCACTCCTTTGGTCGCAGGCGACACTATCTTCGCCTACGTCCGTAGCTTCTTCGGCGACGCGCTCCCGCAGATTCCCGTGTTCGCTACCGCCCTCGCCCAAAACGATGCCAATCACGATGGAGCAATCCAAAAGGACGAGGCGCCCGAAGGTCCCGCCAGGCAGTTCTTCGGAGTCGTCGATCGAAACAAGGACGGCAGAGTGGACGCCAACGAATGGGACACGATGATGGAAGTTGCCGCGCCGAAAAGCACTCTGCTCGCCATCCGCCCCACGGGCCGCGGCGACCTCACGGCCAAGGCCGTTCGCTGGCAATTCTTCCGCAACATCCCCGACGTCCCCACCCCGCTCCTGTACCGCAACACGCTCTACATGATCCAAAACGGCGGCATCCTCTCCGCCCTCAACCCCGGCAACGGGGCCGTTCAAAAGCAGGGGCGGTTAAGCGGAGCCCTCGGAGACTACTACGCCTCCCCCATCGCCGCCGACGGGAAAATCTACGCCGCTAACCAGGAGGGCAAGGTTGCCGTCATTCGTGCCGGCGCCGATTGGGAAGTACTGGCCGTCAACGATATGGGTGAGGAATGCTATGCCACGCCCGCCATCGTCGATGGCGATCTCTACGTACGCACGCCCACTGCTTTCTACCGCTTCTCCGCCCGGCAGGGAACTGCGCCTTAAGCCAAAGTCGCGATTCCCGCCCGTCCGCAATGCCTCTCCAAGCGAACCCGCAGCTCGGAACGGGCACGCAGCAACCGCGATTTGGTGGCAGCAACGGATATCTGTAGACGGCTCGCCACAGTCTCCAGTGGGAGCTGCTGTAAATCCCGCAGAATCAACGGTTCTCGCAGAAGCTTCGGCAGCCTCTCCACTTCTTTGCGGACCACCGCAACCACTTCCTTCTGCCCCAGGCCTTGTTCCGGGGTCGGCGTTTGAGATTGCAGTTGCAGAAACGGACGGCTCTCTTCTTGTGGCGATTCGTCCAGCGCAACAAAACTAACTCTTTTGCCCTTGCGCAGATACATCAGACACTGGTTGAACACGATACGCGATATCCAGGTCGAGAACTTCGATTCGCCAAGAAAACGCGGAACATGTTCCCATGCCTGCGAAAATGCATCCTGCAAGGCGTCCTCAGCGGCGTCCTGGTTCTTCAGCACCGACAAAGCAAGCCGCCTCGACGATTGCGCGCTGCGCCGTACCAGTTCCGCGAACGCATCCGCATCGCCGGCTTTGGCACGTTCCACGAGCAGGCGTTCCTCGTCGGCCTGAGGGTTGGAGTGGGTGGTGGGGATGGGATTCATCACATTTCATCTGATGCCTGACGAGACAGCTTTGATTTAGATAGAGTTCAAAATCGTTTCCGTGTGGATGAATGTTGACCGCGTCGTTTAATCAGCAATGAATCGTGAAGTGATGTCGATGTAATCGGGCTTGTCGGAAATCTTCCGATGACGGAAGCAGTGTAGAATCTCGCAGCGGTGCAGAAGAAAGACACCCGGCATCTGGAAGGGGTCGCCGGCCGGAACTCCCGCTCCATATTTGCGGAGGGCGGAGAGGGCCTTCGGCCAGATGCTAAAGCCGAACACTTGGCTCGGCTTCCCACGGCGCAAGCCGAACGCTCGATATAGCGACCGGTCTCCGTCGTAGATTCGATCCAGGCCCGCCAGACCCTTATCGCGCAAAAGGCGCTCCATCGTATTCGACCTGCCATGGTGCACCAGCGCGATGCGGATCCCCGCTTCTTCCAGCGAAGGACGCAAACGCGCAATTTCCTCCACCGTTTCCCGGCAGAACATGCACCCGGCGTGCCGCAGAAACACTACCAGGACAGGAGAAAGAAGGGACAGGGTGGCCAGATCCACCCCGTCCTTCGTCTTTTTCGATTCGATCACTGAGGCGACAATGTCTGCCTCTTGCTGTATCGCGGCCATGGAAGTTACTTCGGCAGGACAACGGTGTCGATGACGTGAATGACGCCGTTCGAGGTCGCGATGTCCGTCTTGATTACATTAGCATTGTTCACCATCACGGCTCCGTTCGCCACCTTGATATGCAGCGGCTTTCCGTTCACCGTGGCTGCCGAGTTCATCTTCACCACCTGGTCGGCTGTGACGTTCCCGCTGACAACATGATACGTGAGGATCGATGCGAGTTTCGCTTTGTTCTCCGGCTTGAGAAGGTTCTCCACAGTGCCCGCGGGCAGCTTCGCGAAGGCTTCGTCCGTCGGCGCGAATACGGTGAACGGGCCGGGTCCTTTCAAAGTGTCCACCAGTCCGGCGGCCTGCACAGCCGCTACCAGCGTCTTGAACGAACCGGCGGAAACGGCGGTGTCGACGATATCTGCTTTGCTGCCGGCGATGGCGGTGACCGCCATGGCGGCGGCGAGGGTCAGCATCCTGAATTTCTTCATCGGTCAATTTCTCCTAAGCGTTCTTAACTTCGAATCACGCGCGCGTTCTGTGTTCTGGATGCGGCGAACAGGCTGCAGGCGTTAGAAAATGAAAGAAGATGTTCTTCAGCGACTTCGATCCACTGGTGCGGGACTGGTTTGAGACGCGCTTTCGCCAGGCCACTGAGCCCCAGTTGCGCGGTTGGACGGAAATCGCCGCGGGCCACGATACCCTTGTGTGCGCCCCCACCGGGTCGGGAAAAACACTGGCCGCCTTCCTCATATGTTTGAACCGCCTCGTGTGTGCGGCGCGAATGGGCACGCTGGCCGATGCGACTCAAGTCGTATACGTCTCGCCGCTCAAGGCCCTCAGCAACGATGTCCAGAAGAACCTGGATAAGCCACTGGCGGAGATCCGCGAATTGGCGGCACAGCGCGGTGTGGAGTTGCAGCCCATCCGCACCGCCGTGCGAACCGGCGACACGCCCATGCAGGAGCGCCAGCAAATGGGCCGGAAGCCTCCCCATGTGCTGGTCACGACGCCGGAATCTCTATATATCCTCCTCACCGCCGAAGGGCCGCGGAAAATGCTGCGCCAAGTCAGCACACTGATTCTCGACGAGATTCACGCCGTCGCCGATGACAAGCGCGGTGCGCACCTGGCCTTAAGCGTGGCCCGCTTGGAAGCCCTCTGCCAACAGCGGCCGCAGCGCATCGGCCTCTCTGCCACCGTCAAGCCGGTCGCCGAGATCGCCGAATACCTGGGGCCGCGCACTCACATCGTCGATGTGGGGCACCGCCGGGCGATGGATATCGCCGTCGAGATCCCGCGTGACGAACTGGGCTCCGTCGCAAGCAATGAAATGTGGGGAGAAATCTACGACCGGATCACCCAGCATATCCTCACCCATCGCACGACGCTGGTCTTTGTGAACACCCGCCGCATGTCGGAGCGCGTCGCGCACGCACTGACAGAGCGCCTCGGCGAAGGCCACGTCCTGGCCCATCACGGCAGCCTCTCCCGCCAACTCCGCCTCAAGGCAGAGACGATGTTGAAGAACGGCGAATTGAAGGCCGTGGTGGCGACAGCTTCGCTGGAGTTGGGCATCGACATCGGCACCGTGGACTTGGCGGTCCAGGTTGGCTCGCCGCGGTCGATTGCCGTGGCATTGCAGCGCATCGGGCGAAGCGGGCACTGGGTGGGCGCCATGCCGAAGGGGCGGCTCTTTGCCACGACTCGCGATGAGTTGATCGAATGCGCGGCGCTCGTGTCGGCAATCCGCGCCGGAGACCTGGAAAATATTGAGGTTCCGCGCAACGCGCTCGATGTCCTTGCCCAGCAGATAGTGGCTGCCTGCGCCTGCGAAACGTGGGACGAAGAACAGATGTACGCCCTCGCGCGCGCAACGTATTCCTACCGGCACTTGCCCCGCCACGATTACGATTCCCTGCTTGCAATGCTCTCCGAAGGAATCGCCACCTCGCGCGGCCGCAGCGCAGCCCTCCTCCATCGCGATCAGGTCAATCATCGCATCAAAGGACGCCGCGGGGCTCGATTGATTGCCATCACTTCCGGCGGCGCAATTCCAGAGAACGCGAACTACACGGTAGTGGCCGAACCGGACGGGCGCAACGTCGGAACCCTCGACGAGGATTTCGCCATCGAAAGTATGGCCGGCGACGTGTTCCTCCTCGGCACCAGTTCATGGCGGATTCGCAGAGTCGAGCAAGGCAGGGTACGCGTCGAAGATGCCCATGGCGCGCCCCCGTCCGTGCCCTTCTGGTTCGGAGAAGCGCCAGGGCGTTCCGTCGAATTGTCGGCCGAGGTAGCGCGTCTGCGCGCGGAAATCGTGGTTCGTGGGCCCGAGGCTGGCGCCTATTTGATGGAACGCTGCGGACTGGAGCAAAGCGCCGCCAGGCAAGCTGTGGACTATATCACCGCCGGTACGGCCGCACTCGGAGCCCTTCCATCGCACGATACCGTCGTCGCCGAGCGCTTCTTCGATGAAGCCGGCGGCATGCAACTGGTGATCCATTCCCCCTTCGGCTCGCGCTTGAACCGCGCCTGGGGTTTGGCCCTGCGCAAGAAATTCTGCCGGACTTTCAATTTTGAATTGCAGGCGGCGGCCACCGACAACGGCATCGTCATTTCGTTAAGCGAGCAGCATGCCTTCCCCCTCGAATTGGTCTTTGAGTTCTTGAAGCCGGAAACGCTCGAAGATACCCTGACGCAGGCAATGCTGCCGGCCCCCATGTTCGGAGCACGCTGGCGGTGGAATGCCACGCGCGCCTTGGCGGTGCTCCGGTTCTCCGGCGGCCGGCGTGTCCCTCCCCCCATTCAACGAATGCGCTCGGACGATTTGCTCGCCGCCGTCTTCCCCGATCAGGTCGCCTGTCAGGAGAACCTGTCCGGACCCATCCGCATTCCCGATCACCCACTGGTCAAAGAGACCATTGCCAATTGCCTCCATGAGGCGATGGATCTCGATGGGTTGCGCGCAGTCATTGCGAAAATTCGTTCCGGCGCCATTCGCGCGGTGGCGGCCGAAACCACGCAGGCATCGCCGTTTTCCCACGAAATCCTCAATGCCAACCCCTATGCCTTCCTGGACGATGCTCCCCTCGAAGAGCGCCGCACGCGCGCGGTGCAGATGCGCAGCACCTTGCGCAGCGATATCTCCGGCGGCGAAGGCGTGTTGGACCCCGCCGTGATCGCTCAGGTCGCCTCGGAGAGTTGGCCCCTCATTCGCGATGCCGACGAGTTGCACGATGCATTGCTGACCCTCGTCAGCATGCCCCGCACAGAGCTGCATGAGCCTTGGTACCGAGAGTTGGCCGCCACGGGGCGGGCCCACACGGTAACCCGCGGAGAGCAAGCCTTTTGGGTGGCCACCGAGAAAACTGCGATCGTCGAAGATACCGTGGAGACCCTGCGCGGCTGGATGGAAAGCATCGGCCCGGTCACAGCGCCGGAGTTGGCCGCCAGGTTACTATTCGCCGAGGGGGATGTGGAGCAGGCGCTCCTGCGCTTAGAGGCCGAGGGTCAGCTATTCCAGGGGCATTACCTGCGCCGGGATGGACCGGTGGAATGGTGCAATCGTAGAATCCTCGCCCGCATCCACCGCATGACCCTGGGGCGCTTGCGTCGCGAAATTGAGCCCGTCACATCGCTGCAATTTCATCGATTCCTCGAAATCTGGCAGCACCGTGCCGCCGGGGCCCAACTGCCCGGAGTAGAAGGTTTGATGCAGGTGGTGCGGCAACTGCAAGGTTACGAGATCCCGGCCGTCGCTTGGGAGACCGAGATCTTCCCCCGCCGCGTCGCAGAGTACGATCCGGATTACTTGGATCAATTGTGTCTGGCCGGAGAGGTGATGTGGGGCCGCCTCTCCCCTCATCCGGCATTGGAAGGAGAAGGGCGTCAGGTCAGGCCCACGCGAATCGCTCCCATCACGTTTTTCCTCAGAGAAGACGCCGCCTGGCTGGTGGAAGATGTCCCGTTGTCGCATGCCGGTCTGTCGCATCCGGCGCGGGATGTTATCGCCGCCCTCGAGCAGTATGGGGCCTGCTTCTTCACCGATCTGGTGCGTGCCGCCCACCGCTTGCCCAGCGAGGTGGAAGACGCCCTCTGGGAGTTGGTCGCAGCAGGTTTGGTGACTGCCGACGGATTTGAGAATCTGCGGGCATTGATTGATCCGAAACGCCGCCGGGGCGAGGGGAAAGGCCGGCTGGCCAGGCCCCGTCATGCGGCCGGAAGATGGGCCCTGTTCCGCCGCATTCCCGGTGGCCTCGGAACCGGAGAGCGTTTGGAGCGCGTCGCAAAACAACTCCTGCTGCGCTGGGGCGTGGTCTTTCGCGACTTGCTGCAACGCGAAGCGATGGCCCCGGCGTGGCGCGATTTGCTGCCCGCTTTGCGCAAGATGGAGGCACAGGGCGTCATCCGCGGCGGACGCTTCGTCGACGGCTTCACGGGGGAGCAGTTCGCCCGTCCGGAGGCCCTGGAACTGCTGCGAAAAGTCCGCAGAGAGTCCGTCGAAGGGGCGCAGCCCACGGTCATCGTGGGGTCCGATCCGCTGAATCTCACCGGGGTGCTATTGCCGGCCGCGCGCGGAGTCAGCCTCAGTTCGTGAGTGCGCACACATCCCTAGCCCTTCCCTCAGCCCCACTCTTTCACCAAAACTCGGCTCATATTGTGCAGCGAAACCTGCATCGGCGTCGCATCAGGCCATTCCGGCGGCGCGGCCAGACCGCCCCTCGTCACTTGCGCCCGCGTGCACAGATCCTCGAAAAGCGACACCAAAGCCTGGTCCCGCCACCCCTTCGCAGACTCCTCCGACATGATCGCCATCGCCTCTTCGTGGCTCATCGCCTTCTTGTAAGGACGCTCGCTCGTCAGCGCATCGTATACGTCCGCCGTCTGCAGAATCCGCGCCAGCAATGGGATCTGTTCCCCACAGAGCCCGTCCGGATACCCGCTACCGTCCCAACGCTCATGATGCGACCGGATAATCGGCAGCACCAGCGACAAACTCTTCATCGGCCGGCAGATCTCCTCACCCTTGCAGGTATGGGAGCGCATTATCTCCCACTCGGCATCCGTCAGTATCCCCCGCTTGAACAGGATGCTGTCCGGTACCGCAATTTTCCCAATGTCATGCAGATACCCCCCCCGGTACAGCGCCACCAGCTCCGGCCGCGACAACCCCAGCGCCAACCCCAGCGCAACGCTATAGGTGGCCAGCCTCTGGCAATGGTCCCCCGTCTGTTTGTCTCTCTGCTCCACCGCCTGAGCCAGCGCAAAAAGAATCGTCTCCGCCTCTTCCAGGGAATCCACCGCCGCCTTGTGACGCAGCAGCGACTGAATCCGCGTTCTCACCAATGCCGGCGACAGAGGCTTGAACAGAAACTCGTCAGCCCCCGCCGAAATCCCCAGAATCTCGTGCTCCGCCCCCAGCACGTTCGTCATGATCAGCACCGGAATCAGTTGCGTCTTCTTGTTGCTCTTCAGCCACCGGCAGAAATCCGCCCCATTCACCTCCGGCAGCATCAGATCCAGAATAATCAGGTCCACCGGCTGCTTTTCCAACTCCGTCACCGCTTCCGCCGCCCGGCACGCCTCCACAATCCGGTACGGCTCGCTCTTCAGCATCGCCCGCAACAGCCGCCGGTTTACATCAGCATTATCTACGACAAGTATCGTCGGCGGACGCGAATGCTCCCACCCGATCGTCGCCCCAGCATACGCCGTCACCGGCGACGCCGTCATCACGTCCCGCGCGGACGTCGCCACCCCCTCCAAGTTAGTGAGGTTCAACCGATTGCCGACATCCGTGGGAAAGATGTTCATGGTTCGCTCGTCCCCCAAAACATCGGTCGTTCTCTGCCGAATATTTAGGTTTCCCCCTCTGGTTCAAATGAGGGGATTCGAAAATGGAACCCATAGAACCATACCTCCGATTACAACTGTAAACTACGCTTCGCGAAAGACTTGTTAACTTTCTTCCACCTTGTTCTCCACAACCGTATTTGCCCTTAAGCTGGAGTTATCAATTTCTCTGGTTGGGGACAAAAACATATGGGAAAGGGGAACCTACAAGGTATGTCTCGTTATCTGGCAGCTTTTCTATTCATCTCCACAGCCGTTTTCGCGCAGACGAGCCGCGGCACCGTCAACGGCATCGTCACCGATCAAAGCGGCGCGGCAATCGCCGCCGTCGACGTCGAGTTACGGTCGTTAACCACCGGAGTCGTCCGAACCACAAAGAGTAACGAGGTAGGCAGCTACCGCTTCGACGCCGTCGATCTCGGCGCCTATCAAGTAGTTGCCATAGCCGGCGGATTCCAGCAATTGCAGACCCAGCCCTTCGACGTGGTGGCCAATCAAGTCCGCACCATTGATGTCAAGCTCGAAATCGGCGAACAGAAAAGCGTCGTCCAGGTCGTCGCCGAAACCGTCCAGTTGCAGGTGGAGGCGCCCGTCCGCGGCGCCAACATCGACTCCGCCCGCGTCACCCAACTGCCCGTAGCCCTGCGCAACCCGGTCGCCTTGGCCCTCACCGCCCCCGGTGTCACCACCAACCGCGCCGGCCCTGGCGTCGCCACTTTCTCCGCCAACGGAGCCCGCGGCCGCTCCAATAACTTCCTCATCGATGGCACCGAAAACAACGACATCTCCGTCGCCGGGCAGGGATTTCAAATCCGCAATCCCGATGCCGTTCAGGAAGTTGCCGTCCAAACCTCCAACTTCGACTCCGAATTCGGCCGTGCCGGCGGCGCCGTCGTCAACGTCATCACCAAGGGCGGCACCAACGAACTCCACGGCACCGCCAGTTTCCTGCTCGACGTCACCAACGACGACGCCACCACCCTCAACCAATCCATCGACCCCAATGTCATCCTCCGCGGCAAGCCACTCCCCGGAACCGAGCAGTGGTGGTCCGGCACCATCGGCGGACCCATCGTCCGCAACAAGCTCTTCTTCTTCCAGAGCTTCCAGGAGCAGCGCCAGCGTTCCAGCGGCTCCTCCGATGTCATTGCCCCTACCGCCGCCGGCAGGGCCGCCTTTGACGCCCTGTTCCCCAAAGGCCGCAATCCCCGCGCCGACCTCTTCAGCGACGTCACGGCCGGGGTAACCGCCACCGCCAATCCCTTCACTGTCGCCCTCGGCAACGGCCGCCCCGACATCCAGTTCGGAACTGCCGTCTTCGGCTACCCCCAGACCTTCCGGGACCGCCAAACCACTTCCCGCATCGACTACGCCCTCTCCGCGCGCAACCAGATCTCCGGCCGTTACCTCTACGACGATAACGTCAACCCTGTCAGCGCCCTCAATTTCGCCAGCTTCATCACCAGCCAGCACAACAAGTTCCAGAACGTGCAAGTGGCCCATACGCACGTGCTCTCTGCCGTAAAGACCAACGAACTCCGCGTCGCCTACAACCGCATTGGGCTCGAATTCCCCCTCGATGCGCAAAACCCGCTCGCCGCCACCATGCCGCTCTACAACATCGCCGGACTCACCGCCTCCAGCGTCAGCCGTGGCACCGGCGGCTATCTAGGAGTCCAAACCAATCTCCCTCAGGGCCGCATCGCTAACAACTACCTCATCCAGGATGCCTTCAGTTGGGTCAAAGGGAGCCACACCATCCGCTTCGGCACCGAACTCACTCTCCAGCGCTCCCGCCAATTCGCGCCCATCGTCGAGCGCGGCCTGCTCACCTACAACGCCGGCGGCGGCTTCACCGGTTTCGCCAACTTCCTCGATGACTTCGGAGGCTCCGGCGGCGCTGTCCGCCGCGACTTCGGCCAGCCTGCCTATTACCCCAATCTCTTCCGCCAAGGCTACTTCCTCCAGGATCGCTGGCGCGTGTCCCCCTCCGTGACCCTCACCGTCGGCCTGCGCTACGAATACTTCGGCCTGCCCATGAACACACTCCGCACGCCCGCCTATGAGGGCCTGTTCAACGTCAACACCACTACCTTCACCGGCCCCTTCCAGCAGCCGAACAAAGTCAACGGCGACTACAACAATTTCTCCCCTGCCTTCGGTCTCGCCTGGAATCCCAATGTCGAATCCGGTTTCTTCGGCCGCCTCTTCGGCGGGCGCCGTACCGTCATCCGCACCGGCTACCAGTTCGGCTACGATTCTTTCTTCAACAACATCGCCTCTAACGCCGCCACGTCATCGCCGAACGTCGCAGCCACTAACGTCACCTCCGCCATTTCCGCAACCGCTCCTCGCGGTCTTGCCAATCTCTCCAGCTCCTTCCCCACCACGCCCCGCCTGCCCGATCCCCTCGACACGCAGTCCCTGGTCATGAAGGATCTGCTCAACCCCTACTTCCAACGCTGGTCGTTCGGCATTCAGCGCGAGTTGACACCCACGACGATCCTCGATGTCTCCTACGTCGGTTCTAAGGGCACGAAGCTCTTCGCCCAGGATCAGTACAATCCGTTGGTCCCCTCGTCGCTGGTCGTCAATCCCACCAACGTCGCGTCCATTCCCGCCAGCCGCCTCGTCAGCCGCGTCGATCCGCTCCAGGGCTCCCGTAGCATCCGCACCAACAACTCCAGTTCGTTCTTCAACTCGCTGCAAGTCTCCGCAATGAAGCGCATGACCGCTGGCTTCTTCGGCAACGTCAGCTACACCTGGGCCAAGAACCTCGATTACAGCAGCGATGTCTTCGCCGCCAGCAATGCCCCCGCCAGTTCCATGGTTCCCACCATCTTCGGCGGCCTGCCCCTCGAACGGGGAGTGTCCCTCTTCCACCGCGCCCATCGCGCCGTCTTCGTCGCCGGTTACGATCTGCCCTTCCTCAAGAACCGCCGGACCGCCGCGGGTTTCATCGCGGGCGGATGGTCGGTATCCGGCATCTTCACCTACGAAACCGGCGTCCCCGTCAATGTGCTCAACGGACTCGATGCCGACGGCTACGATGCCGCCGGCGGTGACCGCCCCAACTTCAATCCCAACGGCCAGCCCGGCGTGCGGGCCATCCCCGGCGCGGGACCCACCGGATTCGTCAACCCCGATCTCCCCGGTCGCCCGTCCATCGACCCCGCCACCGCCCAGTACATCGGCCTTCCGGCCAACACTTCCGCCCGTCCGGCCGCGCCCGGCAACCTCGGCCGCAACACGTTCCGTGGAGCGCCCACCAACGACCTCGGCTTGAACCTGTTCAAAAAGGTGTCCATCACCGAACGCTTCCGCGCCGAGTTCCGCACCGAATTCTTCAACTTCTTCAATCACCCGCAGCGCGGCATCGGCAGCGTCAGCCCGTTCTCCCCAGGCAATAGCACGCCTTCCGCCAGCGTCACCAACTCCCCCGCCGGGCAGTTCCTGAACCTCAACATCCTCGACGGCGGCAGCCGCGTCATCCGCTACCAGTTGAAGTTCATTTTCTAAATGCTACAGTCAAGCTGGAGGTGAACCTCGGGTGCTTCATCCCAGCTTGACTCTCGCTCTTTTCTCAGCCGCCGCTGCCTGGCAGTCCATCGATGTCTCTACGGTCTGGTCCGGCCACCCCGTCGGCTTCGACCTTCTCACCGCCGGAAAGAAGCAATACGTCGCCTTCTACGACGAGCAGCGCCGCATGACCATCGGCATGCGCTCGCTTGACGATAAGCGCTTCCATCTCGTGCGCCTCCCTTCCCAACTCGTCTGGGACAGCCACAACTACGTCACCATGGCCCTCGACCGCGAAGGCTACCTCCACGTCAGCGGCAACATGCACGTCGTCCCGCTCGTCTACTTCCGATCCACCAAGCCCGGCGACATCGATTCGCTTGCCCAGGTCTCCCAGATGGTCGGCACAGAGGAGTCCCGCTGCACCTACCCGCGCTTCCTCCGCGGCCCCAAAGGCGAACTCATCTTCACCTACCGCGACGGACGCAGCGGCAACGGCAACCAGATCTACAACGCCTACGACGAGTCCTCCAAACAATGGAAGCGCCTCCTCGACCGCCCCCTCACCGACGGCGAAGGCAAGAGCAACGCCTACTTCACCGATCCCATCCCCGGTCCCGACGGCTACTTCCACCTCGTCTGGGTCTGGCGCAACACACCCGATTGCGCCACCAACCACGACCTCACCTACGCCCGCAGTAAAGACATGGTGCATTGGGAAACCAGCTCCGGCAAGCCTCTCTCCTTACCCATCCGCCTCGCCACCGCCGAAATCGTCGACCCCGTCCCCGTCCAGGGTGGCATGATCAACGGCAACACCCGCCTCGGCTTCGATTCCAAAAAGCGTCCGGTCATTACGTATCACAAGTTCGACGAGCAAGGCCGCACACAAATCTACAACGCGCGTCTCGAAAGCGGCAAATGGAAGATCTACCGCACCTCCGATTGGGACTACCGCTGGGAATTCAGCGGCGGCGGAACCATCCACTTCGAAATCCGCCCCGGCGCCGTTCGCTCCCACGACGGAGCGCTGTTGCTCGATTACTCCCACGACAAATTGGGCAGCGGCACGTGGCGTCTCGATGAAAACACACTCCGCCCCCGCGAGACGCGCCCCCGCGCCAGCCTCTGGCCCACCGAATGGGAGACACCGCAGACCCCAGGTCTCCAGGTTCGCATCCAACCGGGACGTGGCGAAGGCCGCTTTCTCCTGCGCTGGGAAACACTCGGCCCCAACCGCGACCGCCCGCGCACCGGGCCATTGCCCGATCCTTCCATGCTCCGCCTCTACTTCCCGTAACTACCGCGCGTCACCCAACGCGCCAAATTCGCACGCCAAACGGCTCAAACAATTCGCGCCGCCGCCATCCGCCCAACTTCGCCGTGACCTCCACGGGGTTCTTATCCGCATTCACCGCGATCACCATCACGCCATTGCCCGACGGCTTCGCCATCCACTCCACACCTCTATCCAGCGAATGCCCCGTATCGTGATACTCCAGTTCCAACCCCACTTTCCGCGGCGCAGCGGCCAGTTCCGCCGCCATCCCCCGCAGCTCCCGCGCCGTCGCCGCGATGCTCTCCCACAACCCCGACTCTCCAGGAGTCCGATGCAGCCCCCACCACACCAGCCCCGTCGCTCCATGCACAATCGCCTGGTACGCCATGAAGCGCGTCTCCGCCAGCGTCGGATACCGCACCATCTTCGCGTCCCGGTCCTTCTCCCGCAGCATCTCCCAGGCAAAGCCCTGCAACACCATCCACACTCCGCGTCCCGCCCCCGCCACCTGCCGCATCTTGTCCACATACGGCCCCACCTGCGAAACATAAGTGTTCAACAAATCGCCTTGCATCCCGTCCGGCCACAACGCGTACTGCCCGCGAATCCCATGCGGAACGACCGGATACACATCCGTCGCAATCAGATCCCCGCCGGGATTGTAGCTCGCCAGCGTGCTCACCAGATTCGTCGGAGCATGATTCAAATACACCGGCCGCGACCCATCCACTGCCCGAATCAGCTTGTACGTCGCCCGGATCACCTCCGGCTTCACCCGTACCTCGCGCGGCTTGCCGTTCACGAACGACGGCTCATCCTCCGTCTCCCAAAACAATATCTCCGGCCTCTGTTTCCACGTCTCGACGAGCTTCCGAATCCGCCCCTCATCCGCTGCCGTCCGCAAAGACCCCAGTGTGGCCCACGTATGCATCCCCGCCGCCCGAGCCGCATCCAGCGTCTCCGTGCGCAACGGCCCATGCACAAAATGAAATCCCGTCTCGGCGGCGCGCTTCCATCCATCGGCGCCCTGCGGCAATTGATACAACCCCAGCGCGAAGGTCCGCACGCCGTTCCGCACCAGCATTCCATCGGCATCCACCTTCACCGCCGGCGGAGCCCCCATGCCCAGGCCCACGCCCGCTGCCGCAAGAAACGTTCGTCGCCGCATTTTCCCTATTCCAGCACCAATCGCCCGTCGCCGTTCTTCACCACCCGGAACGGATGCCACACCACCGTGCTGCGCCCCGCGGTATCCACCGTCGCCGCGCGCACTTTGTAATTCCCCGCACGCGTTACCGCAAACGTCACCTCCGCCGTGCCGCCCGCCTCCTCCAACTCCACTCGCGGCTTCAACCTCTCCGGCAGCAACGGCACTTGATCCTCCACCTCCGGACCATGCACTTCCCAAGCCACCAGCGCATTGCGATACACGCCGTCGCTGTCGGTGCCAAACGTATAGAACACCTTCGATGCCGTCTCCTCCACCCGCCCCTTCGCCGTCACCGCTAGCCCCGTCCCATCCACCGCCGCCGACAACGTCACCGTCAGCCGCGGAGGCAGCGCCTTCCCCTCCCGCCGCTCCACCTTCCCATCTTCATGAACACGCACCACTGTCGCATATCCCGACAAATCCAACCCCTGCAAATCCCACAGCAAGTCGAATGATTCTCCGCTCCGGAACAACCGTTCCACCTCCGCGAAGAAGCGGCTCATCACCGTCCGATAGCTCACCCGCCGCGCATTGATCCGCTCCAGATGCAGTTCATTGATCCCCCACAGATTCCCCTTCCCCGTCTGCACATGTCCCAAATCGTAGCCCGGCGGCAGCAGCACCGCCGCCCGCGCCGCCTTCCGCAACGCCTGCCAATCCCCGCGCGGATGCGCCCGCGCATGATCCCGCAAATGCCGCGCCAGCCCCAACACCTCTCCGAACGGCACGCACGCCAACTGGTAGTTGTCCCAAAAGAAAAACCGCGTCGCCCCCAAATCATAGGCATGCGTCAGCCAGAACGGAGCATCGCTACGGTCCACAGCCCCGTAAATGCTCACCCCCCACTGCTTAGCCGTGACGCGCGCCGCGCCGCGCAAAAACCCAAACAGAATCGAAGTCAGCGCCTTCGGATCGTCCGGCGGAAACTGCACTCCATACGTCATGTCGATCTCCGGCAGCGTGCGCCGCGCCCCAATCCGGCCCGGCGGCTCGAACACGAACGCCTCGGGCACACCCGCTTCCTGCGATAGCTGATAGGCCGCCGTACTCACCATCGTCTCCCACGTGTACAGGTTCTGCTGCGCGAAATTCATATCCCCCACATCCACGTCCGCCCGTGCCCGCAAGCTCTTCATCAACGCCCACGGCGGCCCCGCCTCCAGCGCATGCCCGAAGTGTCCGCCAAACTCCTCCAGCATGACCTGCGGCGACAGCGCCTTGCGATACGCCGCATCCTTCGCCAGCCGCGGCCGCACCACATGATCCCGAGTCCCCACCGCCGGCTCATCCAGGAACAACGCCGGCCCGATGTAGTTCGCCCTGTACAGAATCTCCGGATACGGAGACTCCTTCAATCCACCCCAGAAGTACAACCCCAATTCATCGGCCCATTGCCACTGCGCGTCATTCACCCGCACCACCGTGATCCCCGCCTCTTTCATCGTGCGGTAATCCTCCCGCGCCAGCGGAACCAATTCGTAATCCGACCCGTCCCAACGCCGCGTCTCGTCTTTCTGTTTCGTGTTGCTCGCCTGCCCGATGTACAAATCCGGCCGCAATTCCACCATTTCCACATCCGAAGGAACCGCTACCTCACCCGCCGCCACGCTCTCCCGCCGGTAATCATGCCCTAAGTAGTGCAACGTCTCCGGCAGCGCCGTCACCGGCAATCGCAACTGCTCCCACCCGCCATGCGACGGCATCACCGCCGCCCGTGTTCGCGCGTCACGATACTCCCGCGCCCGCCGCATCCGCGCATCCTGAAAAAGATAGCGCTTCACATTACCCCGCGATGGCTCGCCCTCGCTCTGCATCCATAGCGTGTAGCGCTCGCCATTCTGCTTCACCGCCGCCAACTGCGTCCACCGCAGGCCTGCTTCCACCACTCCCGCCGTCACCGTCAACTCCCCCACCGCCGACGCCTTCCCCCCACCCGTCCCAATCAGCCGGTACCGCGCCGCCATCGGACGGCTCTCGCCCATCTCGAAAGCATCGAACAATCCGAAATCATCCAGATCGTACTTGCTCCCCGCCGGCTGTGCCTCAGGCGCGAACCGCATCATATGCGGCCCGGCAAAACCCTTGCGCACATTCCCATGATGCGGCCCATAGACATTCTTCAACGATCCATGAACCCGCACCTCCACTTCGTTCACGCCCTTCCGCAACAGCTTCGACACATCCAGTTCATACGGCTGCCAGGCAATTACGCCCGCATCCAAGCCATTCACCCTCACCTCCGCCACCGTGCCGAACCATCGCCCCAGCCTCACCGCATAGGCCCGCGAAACATCTTCCACGGCAAAACTTCGCCGGTAAGACACCACCTCGCCATACAACGGCAATCCCTGCTGCTTCCAGCTCCCTACTCCCATCTTCCCCGCCGCCGTCAACCGCCACCCGGCCGCAGCCGGCTCCACACCGAACTCCCCCCGCAGAATCACCGGCTCCAACTCCGCAAATACCGACATCGGATTCGCCGTCACGCTCACCACGTTCCGCCCCGCCTTCACATGCTTGCCGATCGCATAGACCGCAAACTCGCGATCCGTCCACCACACGCCCGGCAGCGGTTCCAACGCCACTCCATTGATCCGCACCTTGAAAATCGACGGCCGCTCCACCACCGCCTGCAGCGATGCCATATCCACCCCCGCGCCCGCCTCAAACGCAAACGAAGCCGTAAACCCCGACCCCGCCGGAAACTTGTCGCGCTCCACAATCTTCGATTGAAACTGCACCGCCGTATGCCACGGATTGCCCTCGGCAAATCCATAGTGGCGGAACACCTCATCGCTCGCCTTGAAGAAATACACCCCGCGCAGTTCCTTCCCCCCAAACGCCACATCGCAGTAATCCAGCTTCAGCGTGTTCGGCGAAAGCCTCCGCACATCCATCTCCCCCACCGCCCGAGCCTGCCCTTGCGGCGCCGCGGCCTTCTCCACCGCCCGCGAACTCTTCCCTCGAAACAGCAGCAGACTCCCGCCCGGCGCCAGCCGGAACTCCGCCCCGTGCCGCGTCACCTCTCCCTGAAACGCGTTCAACTCCTCCAACACTCCATCGCCCTTCACCCGTCCCCCGGCTTCTTTCTCCAGACTCGGATTGGCCGCAAACAACACCTCACCGTCCGCAACCACCCGCCGCATCAGATAGAACTCGCCGCTCAGAGTCTCCACCGGAACAGCCGGAAATAGCGCCGCATCGAACCCCGCCGCCCGCCGCCACTGCGCTGCATACTTCGCCGCCATCTCCCGCACCGCATTCGATTCCGCTCCATCCACTCGAGAAGGCGGATCCACAAACGACAACACCTTCCCACCTCCACGCAGATACGCCTCCAGCAACTTCGCCGTCGGCGCATCCAGGTTCTCCGTCCCCGGCGGCAGCACAACCAACGAGTACGTCCGCTCTCCCACCGCAAACCCCGCGCCCTTCACCGATCCGTGCGTTTTCACAATGTTCTCGCAAGCCAGGTCGTAACCCACGTGCGCCTTCGACAAAGCCGTCACGAACTGCTGAAAACTCTCCCCCAATTCCATCAGCCGCTTGTCCGCGCCAGGCACAGCCGCATAAGACCACGCCGATGTCGTCGGCTCCAGCACCAGCACGTCGTTTACTTCCCGCCCCGCGCTCAACGCCAGCGACAGCCGCTCGAAGTACCGCCCCAGTACGCCATACTGCCCCCACCACGACGCATGATAGGAAAACGATTGCGGATAGTCGTACTTCCTCACCCCCACCATCGTTTGAAACGACAAATGCTGATTGAGAAAGTTCACCCCCAACGCGTACTGCCAGTCCCCCAGCCGCTTCATGTCCTCCAATCGCAAACTCCATCCGCCGCCGCCGTACGTCTCGCTCAGCGCCCGCCGCCGCCCCAACTGATTCGCCACGCTCGCCAGTTCTTTCACCGCGCGCACATTGCCGAACTGCGCATTTACCCCTTCCGCCCACTGGTTGAACAGCATGTCGATCCCCGGCATCTGGTGCCACGCATACATCGCCATGCTGTCCGCCCCGTGCCGCGGATTCGGCCATTCATGCTCCCAATAGTGCCCCGTCCACGTCAGCTTCTTCTTCTCCGTGTAGCCGTACCACGGCTTCGACCACCGCTCCACGAATAACTCCAGCAACAACCCGTAATAGTTGTGCCGCACCTTCCGCCAATCGCCCGTCTGCTCCCACAACGACAGCAAATGCGGACGCAAATCGTAACCCCAGCGCTTCTCGAACTGCTCGAACAGATCCGGAGTCCATCGCATCGACTTCGCCACCGGCGGGCTGATATCCGGCTCATCCGTGAATATGCCCGGCACGCGCTTGCCGAACTCGGCGCCGATCGCCCGCTCGTATCCCTTCATCGTCGTCTCGATGAATGTCTCCGTCACGCCCGGCTTGATCAAATCGACATAAGGGAACCCCGCCGTCCACGCCCGCACCGGATGCCCTACACGCTCAAAGCAATTCTCTCCCTGCCGCACCGCACAGTCCGCGCTTTCCCCCGCCCGCAAACGCCGCAACACCAGCCCTTGCCCCTGGTTGTACGTCTCCGGATGCGCCGCCGTCACATTCCCGCCGGCAAACCCGCTCGGATACGAGTTCTCATCGTATAGCCACACATGCATCCCGCGCCGCGCCCCGCCGTCCACCGTGTAGCGCACCAGCTTGAACCACTCTTCTGTCAAATACGGAGTAATCAACCCCGGCCGCGGATGTATGAACAGCCCGCGCACCCGCTGCCCGTTCAAATCGTCTAGCATGCGGTCAATCGCCGCTTCCGTCACCGCTCCGTTCCACACCAGCAGCGGCGCGCTCGAAAACTCCACCGGCGGATCCCGAAACAGCCTCTTCATCGCCGCCCCGCTGTCCGGAGGAGCAGCCATCGCCACAGTAGCGAGGAAGAGCACTAGCAGACGCATCACGTCACCTCGATCAAAGGAATCCCCATCAACTCACTCACCTTCCGCAACGCGCCCCGCACATGTCCAATCCCCAGCGCGCAATGATGCGTCGGCCCCTCTTCGCACCATGCATTCACAAATTCCCGCACCCCTTTCCCAAACCGCAGCCTCGAGTTCGTATTCCCAATCCGCATCACCGGTCCCTCAACCGACTCCCCTTCCGCCGCAATCATCTTCAGCGATCCGTCCGCCGTCTGCGTCACCCCCAGAATCGTCACCGGCCCGTGCTTCACGTGAAATTCCACGCTCACTCCGCTCCCCCGTTTCCCGTGATACAGCCCCAACCCGCGCAGCACCGGCTTCCGCGCGCTGATCGCCAGATGCCCCGGACCGTCGTGCCCCATCAGCACAAACTCTTCCTGCAGATCCATCGCGTAGAACTCAGTGAACGATCCCCCCGCGCCCAGTCTGTCCAAAACAAACATCGCCACGCATGTTTTCAGATCCCCCTCCCCGCTCGCCGGCACGCCGCGCGCCGTCAACAGCGAGTTCCCCAGAATCATCCCCGCCCCCAACTGCTCGTACCGGTTCCCGTCCAGCCCGCGATAATAATACGTGAGCCCCTGCAAATCGAACCGCTCCACCAGCCGGTCCAACCCCGCCGCCACCTTCGCCGCCCAATCTAAACCATCCTCTGAAACATTCTCGAACGTAAATGTTTCCCTCGCCTTCGCCCGCTTCTCCGCCGCTTCTTCGTCCGTAACCTCGTCCACGCACGCATCCAGATCGCACATCTCCAACACTTCGATATGCGCCCCCGTCTGCGCCGTCACCATCGTGAAATCGGAGTACATATCCAGCATCCCCGGATACGTATGTCCCAGAAACCCGATCCGGCTCGACCGCAATGACCGCACCACCGCCGCCGCCTTCACCCACTCTTCGATTTCTCCCCATGCCGCCGCATCGTCGCGCAATGTCCCCGACACCACCCGGAACCGGACCCGCGCCCGCGCGAACGCATTCGAGATCTCCGGCACGCTGCACGTCGAACAGTTCGCCAGCCACTCCCCCGTGTCCGTGTTCTCGTAATCGAGCGCCGCCGATGGCTGCAGATTCAGCACCAGCACCGGCACATGCGCATGCTGCACAATCGGCAACACCTGCGACGAAGTGGCGTACGTCCCCACGTAACACACCAGCAGATCCAGTCCCGCCCCCGCCAGCCGCTCCCCTGCCGCCCGCGCCGCCGGAGCCGTATCCACCAACCCCGCTGAAACCACCTCCGCACCCATCGCCGTCAGCCGCGCTTCCACTTCGCGCTGATAGCCCTCCAGACGTTCCTTCAAACCGGGAAACTGCGGCCAGTACGCCGCCAGGCCAATCCCGAAAGTGCCGATCCTGCCGGGCCGAGTTACGGACATTTCGCTTTCGATTCTAGCCGAAAGCGTCTACTGGCAGGAAACTCTCTTGTACGGAAAATCCTGGTGCTTCTCTTTCCCCTTCTCCACGCCTTCAATCCGCGCGAACAACCCGCCCTCCACTTTGCGGTAGATGATCCGTTGCGGAAAATCATGCCCCGGGTTCTCGAATACCACCTCTGCGTCCGAAATCCGCAACACCGCAAACGGCGTCGCCCCCTTCGTCCCCACGTGCGCGAAATACGTGATCTTCCCCCCGTCCACCGCAATCCGCAAAAACTCGTTGAAAACTGTCTTCCCGTTCCGCACCGTCCGCCCCACTCCCAACATCGTCTCCCCCGCCGGCTTCGTCCACATCTCCTCGATCGAAAACGTCCCCGCCGCATTCCGCATCTCCCAACATCCCGCAATCCATCCCAGCGATTCGACGTTAGTTTCCGCCCACGCCATTGGCGCCAGTAACAACAGCAGCATCTTCTTCATGAAGATCAGCCTACTCCCTCCGCCTCCGCCCCGTCTTGGAAAAAAAGGACATTCGATTGGTCCCGTAGCCACCCCGCCGGAGTCACCCCCGCAAACTCTCTCCAATCCCGTATCAAATGCGCCTGATCGTAGTAGCCGCAGGCCAGCGCCACATCCGCCTGCGGCAAGCGCCCCATCACCTGCAAAGACCGTTGAAACCGCGCAATCCGCGCAAACAACTTCGGCGGGATCCCCACCGCCGCTTCAAACCGCCGTCGATATTGCCGCGCGCTCAAACCCCGCGAAGGCATCGCACTCTCCGGCCGCAGTGCCAGCAGCATCCGCTCCAACGCCTCTACCCTGTCCCGCTCATTGCCCAGCCGCTCATGCAACCGCCGCGCCGTCCCCGCCCACACATCCTCCAGAGACACGATTCTCCCGGCCACTTCCTGCTGTGGAAACTTCAGAAACGCCGCGCATCCGCCCGCCTCGAATCGTATCCCCAACACATCGCATTCCCGCGAAGGCTCCAACACCACCGGCCCCCACACCTGCCCCGCCAGCAACATTCGCGCCTGCCGCCGCCCCTCGTGCCGGAACGGCTCCGCGAAATGAAACACCATCTCCATTGACCCATCGGGAAATACCCGCTGCGCCGCCGGCACTGCCTCCATCCGCCCCGCCAGCGTCCAATAACACCGTATATAAGGGCGCAACGCGGCACACGGCGCCACTTCCCGATACTGCATAGCGCACCCTACGGAGGCTCGCCTTGCGCCAGCTTCGAGAATGCCGCCTCCACTTTTTCCGTCGGCAACTCCTGTACCGATTTCCTCAGCCGATCCTGCCACCACGTCGAAATCTCGCGCAAGTCCGGTTCGTGATAGCGATGCTCAATCACCTGAAACGACCCCTTCGGATACAGCATCACATCGATCGGAAAATCCACGTCCGCCGCGCACACCCGCGACGAATCGAACGACAGAATCCCCAGCTTGAACGCATACTGCAACGAATCGTAATAATGCAGCGACCGCGCTAAGATCGGCTTCCCGTATCCCGAATTGCCGATGATCTCATACGGGGTCTCCGTCGCCACCTCCACCCAATTCCCCTCCGGATACACCAGAAACAATTTGTGCGTCCGGTCGAACCCGCATTGCCCGCCGATGATCGCGTGCAGATTGAACCGCAACCCCGATTCCGCAAGCATCGCCTTGTCTTCCTTCGCCACCTTGCGGATCTCCCCCGCAAATACATCCACCGCGCGGAACAGCCGGTCGAACGGCTTCTCCCGCATCGCCAGAATCTCCTCGAAATTCGCGATCACTTTGTCGCGCACGCTCCGCAACCCCGATGTCATCACGAACATCGCTTGCGTATCCGTCTGATGCACCCACGTCTTCTTGCTGATCCGTGTCTCGTGCCCGGTCAGCACCCGCGTATCCGCGATGGCGATCAGCCCCTCTTCAACCTGGATTCCGAGGCAATATGTCATAATTTCCCGAACCCGCTCTCCTACGCCGAAGCCGCATCCGACAGCGGCCGCATCGCAAAAAAGGTCGAGTGCACGCTTTCGTCGATCAAGTTTAGCTTAGTCTGCAGGGCGTCCAGAAACTCATGCAGCCCCCCGGCGATGATGTCGCCAACGGAAGCGTAATTCAACTCCGCCCGCAACTGCCCCAGGTGCTGCTCCGGCGGATTCGTAAACCCGCCCAGCGGCGTCCCCGTGATCGTATGCAGCGCCACCCCTGACTCCACCAGGCAATGCCGCACCGACCGCGCAAATTCCCCATCCAACAGCAGGAACTCCGCAATCCGGTCCGGTTGGATCCGCCCAAACCGCTTGCGGTACATCTCAAACGCCGAAACCGACTTCAACACCGCGCTCCACTGCACATCGTCGATCGACGTGCCCACATCCTCCACCTTCGGCAACAACAGAAAGTACTTCACATCGATCATCCGCGACGTCTTGTCCGCCCGCTCCAGCATCCGCCCCAACCGCAGAAAATTCCACGCCTCGTTATGCGACATCGTCGAATCCGTGATGCCTTGAAACAGGTGGCTCCCCAGCTTGATCGACGCAAACAGATCGTGCGCCGAATGCGCCGCCCGGTCCCGCGCCCCCGCATCCGTAATCGCCAGATACATCTTGTTCGATTGCTCCCACATCTCCGACGAGATCGTGTCCCGCACCGTCCGCGCATTCTCCCGCGCCGCCCGCAGGCACGACAATATCGAGTTCGGATTCTCCGGATCGAACGTCAGAAATTCAATCACAGACTCCCGCGTCGCTTCCCCATACCGCCGCTCGAATTCCTCCGAATCCCCTGTCGTGTCGATGATCGGACTCCACTGCTCGGCAATGCTCGCCCCCGATCCCCCCAGCATCAAATGCAGATTCACATCCACAAAACGGGCCACATTCTCCGCCCGCTCAATATAACGGCCCATCCAGTACACCGAATCGGCCACCCGGCTCAACAACGGACGCCGCGTCATGCCTTGCCTCCCGCCAATACCCATGTGTCCTTGCTTCCCCCGCCTTGCGAGGAATTCACCACCAGAGACCCTTTCCGCAACGCCACCCGCGTCAACCCTCCCGGCAACACGAAAATCTCCTTGCCGTACAAAATGTATGGGCGCAGATCCACATGCCGCCCCTCCGCATGCCCGCCCACAATCGTCGGCACGCGCGACAGCGACAACGTCGGCTGTGCGATGTAATTCCGCGGATTCGCCGTAATCCTCCCCGCAAACTCCTCCCGCTCCGCCGCGCTCGCATGCGGCCCCACCAGCATTCCGTACCCGCCAGACTCGTTCGCCGCCTTCACCACCAGCTTGTCCAGATTCCCCAACACATGCTGACGGTCCGCCTCGCGCCAGCACAGATACGTCGGCACGTTCGGAATAATCGCGTCTTCCTCCAGATAGTACTTGATCATGTCGGGAACGTAGGCGTAAATCACCTTATCGTCGGCGACACCGTTTCCAGGAGCGTTCGCCAGCGCTACGCGCCCCGATTTGTATACCTCCAACAACCCCGGCACCCCCAGCAGCGAGTCCGGCCGGAATGCCTTCGGATCCATAAAGTCGTCGTCAATCCGCCGGTAGATCACATCCACCCGCTCAAAGCCCCGCGTCGTCCGCATCGACACGTTTCCCCCGCTCACCACCAGATCCCGCCCCTCCACCAGCGGAACCCCCATCTGCTGCGCCAGAAAACTGTGTTCGAAATACGCCGAATTGTAAATCCCCGGAGTCAACACCACAACCCGCGGCCGGTGATTGTTCCCCGGCGCCAGCGACTCCAGCATCTCCAGCAGCCGGCTCGGATACTCATCCACCGACCGCACCGCCATCCCCTCAAACAGCTTCGGAAACGTGCTCTTCATCACGTTCCGGTTCTCCAAAACGTACGACACCCCCGAAGGCACCCGCAGGTTGTCTTCGAGCACGTACACTTGCCCGTCGCCCCCGCGCACCAGATCCGTCCCCGTCACATGGCACCATACCCCGTGCGGAGGCTTCAGCCCGATACACTGCGGCCGCAGCGATTTCGCCGAATCGATCACCTCCCGCGGAATCACCCCGTTCTTCAGAATCTTCTGGTCGTGATAGACATCGTCGATAAACAGGTTCAGCGCCACAATGCGCTGCTTCAACCCCTTCTCCAGCCGCGTCCACTCCTCCGCCGGCACAATGCGCGGAATCAGGTCGAACGGAAAAATCCGCTCCGTCCCGCCCGAATCGCCGGACACGTTGAACGTGATCCCCATATGCAACAGCAGCCGTTCCGCCGACGCCTGGCGCAACATGAGTTCCTGTTGACTGAGCGAGGAGATCGTATCCACCAGCAGCCTCGCCCCATCTCTCGGGGTCCCTTCCGCCGTGAACATCTCATCGTGAAAACCATCGGTCCGGTAGCCGTCAAACAGCATGAAACTCCTCCAACGGATACCCTCTATGATGGCGCAGCCCTTCCGGTCCGGACATACGAAAGATTTTATGGGACGGATCAACATTACTAATCGATGGCCGCGCAATCTGCTAACCTACCGGACGAGCCCCATCGGACGGCGGATATCGTGTCCCGCAAAGTACGCAACGTTGCCTTCGCTCTCCTCGGGGCCGCCGGGCTTGTGCTCAAGAGACACTACTCGGGGCCCTACGCCGGACTGGTCCACAGCCACGCCGGCAACTTCTCAGTCTCGTTCGCGGTTTATTTCGTCGTCAGTCACTCCGTCCCTCAGGGCAGGTTCCACAGGCTCCTCACCGCCGGCCTGGCCCTCGCCGCTGTCAACCTCTTTGAGGCCACCAACGGCTTTCAGGTGATGGCCAACACCTACGATCCCCTCGACTACCTGGCCAATACCGCCGGCGTTGCGCTCGCCTTCTGCATCGACCAGATACCGTTCAGCCGGCCACGGACCCGCATAATGAGTTCATGCGATTCCCGCTCCTCCCGTTGATTGTTTTCGCCGCCCGAATGCACGCTATAGATATGGCGGATCTCATCCTCCACAACGGCAAAGTCTGGACCGTGAACCCGCGCCAGCCCCTCGCCGAAGCCGTCGCCGTCAAACACGGCCGCATCCTCGCCGTCGGCGCCAACGCTGAAATCAACGCCCTCCGCACACCCAACACGCGCGTCATCGATCTCCAGGGCCGCCTGCTCCTCCCCGGCTTCCACGATTCCCACGTTCATTTCTATGCCGGAGGCACGCGCCTCTCCTCCGTCCAACTCCGCGACGCCGCCACTCCCGCCGAATTCCGTGCCCGTATCGCCGCCTTCGCCGCCAAGCTCCCCAAAGGCCGCTGGATCACCGGAGGCGATTGGGACCACGAAAACTTCCCCAACGCCGAACTCCCCACCCGCCAGTGGATCGATGCCGTCACCCCCGATCACCCGGTCTTCGTCAATCGCCTCGATGGCCACATGGCCCTTGCCAACTCCCTCGCCCTCAAACTCGCCGGCGTGACGCGTGAATCGAAAGATCCCCCCGGCGGCGCCATCGTCCGTGACCCCGCCTCCAATCCCACCGGCATCCTCAAAGACACCGCCATGGACGCCGTTTACCGCGTCATGCCCGATCCCTCCCCCACTGAAATCGAAGAAGCCCTCCGCGCCGCCATGCGCTACGCCAACGCCAAAGGCGTCACCAGCGTCACCGACGTCTCCGCCTCCCCGGAAATCCTCCGCGTCTATCAACGCCTCCTCCACAAAAACGAACTCACCGTCCGCATCTACGGCCTGCAACCCCTTTCTCAATGGAAGCGCCTCGCCGCCCCCGGAATCGCCGCCGGCTTCGGCGGCGGCTACCTCCGCATCGGCGGCCTCAAAGGCTTCTCCGACGGCTCGCTCGGCTCCACCACAGCCTGGTTCTTCCAGCCTTACTCCGATGCTCCCAATACTTCCGGACTCCCCGGCGAAGACATGATCCCCGCCGGCAAGATGCGCGACAACCTCCTCGGCGCCGACGCCGCCGGACTCCAACTCGCCATCCACGCCATCGGCGACCGCGCCAATGAAGCCATGCTCTCTTTGTTCGAAGAGGTCATCCGCACCAACGGCCCCCGCGACCGCCGCTTCCGCATCGAACACGCCCAACACCTTCGCCCCCAGGACATTCCCCGTTTCGCCAAACTCGGCGTCATCGCCTCCATGCAGCCCTACCACGCCATCGACGACGGCCGCTGGGCCGGCAAACGCATCGGCCCCGACCGCGCTAAGGGCACTTATGCCTTCCGCAGCCTCCTCGACGCCGGAGCCACCCTCGCCTTCGGCTCCGATTGGTTCGTCGCCCCCATCGACCCCGTCGCCGGCATCTACGCCGCCGTCACCCGCCGTACCTTGGACGGCAAACGCCCCAACGGCTGGGTCCCCGAACAGAAAATCACCGTCGCCGAGGCCATCGAAGCCTATACCCTCGGCTCCGCCAAGGCCAGTTCCGAAGAACATTGCAAGGGCTCCATCGAGTCCGGCAAGTACGCCGATTTCGTAGTACTAAGTGAAGATCTCCTTACCATTCCCGCAACCAGGATTGATAAGGTAGTAGTGACAAACACAATAGTCGGAGGACACATCGTCCACTCGGCAGGCAAGTAGTATTAAGATTTTCGCCTGATCTGCCGATGGATGAATAAGGGTATGGTAGGGCAGTACGAAGACAGCGAAGTCTTGTTGACTCAGTTCAACAAGCTTATTGCGGAACTGCTGAAAGGCAGCATCGGCCGGAATACGTTCCGCCCCTGGGAAATCGAGATCCTTCTCGATATCGAAACCTGTAACCTTCGTGACGGAAACAAAAAGGAAACCCTCCGCCGTTACCAGCGCTCCGTCCAGCGCCAAATGGAAAAAGGCGCTCCCATCCCCATGAAGCTCTCCGAATACCTGGGCGGCCTCAAAGCAAAACGCGAAGCCGCAGCCATGCGCGTCGATTAGTTTGCCGTCATACGAGCCGAACGTGAACTTTGTTCTCGTTGCGCAGGTTCGAGCATCATCGCGCCCCATGCGAATCACAGCGAGCAGGCTCCTTGGCGCCTACACCACTAACCATTCCGTCTCCCGTCTCCCGTCTTCCATATCCCGAAGGGACATCAAGGGCGAAGCCCTTGCCCAGTCCTCACCCTGCTATCCTGGTATTTTCAGTACTAAATACACAGGAGTGTACAGTATGGGTTGCGGCAGTGGTTTCGTTGCCCCGAAGATGGAAGACCCCAACGCCCGCAAGGTGTTCTGCGTCAAATTCCAGCGGGAAATGGTCGGCCTCAGCGAGGTCCCCTTTGAAGGCCATCCTCTCGGCCAGAGAATCTACGAAAACGTCTCCAAAGATGCCTGGAGAATGTGGGTCGAGCATATGAAAATGCTCATGAACGAGTATCGCTTGAATCTCGGCACCCAGGAAGCTCAGGAATTCCTCCTCAAACAAATGGAGCAGTATTTCTTCGGCGAAGGCGCCGCCCTCCCGCCCGGATACCTCCCCGGAGACGCCAAACACTAACCACTTACTTGACAACGTACATACTTAAAAGTACGCTGTACACGTGGACACCGACTTAACCGCCACTACCTTCCGCAAGACGATGTTCAAAACCATGGACAAGGCCATCGGCGGCGAGCCTGTTACCATCCTCTACCGGGGAGTCCCTCTGATGTTGTTCAGTAAACAAACCGCGCCTTCCAAACTCGAGCGGGCCGTCAAGCGCAACGCCCTCGTCGTCGACCCGGATGCCATCATCCACACCGGTGCCGAACTCCAAGAAGAGCTCGAAACGAAGTGGAAACAAGAGGATAGCCATCTTTGAGCGTGGCTTACCTCGATACCCACGTGGCCCTCTGGCTGCACGATGGGTTAGTGGAAAAACTCACCAAAGCGGCCCGCCGCGAAATTGAGCGCTGCGATCTCCTCATATCCCCCATGGTCTATCTGGAGCTCGACTACCTCTTCCGGCGCGGCCGCCTCCGTTATCCCCCCTCCGAAATCTTCGCCAACCTCAACGGCACCTTCGGAATCGCCCAATGCACCATCCCCTTCCCCAGCGTCACCGTTCTCGCCGTCACCCTCACCTGGACCAACGACCCCTTCGACCGCATCATCGTCGCCCAAGCACTCTCCAACCGTGAATCCGGCCTCATCACCGCCGACGAAACCATCCGCAAACATTACGCCGCCGCCGTCTGGTAGAATCCCCCGCTACTCCGCAAACGTCGCCAGCACCCGCTTCGGATCCACCCGCCACACCGTCCCGTTACCCTGATTCACCATCCATAACGAACCCGCCGCAAACCGCAACGCCCCTCCTCCTTCCCCGGCGAATTGCTGCATCACCTGGTCTGTCTTCGCATCGATCCGCGTCAACGGATACCCCTTCGCCGTCACCCAGATCGACCCCGCCCCCGCCGTGATCTCCCCCCCTCCATCCGCAATCTGCAGGTCCACCGTGGCCGTCACTTTCTCCGTCTTCGCATCCACCTTCGACACCTTCCCCTTGTCACCGCCCAGTACCCACACCGATCCTTCCGCAAACACCAGCGACCGCGCGCCCGCCGCCACATCCACCCGCTTCGCCACCAGGTTCGTTAGTGGATCCACCCGCAGCACCTGATTCTCAGCCGGACAAGCCACCCACAGCGACTTCTCCGCATAAATCACGCTCGTGCACCCTGCCGGCAGCCGCATCTCCGCCACCACCTTCCCCGTCTCCGGATCGATCCGCGAAAACGTCCCCTTCTCGTCCGCCAGTACCCACACGCTGTCTTCGCTAGCCGCCACCCCCTGAACAACCGCAACCGCTCCGGACCCGATCGTCACTTTCGACGCATTCGTCTTCAGAGCCAGCCGCGCCACTCCCTTCGCTCCGCAATCCACTACCCAGTTGCTCTCAAACCCCGTCGCCATGCCCGCGCACGGCAACTTCACCCCCGCAATCGCTTCGCCCGCCCGATTCGTCTTCCCATCGATCGGAATAACGCCCGTCTTCGTACCCACCCACACCGCTTCCGCAGCCCCCAGAATCGACTGCGCCCCAGCCACCGCAATCTCCGCTTCCGGTTTCAATTTCCCCACCGGCATCTGCACCCCCGGAGTGGTTACGCCACCCTTCGGCGTCACCGCTAGCCGCTTGCGGTCCGCCGCCGTCGTCAGCAAAGCCGCCGCCAGAAACAGA
>JAEUQG010000207.1 GCA_016789755.1 Bryobacterales bacterium
CTGTACCGCGCCCGCCAAACCCGTTCCATCGAACTCTTCGTCAACTGGGCCTCCCACGAGGACTTCGCCTTCCGCAGCAGCGCCTGCTGGGGTATGGGACAGACTCAGGACCCCCGTTTCCTCCCCGTCCTCGTCAAATGCATCCGCGACTCCGACGCCACCGTCCGTTCCCGGGCCTTGAGATCCTTTAGCATCATCCGCTCCCACATCAACGCCCTCAAGCAGCAGCCCATCTCCGTGCACATCGGCCACGCCTCCATCCTCGAGAACGGCGTACGCGCCATTTCCGCCAGCCTCCGCTGCTCCGGCGGCAGCCCCATCCCCATCCTCTGCCCCCTCGCCTTCTCCCTTGAAGAGAACGGAGTCCCCGTCACCCGCTATGAACTCACCCGCGCCATGCCCGACTACACCGGCACCATCGGCCTCGTCCTCCCCCTCACCACCGACCTCGCCACCCCCTTCCGCGACGCTGCCTGCGCCGCCCTCCGCCGCGCTCTCGACGAAAAACGCCCTTCCGAAGCCTGGTCCGCCGTCTGCTACTCCCATGGCGACACCCACGGCCCCTCCATCCCTCCACTCCTCCAAACATCCCCCGGGCAACTTCAGAAAGGCATGGAACTGGCCAATCGCTCCTACCTCTCCGGCGCTATCCCCGCCATCGAAACCGTCCTCTCCATCCTCCCGCAAGGCCCCCGCGCGCTTGTCATCGTCGGCAACGAAAACCCCGAATCCACCAGTATCGTCTTCCACCGCAACGCCCACCTCGATCGCCTCCTCACTCTCTTGCGCAATCAGGACATCGCCGTTTACGCCATCGCCCTACCGGGCTGCACCCCCCTCTTCCGGTCCATGCTGGAAAGCTTGTGCAGCCAGACCGCCGGGCGCCTCGTCGAGGCCGCCAACCCCCAACAATTGGAAACCCTTCTCATCGAAACGCTTGCCACCGCCCATTGCGAATACAAGATCCGCTATTGGGGATTCGAGGAGAATTTCAGCCCCAGATCCGTCCACCTAACCGTCACCACCCCGTCCAGTTTTGGCGAAACCGACGCCTCCCTTGCCGGGGATTCCCGCTAGACTGGGGATGTGAGGGCTACCCTTTTCCTCGTCTCCCTGTTGTTCCCATCCACCGCCTGGTGCGGCCCCGCCCAGGACCTCGCCCGCGATCTGCTCAATTCTTCCCTCGATCCCTCCGCCTGCTACCGCGTCCGTAACCTCCGCTTCGCCCGCGACGAAATCCGCCTCTACTTCACCGAAGGCTTCCTCATCTTCGGCAAGCCCGTCAACGGTACCCGCGTCTCCGCCGTCTTCTCCGCCGATGTCGAAGGCGGCGACGGCGAATTGCTCCTCATGCCCCCCTCCCCCAGTGAGCGCCGCTCCCTTGCCTCCTTCGCCCGCACCCCCAATCTCAACGAACACTTCGGCAACGCCGTCCTCGTCTTCACCGACGATTCCGCCGAAGAGCTTCTATCCATGGCCCGCGAAGCCGGCGCCGCCCCCAGCGCCGAAATGGGCAACCTCCTCGCCGGCAAATGGACCCAGGTCGCCGCCAGCTTCCTCGCCAGCTTCGAGGTCCGCCTCGTCGAAGATCTCCTCGCCCCCAACCGCAAGGACAGAGGCTTCTTCTTCGCCGCCATGAGCGGCAAGACCCTCGGCAACTTCGACATCATCCACGACCCCCGCCGCAGCCACCAGATTAACGTCGGCCAGGTCGCCTTCCGCGAAGAACGCCGCTTCTTCGACGTCTGGACCAACTTCGAGGCCCGCTCCTGGCGCAGCGGCCTCAAACAACCCCAGGACCGCGACTTCCAAATCGAAAACGTCGCCATCGACGCCTCCATCGAAAGCGACCTCAACATGAAGGCCGTCAGCCGCCTCCGCCTCATCCCCCGCCAAACCCTCCGCTCCATCGGCCTCGAACTCTCCCAGCAAATGCGCATCTCCGAAGTCAAAATCAACGGAGCCCCAGGCGATGCCTTCTACCCCGAATCCCTCCGCGCCAACCTCCTCCGCAACGTCGACAACCTCCTCGTCCTCTTCACCGGCGAAAAAGAATTCCCCGCCGGCCAGCCCGTCGATCTCGAAATCCGCTACGAAGGCAAAGTCATCGCGCAAGCCGGCGACGGCGTCTACTACGTCGGCAGCCGCGGAGTCTGGTATCCCAACCGCCGCGTCCAGTTCTCCAACTACGACGTCACCTTCCGCTTCCCGAAACACCTCGACCTCGTCGCCACCGGCGAACTCGTCGAAGAGCGCGAAGAAGGCGAATGGAAAATCAGCCGCCGCAAAACCCACTCCCCCGTCCGCCTGTTCGGGTTCAACCTCGGCGACTACGAGCGTAAGAAAATCACCCGCTCCGGCACCGTCATCGAAGTCTGCGCCAACCGCAAAGTCGAGGCCGCCCTCCAGCCCAAGCCCCGCCCCGTCGAACTGCCCCAGGCCACCGCCGGCCCTTTCCCCCGCACCGGCCGCCGCAACACGCCCCCCTCCGACGTCATGATGATGCCCGTCCCCCCGCCCAATCCCGCCGCCCGCCTCGAACAGCTCGCCGCCGAGTTCGCCTCCGCCTTCGACGAAATGGCCCTCCGCTTCGGCAAACCCAACATTCGTACCCTCACCGTCTCCCCCATCCCCGGCCGCTTCGGACAAGGCTTCCCTGGCCTCGTCTACCTCTCCACCATGTCGTACCTCGAAGAGGCCGATCGCCCCCTCCCCCGCGGCAGCGAAATGCAGCAGACTTTTTTCTCCGAAATCCTCCACGCCCATGAAATCGCCCATCAATGGTGGGGCAACGGAGTCACCGCCGCCGAATACCAGGACGACTGGCTCATGGAAGCCCTTGCCAACTACACCGCCCTCTGGATCCTCGAAAAGAAGAAAGGCTCCAGATCCCTCGATTGGATCCTCGATCTCTACCGCGAAGATCTCCTCCGCAAACAGGAGGACGGCCGCACCGTCGAATCCGCCGGACCCGTCACCATGGGCTACCGCCTCCACTCCTCCCAATACCCCACCTCCTGGCCCGTCATCACCTACGAAAAAGGCACCTGGATTCTCCACATGCTCCGCAAACGCCTGGGCGACGCCGCCTTCCAGAAAATGCTCGCCCAGTTCTATCAGCGCAACGCCCTCCAACCCGTTACCACCGCCCAGTTCCAGAAAGTCGCCGCCGAGTTCCTCCCCCCCCAATCCCCCGATCCCAAGCTCGAATCCTTCTTCGATCAATGGGTCCACGGCACCGGCATCCCTACCCTCAAACTCACCTGGACCACCACCGGCCGCGCCCCCAAATTACGCTGGAAAGCCACCGTCACTCAATCCGACGTCGACGAAAACTTCACCGCCTGGGTCCCCATCGAAATCCAACTCCCCCGTCAGAAACCCATCGTCAAGTGGGTCCAGACCGCCGCCGAACCCGTCACCATTGAGGCCGTCCTCACCGCCCCGCCCGTGAAAGTCACCCTCGATCCCGGCAACGCCACGCTCGCCCGCAAATAGCCGCTTATACTAGCGTTCAGTATGCTCGCACGCCTGCTCTGCGCCCTCTCCTTTGCCCTCCTCCCCGCTCCCGCCCAGGAAGGCTGGTGGATGACCGAGCCCATCCGCTGGGTCCAGACCAATCTCCGCCAGGTCGACGCCACCCTCGACGCCAAACGCCTCGCCGGACAACTCGCCGCCATGCGCGCCAACGTCCTCCTCCAAGGCATGGGAGGAATCGCTGCCTATTACCCCACCCAGGTCCCCTTCCACTACCCCAGCCCCAATCTCCCTCCCGGCCGCGACATGTTCGGCGATGTCGTCCGCGAACTCCATGCCCGTAACATCCGCATCGTCGGCCGCTACGATCTCAGCAAAACCCGCAAAGAAGTCTACGACGCCCACCCCGAATGGTTCTTCCGCCAAGCCAACGGCGAACCCGTCGTCTACAACGGACTCTATTCCACCTGCATCAACGGCGGCTATTACCGCTCCCAGGCCATGAAAATCCTCGCCGAAGGCCTCGAAAAGTACGACGTCGACGGACTCTTCTTCAACATGTTCGGCAACCAGTCCCGCGACTACAGCGGCCGCTATGTCGGCCTCTGTCATTGCGGCGAATGCAGCCGCCTCTACCGCAAACTCTACAACCGCCCCCTTCCCGAAACCCCCGACGACGTCTATCGCCGCTTCATGTTCACCTCCTCCCGCGAAGTCGCCGCCGCCATCGGCAAACTCATCAAGGAAAAGCGCCCCCGCGCCGGCTACTTCAACTACATCCAGGAATACACCGACGGCATCATGTCCGAATCGAACACCGCCGTCGCCCGTCCCCTCCCCCTTTGGCCCTACTCCGCCAGCGACCGTGTCAACCGCGCCCGCAACAGCCAGCCCGCCAAAATGTCCGTCAACCTCAACATGCAGTTCGTCGATTACTGGTGGCGCTTTGCCACCGTCCCCCAGCCTGAAATCGCCCTCCGCTCCTGGCAAATGATCGCCCACGGCGGAGCTCTCACCTTCGAGGTCAACGGCACGCTCGACCTCCAGGACCGCCAGGCCCTCGAAACCGCCAAGCCCATCTTCCGCTGGGTCGCCGATCACGAACAATACTACGTGCGCCAGCAAAGCACCGCCCGCGTCCTGCTCCTTGGAGCGCCCGCCGATACCGGCCGCGCCTACAGCGAAGAGCCCTACCGCGGAGCCTTCCGCCTCCTCACCGAAGAGCACATCCCCTTCGCCGTCTCCGACAACCTCGATTGGATGGGCCGCCGCGACTTCGACCTCGTCATCGCCACCGATTGGGCCCCCGCCCAGCTACAAGCCTTCGTCGAAAAAGGAGGCAACGTGCTCGTCCTCAGCGCCGCGCCCCCGGACTTCGACATCGCCCCCGTCATCGCCACCGCCAAAGAACTCCGCGGTTACGTCCGCATCCGCGACAAAGCCGCATTCCCCTCCTTGCCCGATGCCGACCTCGCCCTCTTGAACGGCCCGTTCACCGAAGTGAAAGCCCCCGGCCCCCACGCCCTCACCCTCATTCCCCCTTCCATGTTCGGACCGCCGGAATTCATCCACATCGACATGAAGGATACCGATACCCCCGCCATCGTCAGCCGCAATATCGGTAAAGGCGCCGTCACCTGGCTCCCCTGGAACCTCGCCACCCTCTACTACCGGCACAGCCTCCCGGCCCACGCCGGCCTCTTTCGCGATCTCGTCAACCGCCTCCACCCCCAACGCCAACTCCGCACCAACGCCCATCCCCTCATCGAAATCGCGCTCATGAAACAGGGCTCGCGCACGATCATCCACCTGATCAATCTTAGCGGCCATTCCCAAACCGCCTACTTCCCCCCGCTCCCTGCCTCCGCCATCGACATCGAGTTGACCGGCAGCTTCCGTACCGCCAAATCCCTGCGCTCTCCGCAGTCCCTGCCTCTCCGCGCCAATCGCCAAACGACAGCACTCACCCTTCCCGTCCTCCACGACTACGAACTCATCGTCCTCGAGTGACCCGAAACAACCGCCCCTGCTCATGCATCTGTATAGTTGAAAAGAGGAGGGCTATCATGACCCGCATCGCCGCAGCCATCGCTGCCTGTCTGCTCACCGCATCCATCTTCGCCCAGGAAAAACCCGCCGCCGGCGCCAAGATCAAGGACGGCGCCAAAGACATCGGCTCCGGCATCAAAGACGGAGTCACCGGAGTCGCCGGCAAAGTCCGCCGTGGTTCCAAAACCGCGGCCTCCAAGACCGCCGGCGCCACCACCGATGCCGCGGGCAAAGTGAAAGACACATCCGTCACCGCCGCTGAAAAAACCGCCGATGCCTCCACCACCGCCGCGGGCAAAGTCAAAGACGGAGCCGTCACTGTCGGCGACAAAACCGCTGACACCGCCAAAGAAGCCGGATCCCGCACCGGCAAAGGCGCCAAAGCAGTCGGTGGCGGATTCAAGGACGCGGCCAAAACGGTGACCGGCTCTGGCAGCAAAAAGTAAAGACCACGAACTCCTCCGCATCATCGCGGAACCTCTAGCTACCGCCGCCCACCTCGCCGGCGGCGCCATGCATTGCCGCAAAGGCTGCTTCGGCTGTTGCATCGGCCCGTTCCCCATCACCCTCATGGATGCCGCCCGCCTCCGCGACGGCCTCGCCACGCTCCCACCCGTCGAGCGTCACCGCATCCTGGAACGCGCCCACCAATCCATCGCCGAAATCCGCAACCTCGGCTATCCCGGCGACCTCCACACCGGACTCCTCACCTTCCTCCACGCCGAAGAGATCCTCTTCGCTCCGCCCTACCTCAACCTCCCGTGCCCCGTCCTCGATCTCGAAACCGGAGCCTGCACACTTTACGGCCACCGCCCCATCGCCTGCCGAACCTACGGACTCGCCATCACCCTCGATGGCGCGCCCATGCCTCATTGCCCCCTCAACTACAAAGACCTTCCCCCCGAAACCATCGAAACACTCCGCGTACCAATAGAAACGAGCGCGGCAGGCAAAGCCGCGCTCGACGAATTCCTGGCCGCGGGCGGCCGCGAGGGCCGCACCATCATTGCCTTCGCTCTTACAGCGAGTTGAAGCGGTCTTCCACCGCCTGCCAGTTCACCACATTCCACCACGCCCCGATGTAATCCGGACGCCGGTTCTGATACTTCAGGTAATAGGCGTGCTCCCAAACATCCAATCCCAGCACCACCTTCTTGCCTTCCATGATTGGCGTGTCCTGATTCGGCGAAGACGTGATCGCAATCCCCGATCCATCCTTCACCAGCCACGCCCAGCCCGAACCGAACCGGCCCACGCCCGCCGCCGCGAACTTCTCTTTGAACGTATCGAAGCTCCCGAACGTCGACGTAATCGCCGCCCCGATGTTCCCCACCGGAGCCCCGCCCCCATTCGGCCCCATCAGGTTCCAGAACAGCGAGTGGTTCCAGTGTCCGCCGCCGTTGTTGCGCACCGCCGTGCGGATCGCCTCCGGCACCGCCGCCAGATTGTTCGCCAGCAGCTCTTCCAAACTCAGATTCGCCAGTTCCGGCGCCGATTCCAGCGCCTTGTTCAGATTCGTCACATAGGCCTGATGATGCTTGCCATGGTGAATCTCCATGGTCATCTTATCGATGTGCGGCTCCAGGGCGTCATGCGCGTAAGGCAGAGCGGGTAGTGTGAACGCCATTCCTATTTCTCCTTCAAAACTTTGTGTGTGCGGAAAACTTGCTACGGATGTGGATGCATCGCATCCGGATGAAGATTCACTTCAATGATACCGCTTCGTTGCGAACCCGGCATGCTTCTCCGCTCAACGATTTCCGCTGGCGGCCGATGCTCCGTCTGGTGGTGATGTTCGAAGCAAGGGCTCGAAAGTTCAAGGTGACACGCGCGGACCAAATTTCTTGCCCCTGCCGATCTCCGATTTTCTACAGTTGCAGAGATCGAATGTTGCGGGTCGGACTTGAGCAAGGAAAACCGCTTGTCAGCGCGGCGTTGAATGTCCGGAAGCAGTTTACGGTATGCGGACCAAAACTCCGTAGTTGTGCGATGCTCCATGCGAGCACTAGAGCGGTTGTACGCGGCCGTTCCTTTCGTCCTTAAGTGCGCGGCTGATGGCACTGTCGAGACGGCCGGCAGACAGATCGGCTTCCAGACGCGTATCAATGGGCTGCGGCGCGTGCAGATCAATCCATGAATAGAGTTCCTGCAACTGCCGCGGCTCTAGGGCGGCAATGGCTCTCTCAATTTCCTGCACAGTGATCAAAGCCATGAAACGCGTTTCTCCACTCGATCTTGCAAAAACAACATTTAGGCTGACTGATATGCCTTGTCACGCAATAGCTTCAATCCACGGAACTGTTCGAATCCACGATGGGGAGCCAACCTGCACTTCTCGATCTCCCGCTATCCGATTGATTTCATTACTGCCATCACGACATTTCTTCCGGGTTGGCTCCATTTTGACCGTGACCCAGCGTGGACTCGAACTCTCGACACGAATTGGGCTGGTCAGCACTCGGAGATGACTGGCGCTCGTGGGCTGTGCTCGCCAGCTTCAGGATTCCGACCATCCATCCAACAGTTCGGTGGTACAGTACGGCGTTGATCGTGAGTAGGCTGTCCTTCAAGGCTTTTCAAGGCTACTCCGGCGCGCCGTTTCCGGCTGTCGAAGTTGTTCTTGCACGGTGGTGCATCGAGGAGCTATCGGCCGTTCAGTTCCGAGCACTGTGAATGATGCGGTGTTTTGATCGAGCCACGGCCTGCGTCGTCGGCCAACAGACCGTCGGGACGACAGAATACTATGCCTGACGTCCAAAGAAGCGCCTCGGGTTCTCCACGGTCATAGCGCGGATCGACTGATCGGATACGTGGTTTTGTTTCAGATAGGGAATCGTCTTGCGAATCGTGAACAGCATGCCATCCGGGTTGACTGCTTCCCGGTCGACGTCGCCGTGAACCCAATCGTTGGAGAGAAACATTCTGCCGACGTAACCTGCCTCGATGAGTTTTGTGATGCAATCCGCCCGTTTCTGCCAGGGCAACATTGCCCCGGGCGCCATTCCCCAGAATGTATGGTCCATGCCGAGCGTGTATCCGCGCCTAGCGAGGCCGATGAGGTAATTCACATCGTCAGTGTCGTCGCTGTGACCGAACGATACTCTGGCGGGGCTTACGCCCTCAGCTTCGAGGACTACGGCCTGCTTTTCACCGGCGCGGCGGCGCGCGTGGGTGTGTGTTTCGATGGCAATTCCTGTGGCTTTGCTGGCGCGCGCTGCAGCTTTGAACACTTTGTCTTCGGTAGGCGTCATGACGTCAGAGCGGGCTGCTACCTTGATGACACCCGCCTTGATGTCCGTGCCATCGATACCCTGCTCGATTTCCTTGATGAAGTACTCGGTGATCTCCTCGATGGTTCGTGCATTGTAGGATTCAGCCGCATAGACATGTTGGCCCGTAGCCGCCACGATCTGCATCCCGGACTTGCGCGAGATCTCTTCGCGGTAGCGAATGTCGCGCCCGGTATCAAAAGTGCTGAGATCGACGATGGTGCGGATGCCTGCATCCCTTGCTTCCTTGAGCTTGTCGACCGCATCGGCGACCGAGTTCGCCCTGCTGCTGAAAATCTTCTCCGAGCCGCTGCCTACGTGTTCATGGGTCAGCGTGAAGCCGAGCTTCGACGCATCAATGGGTCCTAGCACAGTCTGAACGACGCCGGTGCGAGCAGCTTTACCGGCACCTAAATTAGCGTTCACTTTCGAAACGTGAGTGCACTGAACGGATGTTGCCGCCACGACGCTTACAGCAGCTGTCTGCAGGAATTCTCGCCGAGTCGTCATCAGGATTCACCACACTTCCAGGCAAGTGTATCATTTGCCGATCGCCAATCCGCTTGGGCGCGTGCTATTGTCCAGGAACCGAAGGCCTCACCCAACGCCTCCCTCCATGCACCCAGAGTGATTACCCGCCGCTGGTCGCGCAGCATTCACTGATCGTCGCACTTTGGTCGTCTCACGGCTCTATCCGCAAGCTATCGGGATCCCTGAGTTCGAGACGTGTCCAGACTGGGTGGCCAGTTTGGATGAGTCCGTCGCCCGTCGCCGAAATGATTGATCTGAACCGCCTTGCATGGTTCGAGCGGGCCGTGTTTCAGGCAGCAAGAGTTCGAAACGCGTCCACCAACGGGAGCCAGATTCCGAGCTGATCAGGGCGCATCCGGAAGTTGGCCGCCGTTTGCGGCGGCGCTACCATGAATTTTGCCGGGCGAAACGGAAGCGCCACTGAGAGGACGCAACCATGCTGAGGGATAGTCCGGTGGGCTCATCGAGACGATGGAAGGAGCGCGGCGGATTCGCTTCTGCGCTCTTCAAGAAGACCACATCGGATCGGCAGACCCTCATGCCTTGAAAATCCCCGCCCGCAGGGCGGAATACTGATTTGCGGAGTGCGCCCTCTCTCCAGTTCAGGCTGAACCAGCACACCCTAAACGGCGAGTCTCGTCCCCTCCCGCCTGTCCTGGAAACCATAAGACCGGCAGAATTCTCACTTTGCCTCGCAAAGTGACGCGCTAGGAAGCTCTCCAACGCTCCGCCGCAAGGGCGGCAATGGATCGGCATCCCCCTTTTTCTGGTCTCTCGACCCTGCTCGGCTATTTTGAAAAGCGCGGGGCAGAGATCGATCTTCGCGCCTATGCTGCCGGTCAGGGCGCGGCGGAAGACGCGCACCATCTCGCGCAAGAGCCTGCTCTTGGCGCGCCGCTCCTCATCATGTCCATGACCTGTCGCGGACGCTGGCTACGGCTGCCACAAACCATGTCTGATCGGGGGGGCAAACAGGACGGGATATCGATACCGCGCCCCTGAATCGGATATCATACTCACAAAATGCTTTCGCGACGGTCTTTGCTTGCCGGCCTCCTCGCCGGTCCTCAGGCGCGCCATAATCTCTTGCTCATCACCGCCGACAACCTCGGCTATGGCGACCTCGGCTGCTACGGCAACACCGAAATCAAAACCCCGCACTTCGATGCCTTCTCCCGCCAAGGACTGCGCTTCACCAACTTCTACACCGCCTGCCCCACTTGCACCGCCTCCCGCGCCGGCCTCCTCACCGGACGCTATCCCCTCCGCTACGGACTCAACCGCCAGCTTCGCGCCGAGGAAACCGCCGGCATCGGCCTCCCTCATTCCGAAAAGCTCATCCCCCAATACCTCAAGCCCCACGGCTACTCCACCGGCTGCTTCGGCAAATGGAACATCGGCTTCGCTCCAGGCAGCCGCCCCACCGATCGCGGCTTCGACGAATTCTTCGGCCACCGCTCCGGCAACATCGACTATTACTCCCACCTCTACAACGGCGAACTCGACATGTATCGCGGCGCCCAACCCGCCCCCGTCCAAGGCTACTCCGTCGACCTCTTCGCCGATGCCGCCAACAACTTCATCCGCCGCCAACGCGCCAATCCCTTCTTTCTCTACCTTCCCTTCAACTCCCCCCACTATCCCAACAAAGCCAACCTCCGCCCCGGCGAACCCCTTGAATGGCAAGCCCCCGATAAATACTTCGCCGAATACGGCTACTCCCCCAAAGAGCCCGACCCCCGCAAACGCTACCGCGCCGTCGTCACTGCCCTCGACGATGCCTTCGGCCGCGTCATCCGCCACCTCGACCGGACCGGCCTCGCCAAACGCACCCTCGTCTTCTTCTACTCCGACAACGGAGCCTTCATGCTCCCCAACCGCGGCCTCGAAGTGCAAACCAATCGCCCCTTGCGCGACGGCGGAGTAACCTGCTTTGAAGGTGGCATCCGTGTCGCCGGCATGGCCCGCTGGCCCGGCGAAATCCCTCAACACGCCACCTGCGACGAGGTGTTGAGCGCCTTCGACCTACTCCCCCTCGCCCTCCGCCTCGCCGGCGCAAGCATCCCCAAAAACCCGCAACTCGACGGTATCGATCCCCTCGGCGCGCTCCGCGCCAAAACAAAAATGCCCCCACGTGATTTATTCTTCGAATATCAAAAACACCAGGGCATGCGCAGCGCCAATTGGAAAATCGTCCGTACCGCGCCCCAGTCCCCCTGGCAGCTCTACGATCTTGCCCGTGACATCGGCGAATCGAATGACCTTGCCGCTACCAACCCGTCCCGAGTCAACGAACTTGCCAGCCGATACGAAACCTGGCGAAAAGAGATCGAATCATGAAAACGTTCTTATACCTCCTTGTTCTCACTCTGCCCGCCGCCGCACAGGAAACCCGCGGCATGATCCACGGCCGTGTCATCGACCCGTCCTCGGCGCCCGTCGCCGGCGCCGCCATCGTCGTCACCAACACCGATACTGGCGTCGCTCTCAAGCGCACCACCAATGAGACCGGCTACTACGAGGCCAACCTCCTCCTCCCCGGTCAGTATCAGGTCGCCGCCGAAGCCCAAGGCTTCAAGCGTTCCGAACGCAAGGGCATCACCCTCGTCCTCAACGCCCAGCTCGAAATCGACCTCCGCCTCGAACTCGGCGCCGTCAACGAAACCATCTCCGTCACCGCCCAGGCGCCGCTCCTCGATACCAGCACCGCCAGCTCCGGCATGGTCATGGACAACCGCAGCGTCCTAGATCTCCCCGTCATCGCCGACAACACCATGGTGCTCATCAAGCTCACCCCCGGCGTGCAAACCAGCGGCGTCAACGATTACCTCGGCCCGCACTCCAATGCCGGAGCCTCCGACTTCGGCGTCAACGGACGCGTCGGCGGCAACGAATACTCCATCGACGGCGCGCCCAACAACGGCGCAGGCCGCCGCGCCGCCTATCTCCCGCACTCCGACACCGTCTCCGAAATGAAAGTCGAAACCTCCGGCTTCGATGCCTCCATCGGCCACACCACCGGCGTCTCCGTCTCCCTCATGACCAAGTCCGGCACCAATCAGTTGCACGGCACCGTCACCGAACAGCACTGGCAACAGCGCTGGCACGGCACTCCCTTCTTCACCAAACAGCTCTACTACCGCAACATCGCCGCCGCCGAAGCTGCGGGCAATACCTCCCTCGCCAATGAACTCCGCGCCACCCCCAAGCAACAGCCCGGCCGCTCCAACAACTGGGCCGTCACCGCCGGAGGACCCATCGTCATCCCCAAAATCGTCAACGGACGTAACAAGCTCTTCTTCTTCGCCAGCTATCAGGGCAACCGCGACGTCGTCAGCGATCTTCCCAGCCGCCTCAACAAAACCATCCCCACCCTCGACGACCGCAAAGGCGATTTCTCCCGCTACCTCGGTGTCAACGCCTCCCTCTATCAGCTCTACGATCCTCTCACTGTCCGCCCCGATCCCGACCGCCGCGGTAACTTCCTTCGCAGCCCCATCCCCGGCAACATCCTCCCCGCTTCCCGCATCGTCAACCCCGCCCGCGATTTCTACACCAAGATCCTCCCCAATCCCAACAACGATCCCAACCTTCGCCTCGAACCCCGCAACAACTTCCTCGCCATCACCACCCGCCTCATCCGCGATTACAAAGCATACACCAACCGCCTCGACTACCAGCTCTCCAACGCCCACCGCTTCTTCGGCCGCTGGACCTACAACGATTGGATCAACAACGCCGACGACTGGACCTACGACTCCTTCCGCGGACTCATGGCCACCGAACAGCGCCGTACCAATCTCGCCGGCACCGTCGATTGGGTCTGGACCATCAACCCCACCACCCTCCTCGATATCTCCGTCGCCGTCAATGACTACCGCGAAGGCACCCGCCTCAGCGTCGGCGATCAGTTCAAGCCCACCGACGTCGGCCTCCCTGCCTACCTCGACGCCAAGGCCGGCGATCAGCACGTCCTCCCCCAGATGTCCGTCGGCGGCTACGAAACCATGGGCTGGACCTATCCCGCCAACACCTGGTTCCGCTCCTCCACCCTCAAAGCCGATCTCTCTAAAATCAGCGGCAATCACACCCTCCGCCTCGGCTTCGACGGCCGTGCCCAATACCGCCTCGGCGGCGGTGGCGGCAACACCTCCGGATCCTTCTCCTTCGACAACCGCTGGACCCGCAAGAACGACGACAACTTCACCCCCGCCGGAACCCTCGCCCATAGTTGGGCTTCCTTCCTCATGGGCATCCCCGCCGGCATGTCCGTCGCCACCAACGATAGCTACGCCATGCTCAATCCCTTCTACTCCTGGTATGCCCAGGACAATTGGCGTATCTCCCGCAAGCTCTCCCTCAACTTCGGCCTCCGCATGGAGTACGAACTCGGCCCCAACGAGCGCTACGACCGCATGATCGGCTGGTTCGATTCCTCTGCCCAACTCCCCATCGCCGATCCCGCCAGAGCCGCCTACGCCCGCGCCCCCATCGCCGAACTCGCCGCCTCTCAATTCAACGTCCAGGGCGGCAGCATCTACCCCAACACCAACGGAGCGTCCCGCCGCATCTGGCGCAACGAACTCATGTGGCTCCCCCGCGCCGCCTTCGCCTACGAAGCCAATTCCAAAACCGTCATCCGCGGCGGCTACGGCGTCTTCTTCGATACCCTCAACGTCCTCAACGGAGGCCCCGATCAGACCGGCTTCTCCCGAGCCACCTCTACCATCATCTCCAACGATTTCGGCGTCAACTGGCTCGCCGGCAATCCCGGCGCAGGAGTTCCCCCCATCGCCGATCCCTTCCCCGTCCGCGCCAACGGCACTCGCTTCGACGAGCCTCTTCGCAATTCCCTCGGCGTCATGTCCCGTGCCGGCCGCGGCTGGGCCTTCTCCGATTTCAATCTCCGCCACGCCCGTCAGCAGCGCTGGCGCATCGGCATCCAACGTCAGCTCACTACCAACATCATGGTCGACGTCGCCTACTCCGGCTCCTACTCCGATCGTGTCCCCCTCTCCCAAACCCTCTCCCCGCTCCCCGAACAGTTCTGGGCCACAGGCAATCGCCGCAACGATCAGATCCTGTCCAACATGAACGCCAACGTCACCAATCCCTTCCGCATTACCAACTTCGACG
>JAEUQG010000241.1 GCA_016789755.1 Bryobacterales bacterium
CCGGAGGCCGCACGTGTTGCACGGGATGCGCTCCGCGCGGGCCGTCTTCCGGCGAAATGTGCGGCCCTTCGATGTGGAAGCCTTCCATCGCATGCCCGTGCGGAAGCTGCTCCTTGGCGTCGGCCAGGTTCCGCACGGAGCCGGTGATCTCCTTCTCCCCTCCGGTGATGACCGTAGGCAGCAGTCGTGTGACCCCGGTGGCGAACTGCACCGTTAGAGAACGGTCAATGTCTTCTAGCGGGCACGACGGAGTACAGTAGTCGGCCCCGGCGAATCCATTCACCTGCAAGTCGATCCACCCCGGGGCAATGAAGGGGAGCGGGCCCTCGGGCCGCGCCAGGAGCGGGTCCACTCCGCTCACTACTGTATCGAAGCGCACTTCCACGGGCTGTCCGGTGAACGGGTCAATTCCGAAACGCTGCATGATGTGTAGAACAAATCCTCTCAAGAATGTTTTATTCACAGAATACCCACACAGGGGTACCTCTAAACAACTGATGGTACAGCAAAAAGAAGTTGTGGAAAGGGAACGATTCCACTAGCGCAAGACTAGGGTGTCCTGATAGAACAGACAACAGATCCTCTGCGGGCGTTCAGGAGATGGGTTGATCTCGGGGGAGGTGGCCGTCTTCGGAATGCCCGCGGGATTCCTTCAATGGACCCGTGGGCGCAGGCTCTCCAGCGCCTTCCAGATTTCCTTCTTCCACAACCCGGCGGTATCCAGATCCGGGTTGTAGTTGGTCACTCCGACAGCGGCAATAGGCAGCGTCTCGCACACCAGGGCGATGTAGCGCGCGGGATTCTCCACACCCTCCAGAAAGTCGGTGTCGATGTGGAGATAGACCGCGTCCACGCGCTGTTTGAGCTGATCGAGCGCCACGGGCAGCAACCCGAGCGAATCCACCGGGTGGGCGCTGATCCAGGAATCTTCCAGCCGCTCCTTCTCTCCCTCTTCGACGTCCCAGAAACAGGCGAGGATAACGTCGTGCTCGGACACCAGGCGCTCCATGCCGATGCGCTCGCGCAACTCCTGGTGGCAATGGCCAGTCAGCACCGAGAGCGTCATACCCTCAATATTGCCGCTAATGCTGCTTTCCGGCGTATGGAAATCGGGGTGGCGGTCGAACCAGACGATGCCCAGGCGAGGCGTTTCCAATCCGGCAATCACGCCGATGGCGGAGTTGCAGTTCCCGGCCACCACCACGGGAACGGTCTCCTCTTCGACGGCCTGTTGCACCGCGTGTTTGACGACGCGATTCACATCGACAATGGAATCGGGACCCTGGCTGCGCAGATCGCGCAGACGCACGTGACTGACCAGCGCGGGCATCCCGCCCGTACCCAGCAATTGATCCAGGCCGGAGGCAAGAAGCTGGCGCGGGCCTTTGCCCACGGCCACTTCTTCCAGCCCGAGATGGAACGGCACTTCAATGAGCGTGTACATGTTGAGTCAGCAAATCGCGGAACAACCGATAGACAGCGGGGTAGTTCACCGTGTTCATCATGGAAACCGGAAGCACGCCCTCGGTCCATTTTCGCTCCAGGACCTTACCGTAATTCTCTCCGAATTGGGTGTCCACATCCAAGTGCAGCCGTTCGGGCGGGCCGAACAAAGTGGGGTCCACCAGCCAGGCTGAAACCAGTGAGTCCCACAGGGAGACCGTGGCTTTGGGGTTCTTGTAGAAGGCCGGATAGCGATTGCCGAAGTCTTCGGCGAAGCGCTGCGTTAGGGGCGTACGTGCCTTGGCGATGGCGTCGAAGCCGGCCTTGTCCAGCATCGCCCGGTTGCAAACATCGAGGCCGAACATTGTTTTTTCGCGGATCCCCGAACGCAGCACCAGAGACGCCGCTTCGGGGTCGAACCAGAAGTTGAATTCCGCCTGCTTGGAGGCATTGCCAGGCACGCGAAGCTGCCCGCCCATGAACACCAGGCTCTTGATACGCCCGGCAAGCGAGGGGCGCTTCCGCAGGGCCAGCGCGATGTTGGTCATCGGACCCAGCGCGACGATCGTAAGTTGGCCCGGCGCGGCTTCCACTCGGCGGATGATCTCCTCGACGGCATTGCGCGGCAATTGCGGCTCGCGCGGTTTCTTTTCCCCGAAGGCGCCCTGAAACTCCAGCCGGCCCCACTTGCGGCCGGCCTCTTGCGCCATCGCCGCCGTGTGGCGCAGCGGCAAATCGGCGCCCAGGTACACGGGGGTTTGCCGGGCGCCGAGGAGCGCAAGAATTTCCCGCGTGTAGCGAAGGCTGTCGCCGGACCACACGTTGCCCGACACGATGGTCACCGCTTCCACCTTCACCTTGCCCGGCGCGCGCAGCAACATCGCGATCGTAGCCCCATCGTCGCCGAAGTAGCCGCAGTCGGTATCGACAATGATCCGCTCCGCCGCGGAGAGAGTGAAGACGATACCCAGCAGAAGAGCAACCTTCACGATTTCTCGAACTCCACGCCCTCCCACTTGGCGACGACGGCGGTGGCAAGGCAGTTGCCGAGCACATTGACGGACGTGCGCACCATATCCATCAGCGCATCCACCCCCAGCAGCACCGACACGCCTTCCACCGGGAGGTTGAACGAGGCCAGCGTACCGGCAAGAATCACCAACGAAGCCCGCGGAACTCCTGCCACCCCTTTGCTCGTCAGCATTAAAGTCAGCATCATGAGGATCTGTTCGTAGATGCTCATCTGGACGCCCGCCGCCTGGGCCACGAAGACGCTGGCGAGCGACAGGTAAAGCGTCGTGCCATCCAGATTGAAGCTGTATCCCGTCGGCAACACGAACGCCACAATATGTTTCGGGACGCCGAACTTCTCCATGTTCTCAAGCGCCCGGGGAAGCGCCGCTTCGCTGGTGGCCGTGGAAAAGGCAATCAGCCACGGTTCTTTCACGTAATCGAAGAAGCGCTTCAGCGGAATGCGCGCCAGCCATGCCACCGGCCCCAGCACGAACACCACGAACACGAACAGCGCGCCGTACAGAGTCAGCACGAGTTTGCCGAGGCTGAACAGCACACTGAAGCCCTTGCTGCCGACCGTGACGGCGATCGCCGCGAACACGCCCAGCGGGGCCAGGTACATGACGTACGCCGTATATTTGAACATCACCTCGGCAAGCGATTCGGCAAACTCGACGACAGGTTTCGCTTTCGGTCCGATCGCCGCGCACGCCGCGCCGAAAAGGAATACGAAGACCACAATCTGCAGCACTTCCCCTTTGGCCATGGCGTCGAAGATGCTGGTCGGAAAGGTGTGTTCCAGTACACCGGCGAACGTCATTTTGGCCGCGGCGACGGCGGGTTTCTCTGTCGCCTCGATCTTCATCCCGACACCCGGTTGCACGATGTTGACCGCCAGCAACCCGACCACCAGGGCGATGGTGGTGACAACTTCAAAGTAGATGATCGACTTCAGCCCGATGCGTCCCATCTCCTTGCCGTGGCCCCCGCCCGCGATGCCGTAAACCAGCGTCCCGAACAGCAGGGGCGCAATGATGGATTTGATCAGGCGCAGGAAAATATTGCTGATCGGCGTCAACTGGGCGGCTTCGGCGGGAAACGCCACGCCGAAAGCGATGCCGGCAAACATCGCGATAAAGATCCAATGCGTGATGGAAAGCTTTCTCATCGTTCTCCCCATTTGAGTTTTGCCCGCAGCACATCGAAGAAAAGCTGCGTCGGCGGGCGGACCAGGCTGATCGAATGTTCTGAGCGTTTACAGATGATGGTGTCGTCCTGTTCCAGCGGTTCGCCCACCTGCCCGTCGATGGTGAGGTAGGAAGAGTTGTCGGCATCGCGCGAAACAATCTGGATGACGCTGGTGTCCGGCACAATCACCGGGCGGTTGGTGAGCATGTGCGGACAGATAGGCGTGATGGTGAACGCCGCCACGGAAGGATAGATGATTGGCCCGCCGGCCGACAGCGAATACGCTGTGGATCCCGTGGGTGTGGAAACGATGAGCCCGTCGGCTTTGAACGTACAGACCAGATGGCCGTCGACGAACGTATCGAGATTCGCCATGCGGGCAAGCGCCGCCTTGGTAATCACGGCGTCGTTGAGCGCCTCGTAATCGCACACCTTCTTGCCCTTGCGGATCACTTCGCATAGCAGCATGCGCCGCCGGCCGATGCGGTGTTCGCCGCGCAAGGCCCGCTCCAGTTCCGGGAACAGTTCTTCGGTGGTGATCGCGGTAAGAAATCCCAGACCTCCCAGGTTCACGGCAAACAGGGGGATATCGCGCCCGGCGATGGCGCGCGCCGCGGAAAGCAGCGTCCCGTCGCCACCCAGCACTATGACCAGTTGCGCCCCCTGGGGCACCAGTTCGCGCGGCACCGGCTCCACCCCCGAGGCATACGCGGCCGTCTGCGGATCGCAGCGCGCGGTGATGTTGCGGTCTTTCAACCACGCCAGCAGATCGGGCACCAGCGTCTGAGCCTGGCTCGTCCCGGGCTTGCTGACAATTCCTACCGTGTCAATGACGGGCATGCAACAGGAACTCCTGATTTCCTTCCGTGCCGAGGATGGGGCTGGGGACGATTTGCGTACGATATCCGAGCGATTCGGCGGCTTCGCGTACTTTAGCACAGCAGGCCGCATGCAGTGCCGCATCGCGCACAATACCGCCCTTGCCGATGTGTTGGCGCCCCACCTCGAACTGCGGCTTCACCAGAACAATGAACTCACCGTCCGGACTCAGCAACGCCGGAAAGCGCGCCAGCGGCAGCGTCACCGAGATGAAACTCACGTCGCACACGATCAGTTGCGCCGGTTCGCCGATATCCTCCGGCGTCAGGTAACGGGCGTTCGTGTTTTCGTGAAGCACAACACGGGGGTCCGTGCGAAGCTTCCAATCGATCTGGCCCGCGCCTGTATCGACGGCATGCACCCGCACGGCGCCGCGTTGCAGCAGGCAATCGGTGAAGCCTCCCGTCGACGTGCCGATGTCGATGGCAACCTTGCCATGCGCATCCACCGCGAATGCGTCGAGAGCCGCGGCCAGCTTCACGCCGCCGCGGCTGACGTAAGGAAGCCGGCCGGTGACTTCCAGGCGGGCATCCGCGGCGATACTCCGGCCCGGCTTATCGGCCTTTTGCCCGTTAATCAGAACTTCGCCGGCAAGGATCAGGGCTTGCGCTTTCTCGCGCGACGGGGCCAGTCCGCGGTCCACCAGCAGTTGGTCCACTCTCGCCTTGCAGGGCTTCATGTATCTCTGTGTACGATACGGTCGGCAAGTTGACGCAAGCGCGCCGCCCTGTCCCCAAACATTTCCAGCGCCGCATGTGCTTTCGTCAATTGCTCCTCGGCCATGCGTTTGGAGGCATCCAAACCGTAGACTGCCGGAAAGGTGATCTTGTTCTGGGCCGCATCCTTGCCCGCCGTCTTGCCCAGTTGCTCGGAGGATTGTTCCACGTCCAGCACGTCATCCACGATTTGGAAGGCCAGACCGATCGCTTCCCCATAAGCGTCGAGCGCGGCGAGTTCTTCCGGCATTGCGCCTCCGTAGATCGCCCCCATGCGCACGCTCCCCTTCAGCAGCGCCCCCGTCTTGGCGCGATGTATCGCATCCAGGCGTTCGGCCGTGGGCTCGGCTTTCTCGCCTTCGATGTCGCGCACCTGGCCGGCGATCATACCTTCCACCGTCCCCGCGGCAACGGCTAGCTCTTCGATCAGCGCGCAGCGCGTGGCCGCATCGGCCGAGCGCAGTTGCGCCAGCGCCTGGAAGGCGAGCGTCAGCAGCGAATCGCCTGCAAGAATGGCCATCGCCTCGCCGAAAACCACGTGGTTGGTGGGACGGCCCCGCCGCAAATCGTCGTTATCGAGCGCGGGCAGGTCGTCGTGAATCAGCGAATACGTGTGGATCAGTTCCAGCGTGCATGCCGCAATCTCCACTCCCTCCACACGGCGGCCCACGGTGCGGCAGGCCTCCATGCAAAGGATGGGGCGGACGCGCTTGCCGCCGGCAAAAAGGCTGTAGCGCATCGCCTTGTGAATGGTCTCGGGCGACTGGCTTACAGGCGGCACCACACGCTCGAGCGCGGCATCGGCGAGCGCCTGCTGTTCGGCTAAGTATTGACGGAAGGACATTAGGAGTCGGTGCGGAATGGCTCGGGAACGACGCGGTCGCCGCGGCGGATCAACTGCTCCACCCGCGTCTCGGCTTCGTCCAGTTGCTTGCGGCAAGCGGCGCTGAGCGCGGTGCCTTTCTCAAAGAGCGCAAGGGCGCGCTCCAGCGGCAGATCGCCCGCTTCCAGTTCTTTGACCACAGTTTCCAGTTCGGCAATGCCTGCCTCGAAACTGGGTGCTTTCGATTCCTCGGCCATCGTTTTATTCTAACGTGCCGGGAACGCCGCCACCGCAGGTTTCAGAAAGACAGCCGCAGCGCGAACTGCACGTTGCGCGGGTCATTGGCCTGCGACGGAGTCACCACGCCGAACGCCGCTCCCCCCGCCGTCAGATTCGGGCCGCCGAACCAGGGCGTATTGGTGAAGTTGAACGATTCGGCGCGGAATTCGAGATGGAAGCGCTCCGTCAAAGTGAAGCGCTTGAAAATGGATACATCCACGTTGGGCGGCCGCAGATCGCGAATGTTGGGGAATCGCGCCGACAGCGTCCGCAACGTAAACGGCGGCTGCACCGTAAACGCCACCGGAGTCGTCGGCGTGGCGCAGTTCTGCCGCGCGCCGTTGAGCGCCAGCGTGCAGGTGTTGAACCACCGCTGGCGGCTGCGCTCACTGTCCGCCAGACGCGGATCGATCCCCGTGGAATATAGGCCACCCGGAGCCCCGATCGGCAACCCGGCCTGCAGCGTCACGATGCCGGTCAGTTGCCAGCCGCCGAACACCTGGTGCCGCACGCCCCGGCCCTCTTTGAAGAACGGCAAATCCCAGGCCCCCGAAATGACCGCGCGTTGCGGCGAATCGAAAGCCGTCAGCACATTGGCCAGTTGGCCGAACTGATCCTGCGCATTGAGATAGGCGATGGCCTCGGTCGTCTTCGACCATGTGTAGCTCAGCAGCGCGTGAACGCCGTGCGACATGCGCTTTTCCAGCCGCAGTTGCATCGAATCGTAGTTCGAACGGCCGATGGTGTGCCGGTCTTGCGTGATCCCGCCAAACTGCGGAAACGGCCGCAGCAGTTGCTGGCGGGGCACCGTGGCCCCGTTGAAGGCGCTGCCCGGCAAACGCCCGGCCAGTGGATTCGTCACCTGCGTGAGCAGCGCGTTGCCTTGCGTCAGTTGCTCCGCCGTGACTTCATTGATGCCTTTCGCGCTCTGCAAAGCCCTCGACCGCGAACCGGAATAGGAGAGATCCAGCAACAGCCGCCAGGGAAGTTCGTGCTGAATACCCGCGGAGAACTGCTGCACATAGGGAATCTCACGCCCGCTGAACCCGTACGAAAAGCCTTGGCCGAGTAACGTACCCAGGCCCAAAGAACTGCCGGGCACGGCAAGGTACCCTTCGGGGAAAGGATTCTGCAAGCGGTTGGCCGGGCTCAACCCCCCATCCGTGGATGTGACCATCGGCGTAGTAATGGCAAAGCCGTTGTTGAACCCGGTATCGAACGTCGGCAGGTACGACATGCCATAACCGCCGCGGAACACCGTTTTCCCGCCCATCTGATAAGCAACGCCGATACGCGGCTGGAAGTTGTTGCGGTCGGGATCGAACGGATAGCGCTGCGACGGCGAGGTGAACAGCAGACCGCCCTTGAGGTTCAGGCCCGGCACTTGCAGCGGCGAAGTGGCCCCCGCGTCGAAGCCGCGATTCTGCTGCTCAAAACGCTCGGTCTGCGGCGTTTCGTAGTCCCAGCGTATCCCCAGGTTCAGCGTCAGCTTCCGCGACACTTTCCAATCGTCCTGGAAGAAAAGCACGTAGTAACGGTTGCCGTAGGCGAGCGCCGGTTGACGCACCGATTCCCCGCTCTCGGGAACTCCCAGCAGCAGCGATGCAAAAGCATTCCCGCTGGCGGCATCGGCGCGCAGCGGATCGCGCTGCGTGAAGTTGCGGCGGAAATTGAATCGCGCAAAAGAAGACGTCGGACGATCCTGATTGTTGAACATCAGACGGCCTTCAAAACCGAATTTCAGCGAATGCGTCCGCACCACTTTGGAAAGTGTCTCGGCAACCGACCACGTGTCGGAGAACGTGAATTCGCTCCCGGTCGAGCGCTGCGGACCGAATGCGGTGTAATCCGTGTAGTCGATGCGCGGGAAGAACTTGCGCGGCAGCGAATCCACCGCGCTCGATGGGAAGCCCAGCGTCTTCGGATCGAAGCCTTCGGCGTGCTGGGCGATGCCGAATTGATGGCGGATGTAGCCCACACGAAAACTATTCACCAGCGACGGCCCCAGCACGGACGTAAGGTCGAAATTGCCGCCCTGATTCACGCGCCAATGGTTGTACCAGGGCGAGGCGGCGAGATCGAACATCGCCGTGCTGTTGGTCTCATGACGGTTCCCCCGCACATAACGCGAAAAGAACCTGTGTTTAGTGGAAATCTGCTGATCCACGCGGGTAGCAATCTGATCGTATTCATCGGTCACCGTATTCGGACTCGCGATAAGGTTGAAGAACCCGCGTGCGTCGCCGGGCTGGTTCGGATTGGGAATGAACTTCATCAGGTTCACCGCCACCGGATCGAACCGGCTGGCCGGGATGCGGTTGCCGGCGAAGGGCTGCCGCGTATACGTAGCGCCTTCCAGCCGCGTCGTGGCAGGGTCGTACATCTGAATCGCCTGGCCGTTGGTCTGCAAGGTGGCCGTAAAATCGCCGAGGCGCTGTGCGGCAGTGGGAACCGTATAGTTCTGCGGCAGCGGAATGGCGGACTTGATCTTCTCCCAGGAGAACATGAAGAACGTCCGGTTCTTGCCGTTGTACAACCCCGGCAGCCAGACCGGGCCGCTGAACACCAGCCCCGGCTGGTTCCAGCGGAAGGAGTTCTTGGGCAGCCCCGCCGCATTGGTTTCAAACGCATTGGCGTTCAGCTTGTCGTTGCGCAGGTAATGATACAAAACCCCGTGGAAATCATTCGCTCCGGCCTTCAGCGATACGTTCACCACGCCGCCGCCCGTGCGCCCGTATTGAGCGTCGTAGGTGTTGGTTTGCACCTTGAATTCCTCGGTGGCGTCCGGCGAGGGAACGAAGGAAAGGTTCGACGGCGCGGTGGTCTCCGTGTTCGTGTCGGGAACGCCGTCCAAAAGAAACTCGTTTGTGGTTTGGCGCCCTCCGTTAATGGAGAACGAGTCCATCCCCCCGTTGTCGAACGGCCGGTTCGAGCGCGATTGCCGCGTCGGCGTGTACTGCACACCGGCAGATACCGCGGCCAGCAGAAACGGATTGCGCCCAAGAAGAGGAAGGTCGCGAACCTTCGCCGAGTCGATCACCTGCCCGTTAGAGGCCGTGGCCGTATCCAACAACGGCGCCTCCCCCGTAATCGTAATCTGTTCCGACACGCCCCCGATCTCCAACGTGAAATCCAGCCGCACACGGTCGCCGACGCGCAGTTCCACGTCCTGACGGACGGCGGTCTTGAACCCTTGCGCCGACGCGCTCACCTGATAGCGGCCGATAGGAAGGAAAGGCGCCACGAAAAGGCCCGTTTCATTCGTAACCGCATCGCTGGCCGCCCCAGTCGCCAGATTCCGGACGGAGATCTTCGCTCCCGGGATAACAGCACCGTTGGGATCGGAGATGGTGCCGCTGATGGTGGCGCGCACCTCCTGGGCATTGAGACAAACAACAGCGAGGACGAACAGAGTCATCATTCGAAACATGTTGTGAACTCCAGTCAAAGCGGATGTGGAAACACCAACGCAGGGTTAAGCCCCAGTGTTGGCGAGTATACACGAGCCAATTGCCGGTCGCCAGGGGGTATTTTCTTTGTGCTTCCCCTCAGCCACCCCAAAGGTTAAAATATCTTCATGAGCGCTCTGCGCCACATCGCAGCCTCGCTCCTCTGGATCTCCGCGGCAGTTGGGCAACCCAAGCCCCAATCCTCGCCTGAACTCCAGCGGGCGGCCGAGGTCTTTCGCACGGAGTCCCGCGAAATGGGATTGCGCGAGGACTCGCCCGTCAAAGCCACCGCCTCCGGACCCAAGACCAGCCGCTGGCACGGACGCCTGTTCGAGAACTTCCGCAACGACTTCCTCGACGCCGTTCCGCACGAAGTCTTCCAGCGCGGTGGCCGCAAAGCCATCCTGCGCCGCAACCAGTTCGGCGGCAACGTCAGCGGCCCGGTCTTCCTGCCCAAACTCTACGACGGCGGGCGCACAACGTTCTTCACGTTTACCTATGAAGGGATGCGCGAAAAGATCGGGCGTTCCTCCTTGCGCACCATCCCGACACTCCCCGAACGCAGCGGAGACTGGAGCGCGACAGTCGACTCCGCCGGCGCGCCGCTCCCCATTTACGACCCGGAAACAACGGCGGCGAATCCCGCCTTCCGCCCCAACGAAGCAGTCAGCACCGGCAACCTGCAGTACAACCGGTTGCCGTTTCCCAACAACCGTATCCCCACCGCGCGAATCGACCCCGTGGCGGCGCAGGCCCTCACCTATTACCCCGATCCGAACTCCGACGCCGGCCCCTTCTTTCGAAACAACTATTTCACCTTTTTGCCGGAAATCAACCGGGCCAACGGGATCATCAGCCGCGTCGATCACAACCAGGGCAGCCGGCACCGCGTCGGCGGGGGCGTCAACTATTCCAACGGCGCCGACGGCGCGGCGCCGCTGTTTCTCACCCTGGCCAATCCCGGCAACGCCATTCGCAGCCGCGTCAGCCGCCGCGCGACGGTCGATCATGTGTTCACCAAATCCGCCCAGACCATCAACTCCGTCAGTTTCGACGCTTCCTCGGATGAAATCGTGAACCAGCCCGAACGCGACGAAAAGGGCCGCGTCTTTCCGAACTACCGCTTTTCGCCCTATTTGTCGATGGGTAGACCCACAGGCGATATGAAAAGCGCGCGCAGCACATTCATGTTCACTGAAGCCATCTCCGCCCGGCGCGAAAAGCACCGCTTGCGAATGGTCGGCCGCTTGACGCGCGAGCGGGTCAACATTTTCGCCCCCCAGTATCCGGAAGGCTCGTATCTCTTCTCCTCGGGGCTCACCAGTCTGCCCGGAATCGTGAATACCGGCCACGCTTTCGCTAGCTACCTGTTGGGACTCTCCAGCTACGCCGAAAAGAGCATCGTCCAATCGCCCTCCTATTTCCGCCGCACCCGGTTCACCGTATCGGCCTCCGATCAGTTCGAAATCCGCAAGGGGCTGAACCTCTCCGTCGCGGTGGGCTTCGAGCTCAACACGCCCCGCGTCGAGCGCTACAACCGCCAATCGACCATATCGCTTTCAGCCATCAACCCGGCCAACGGCCGCCCCGGAGCCCTGGTGGTGGCCGGCCGCGACGGGCAGCCGCGCGCCTTTCAGCCCGTGCTCAAAAACGCCGAACCCAGCGCCAGCATCGCCTGGAACGTCCTCGGGCAAACCAACACGGTCCTGCGCGCCTCCTATTCGCGCAGCTACTCGGCCATTCCCATCTACTCCGTCCAGTGGGGCACCCAGGCATTCAACGGAAGCCCGACCTGGCTCAGCGACAACCCGCAGTTGGATCCCGCCGTCCGCCTGCGCGACGGCTTGGTTTCGCGCCAGCAATTCCCCGACTTCCGCCCCGAGGCCGCCAACGATACGGTGGCCGATCTTGTCGAACCAACCGGAATCCAGCCGACATACCAATCCGGCGGCCTTTCCATTGAACGCGAATTCCCCGGCGCGTTTCTCATCACCTGGGGCGCCGGTCACGCCTACGGGCGCAATCTGTTGCTCGGCAGCGGCAGTTCCAATCCCAACGCCATCCACCTCGACAATCTGCGCTTTCGCGATCAGTTGAACGACGAGTTCTTCAACCGTTCTTTGCGCCCCTATCCCCAATACCGGCGTTTCGATGTCTACGCCTCCTGGCCCGAGGGCCGTTACAAACGCGATGCCGCCTACGTCCGCGTCGACAAGCGCGCTTCCGGCGGCCTTTCCATGTCCGCCTACTACGAAATCTCCAAACAGATGGACAATTATTCCGGCCCCTACGGTGTGCAGGACTACTACAACCGGCACAACGAGTGGTCTCTTACTTCCAGCAACAACCCGCACCGTTTCACGCTCACCTACAACTACGAACTGCCCATCGGCAGCAACCGCATGCTGTTCGCTTTTCCCGGATGGCGCCGCTACCTGGTCGACGGCTGGAGCTTGAGCGGCGTGACTACGCTCATCAGCGGCGAGCCCGTCGCCCTGCGCCCGCAGTTCAACAACACCGGCAATGTCGTCGACTCGCTGAACGTTAACGTAGTCCCCGGCGCCGATCCGCATGTCTCCAACCCCGGCCCCGAGCAGTGGTTCAATCCCGCTGCCTTCGCCCAACCCGCCGATTTCACCATCGGCAATGCCTCGCGCACCCATCCCACCCTGCGCATGCCCGCCAGCCAGAATCACGATCTGGCCGTCAACAAACGCATCCCGATCAGCAGCGAAAAAAGCGTCGAGCTGAGCATGGTCGGCTTGAATTTCGTCAACCACGCCAATTGGACCGACCCCGACACCATGATCGGCCCGGCCTCGGCCCCCAACGTCAACGCCGGAAAGATCATCGGATCGCGCGGCGGCCGCGTCATTCAATTGGGAATGAGGTTCAGCTTTTGATCGCTCCATTGGCAGCCGCGGCGCTCCTGCTCCCCCTCGGACAGCTCTTCGCCGAGCCGCCACCTCCTCCTCCGCGAACCGCCACGGCCATCCGCATCCCCTTCTGGTTGGCCGACGGCGCCGCGCCGCAGGCCCCGGAGCTGAAGCTCTCCGTGAACGGCAAAGCCCTTAAAGTCACGCGCCTGCTTGGCCAGACCGATGATCTGCTGCTGCTGCTCGTGCTCGATTGGGCCGGCGACCTGACGCTCGTGGATCCGGCGCGCACCGCGCTGCTCGAAGAGCTAGCCAAGCTGCCGCCCAACGCCAGTGTCGCGCTCCTAAGAGCTCAGGATGGGCTGCGCGTGCTCCTCGATCCGCAAGAGCCGCGCGAAAAGCTGCAGGAGGCTATCCAATCCGTCGCCGTGGCCGGGCGCGCCGGGCTGCTCAACTCCATCGAAGCCGCCCAGCAGCTCGGCGACCGTGTGGCCTCGAAGTCGAAAGTGCGGGTGGCCGTGCTGTTCATCAGCGACGGGACAATCGGAAACTACCGCGAAGACTACACTAACCCGGTGGTCAATTCGAGCGACTCCGGCGACATGAGCCGGCGCTTCCCGGAAGCCCTCATCAACGAGAAGACACGGCAGATCGCCGCACGCCTGAACCGCGGTGAAACCCCTGTGTTCGCCGTCCAGCTCAACTACTACACCGACCGGCTGAACACTGCCTACCAGACCGGCATCCTCGATCTGGCCGCATCGAGCGGCGGCAACGCCGAATTCTGCCGCAGCCTCGCCGAGATTCCCGCGGCTATTACGAAGTCCGTCCAATCCATCCTCAGTCTGCACAGCGTCGATGCCGAATGGCGGCCCGGCAAGCAGAAGCAACTGGAGGTGCTGCTCGAAGCCGAAGGGCGCAAGTTCCAGTTCCGCACCCGCCGCCAGGCCCCGCTCCCGGAAGTTGCCCGCAGGCCCCGAGGAGGGGCCCCCTCGCAATGAAACGCATCCTTCCCATCGTGTCTTTTGCCGCCTTGGCCGTCGCCGGCATCCTGTTGTATCAGGCGCGCACCCACCGCATGCCCGACACGAAGCCCGGCCCCCCAGCCACCGCCTCCGAGCAGGCTTTGCGCGAAGAGATCGAAAAGCTCAAACAGGAATTAGTGGAAGTTCGCAACACTCCCCCAGCCGAGTCCCCCACTCCGCAACCGGGGCGTAAGCCCGACCCGCCTTCCCCTTCCACCTCCCCCACCGAACTCCTGCGCCTCATTGAAGAAAAGGATCGTGAACTGGCGGCGCAAGGCCAGGCCCTCGGCGATCTGCGCACCAAGATCGCCGATTTCGAACAGCAACTCACCGCCGCCCGCGAACAGCAGTTGGCCGAGTTGAAGCGCCGCGAGTCGGAAATGGCGGAGTTGTCAGCCAAGTTGGAGGCCGCCTCAAAGTCTTCGGCTGAGGCCCAAGCCGACATCGAGACGCGCAACCGCCGCCTCCAGCAGTTGGAAGCCGACCTGCGCAAGCAGACCGACGAAGCACGGCGCCAGGCCACGCGCATCCGCCAGGTCTTCGACGATCTCGACAACCTCTCCCGCCGCCGCGAGGCTTTCATGAACAACATCCAGCTCCGCTACCGCGAAGCGACCGATCTCTTCCGCGCCCTCAGCCTCCGCCTCGACTCGATGCGCGACGGCACCGCCGCCGCCGGAAACGAACTCTCCCGCATCCAGAACGCGGTTTCACTCGCCGATGAAGACATGCGCCAGCTCCGCGCCCTGCACACCCGCGCTACCCAACTGCAACGCGACCTCGCCGCGGCCACCAAGAAATAGGCAACCGTCCGAACGCAGATCCGGACACCCGCACCTCGCAATACGAGACGCCCAATCAACGGCAGACGTCGAAACGCCACGCGTACCGATGAAGAAACACGCCCAACTCTGGCCCCCGGACTACCGACACCACCCAATTTCACCGCGACCTCGCCCCGGCCACCGGGAAAACGCAGCCAACCTCTAACTGAGCTTGAACTCCTGCCCGATCGTCGTCCAGCCCACGCGCTCCGGACTCCTCACCGCCGCATCCAGAAAACGTTCGATCGGCTCAAACGGCGGTTCATTGCTCAGCCGGAACGTCTGATGATGAACGGGCAGCAGGAATTCCGCCCCCGCATCGTTGCCCATCGAGAATGCCTGTTCGGGGTTACAGTGATAGCGGATCCAGGGGTTGTAGGCCCCGATCGGCATGATCGCAAGATCGTACCCCCGCCGGTCCTTCAGGCCGCGGAACGTATCCGTCAGCGCCGTGTCCCCCGCAAAGAGGATCCGCCGCCCGTTCACCTCCACCGTGTACCCGTTGTAGCCCCGATACGTATCGGAGCGCATTCTCGCCCCCCAGTGGTTGACCTCGAAAGCCTTTACTTTCGCCGGACCCGCCTGCATCCCGGCGCCCCAGCGCAACTCCTCCACTCGCCCGAACCGCGACGGGCGGATCAGGTCGCTCGTCTGGCTCGCCATCGCCACCTGCGTCCGTTTGTTCTCCAGCGATCGCAACGACGCCGTATCCAGGTGATCCATGTGCGCATGCGAACTCAAAATCAGATCGATCGGCGGCAGGTCGCTCGCCGTCACCGGCGAAGCCACCATACGCTTGATGCCGACCGTGAACAGGTAAAAGTCGATTCCCGCCTTCTCCCCCAGCACCGGATCGGTAATCATGGTGAACCCGTCGGCCTTGATCAGAACCGTGCTGTGGCCCAGCCAGGCTGCAAACAACCCCTTATCCGGCCATAACTTAGGATTGGGAAAGTGAAGTGGAGCTTCGACCGGCATGGCATTATCCGCGGCGATCCTTCGGGCCCAACCTCCGGCATAACGGTAGGCCATGTAGCCAGCGCCGCCCAATCCAGCCAGCGCCGCCCCGCCGCCAATCAGCCATCGCCGTGATTTCCTAGTAGCCAAACCTCTCTTCCTTCCAGGGGTCTCCATGCATATGATACCCGTTCCGTTCCCAGAATCCAGGCTTATCCTCAGCCAGAAATTCGAGTCCCGCAATCCACTTGGCGCTTTTCCAGGCGTACAACTGCGGCACGATGAGGCGGGCTGGCCCGCCATGCTCTTCGCTGATCGGTTCGCCGTCGTGGGTCAGCGCCACCAGCGCGTCATCCACCAGAAAATCCCCCAGCGGCATGTTGGTTGTCCAGCCATAGTCATACCCGTAGGCGAGTACGAACCGGCACTCCGGCTTGACCCCGCCGGCTAAATCGGCAAGGGTCTTGACGGACACGCCCTCCCACACATTACCCAAACGGGACCAACGGGTTACACAGTGAAAATCAGCAAACACTTTCACCCTCGGCAAGGCAAGGAACTCCTCCCAGCCGAGGCTCACTTCGCGCCCCACCAGCCCCACCATCTGGAAGCGCCATTTCGACATATCGATGCGAGGCGTGCCGGACGCATCCAGCACCGGCCACTTCTTCGTGCGCGATTGCCCGGGCGGAATGCGGTTGGCGCGCCGTGTGTCGGGGCTGATGATGATGCCCTCGGACTGCTCCTCGGGCATAGGCACCGATTCGGACTGCAGCTTGCGGTCGAGACCGAACATAACAGTTCAGCTTTTTCCTTTCATTTCCTTCTCTAACGCCTTGACTTCCTTGGGCATATCGCCGACCTTCTTCACGTGCGAAAGCTCCCGCTTACACGCCTCGGACTTGCCGTTCAGGAATGCGATTTTCGCATAGAAGAGGCACTTATAGCTATTCCCGTTAGGGGCATCGTGCGCCCTGTCCGCCTCTTCCAGCGCACCCAGCGCATTGCCCAGTTTCAGCAGCGCGTAGCTGGTCAGCACCCGCAGAGAGGAGTTCGCCGGGTTCGTTTTGTTCAATTCCGTCAGCCGCTGATAGGCGTCGGTGTTTTCGCCCCTCTTGATCAACGCGATCACCTCATCGACGGCGCCCCGGTCGTCCTCGGGGAGCAGCCCGATTGCTTCGGCCAGACGGTCCAGCCGGATATCCAGTTCCACGGCTCGTGCCGGAACCGCCAGCCACGATCCTGCCAACAGGAGAAGATACAGTACAGTTTTCGTCATCGACAGTGGGTACGTAGGTAGGATGCGGGTTGGATGCCGGAAGTTGCCTGAGATTTTCCGGCCGCCCCTTCTACTATCACTGTATGCCGGAGGGCTTGGCGCGTATTCCAATGCCGCGCAGATGGTTTTGTTTGGCGCTGGCAGGGATGGCGGAGGCGGCTGCCTCCGGCGACCGCGGCCGTGTCGAATACATCGGCGGCACCGTGGATGCCTTCCCCGCGGGAACCGGCGGGGTGCTCAAAACCTCCGACCGCGAATACCTGATGCTGGTCACTAAAAAAGCGACCATGAAGGTGTTGTATGAGCGGGTCAACCTGCTCGAGTACGGCCAGCAGGTCAGCCGCCGCTACGCCATGGCTATTCTGATCTCGCCGGTGCTCATTCTCAGCCGCAAGCGCAAGCACTTCCTCACCGTCGGATTTCAGGATGATTCGGGAAAACAGCAAGCCGCTGTGTTCATTGTGGACAAAAACGACATCCGGACCCTGCTCGCAAGCCTCGAAGCACGCACCGGGGTCCGGGTCGAGTTTCAGGACGAAGAGGCGCGCAGGCAAGGAAGGGGTTGAACATGCGTTGGGTGTTGATTCTAGCCGCCGCTCAGGCGTGGGGACAGGCGCCGGCGCCCGCCGTGGCGTTCGAAGGAGACCGGCTGAGCCAGTTGCTCAGCGTGCGCCGCATCTATGTGGACAAACTCGGAGGCGCCAACGCCGATCAGATCCGCGATCTGGTGATCGCCAGCCTCCAGGGCGCCAAAGTCTTCATCCTCACCGAGAACGCCGAACGCGCCGACGCCACTCTGCGTGGATCGGCCGAGGATCTCATCTACACCGACACCTACCAGTACAACGAGGGCAGCAGCGCCCGCGGATCGGGCAACTCGACATCCGGTACGGGAGTGAACCGCCGCGGCCTATCCTCTGCCATCGGTCTCACCGAAAACGAGTCCACCCGCATCGCCGAGCGGCGTCACGAAGCCATCGCCACCCTTCGGCTGGTAAATAAGGAAGGCGATGTCATCTGGTCTACCATCCAGGAAAGCCGTGGCGCCAAGTTCCGCGGAGCCGCCGCCGACGTGGCCGAAAAAGTGGCCCGCAGCCTCATGACCGACTACGACAAGGCCCGCAAGGGCGCAGCCGGCGCTCCGCCTACACAGTAACCCGTTCGCACTTGGCGAGAAAGGCAGCATCGAACTCCACCCCCAACCCCGGAGTCTGCGGCACATCCACCATCCCGTTCCGTATCGCGAAATTCGGCGTGTACCACGACTCCGCCTTGGGCTTTCCCCGATGCGGAAACTCCATGTGCGGCCCGATGTTGGGCGTCGCCGCCGCGAATTGCAGCATCTTGCACGCCGCCGCATCCGTCTGCGTGTTGTGCGGCACAATCGTCATCTTCGCCGCCCGAGCCATCCGCGCAATGCGCGCTGCACGGATCATGCCCCCACAATAGTTCAAGTCCGGCTGGATAATATCCACTACCCGCCGCTCGATCATGTCCTGCACTTTCCATAACGAGGACTCTTGCTCGCCGCCCGCCACCGCCATTTCCAAAGCATCGGCCACGCGTTTGGTTTCGCTCACTTCCTCCCACGGGCACGGCTCTTCGTAGAACCGGAACCCCAGCGCCTGCAGCATCCGCCCGGTCTCGACCCCATACTTCGAATCGTAACTTCCGTTGGCGTCGGCATAAAGCACCACCGAGTCGCCCAGCCGCTTCCGCGCCAGTTCCACCATCGTCTTCGTGCGCCCGGGGTAGGCATCCAGGTTGCGGCTCATGCGCCCGCCGGTCTTGAACTTCACGGCCTTGGTCCCGGTTTCGGCCACGCCGCGGACATAGACATCCACCTCTTCCTCAGCCGTGGTCTCGCGCCCGGAACCCGACAGATACACCGGAATCTGCTTGCGCAGCATGCCGCCCATCAGCTCCGCCACGGGCTTCTTCGCCGTCCGCCCCAGCATGTCCCAAATGGCCTGCTCCACCGCCGCCACCGGCGACCAGAACGGCTGCCCGGCGATCTTGTAATGCTTGATGTACACCTCATCGATCAGCGTTTCCAACTCGCGGGCATCCTTGCCCACGAAGGCCGGAATCACCCGCCGCAGCAGGATCGGAACGAAATCGTCAATCTCTTTCGTGCGCACAACACCGGCAACCCCGTCGCTCGAAATAGCCCGCACAAAGGTCGTCTTGCCATTGCGCAAATACTCCACCGAAGCGATCTTCACCGGGGCGCGAAACTGCCGGTGGAGAGAAAACATCGGCTGCTCATAGCCAGGAACGGTCTTCGGATAATCGCTACCCGCGGCGTGCATGGCGAAGGGAACGGCTGCAAGGAAGTGGCGGCGGCGCATGACATGAATTATACGCTCATCAACCGGCAAGCAGGGGGCGTTGACAAACTGAACGGCGTTCTGTTAATTACAAAGTAGCCATGGGAGTCGCCGAACGCCGCGCCCGCGAGAAGGAAGAGCTCCGTCAGAAGATCCTCGACGCCGCCGGACAACTCTTCGTCGAGGAGGGTTTCGCCAATGTCTCCGTGCGCAAGATTGCGGATCGCATCGAATATTCTCCGGCTACAATTTACCTTTATTTCAAAGACAAGACCGAGCTGTTTTCCAGCCTCTGCTGGGAAACCTTCAGCGGGCTAAAGGCGGAACTCGACCGCCTGGAAGGCGAAGCCGGCGACCCCCTGGCCGGCCTGCGCCGTGGTCTCCGCGCCTATATCGACTTCGGCATCGCCCACCCCAACCACTACCTGCTGACGTTTTGCACCCCGGTGGACCACTCGGCCGGGAAGGTAATGGATAATTTCCAGGAGATCAACCGTGTGGGGTTGGAGACGTTCGATCACCTGCAGCGCGCGCTCGATCGCTGCCGCCAATCCGGGCAACTCGCCTTCGAGGATCTGAACACCACCAGCCAGGTGGTCTGGACCTTCATCCATGGCACGACTTCCCTGCTCATCCTCAACAGCGGCGATCCCCATTTTCCCTGGGTGCCGCCAGAGCAGTTGATCGAATCCTCGCTCGATCTCATTCTTCGCGGCCTGAGCCCGGCCCGTTGAGCACGCGGGCGCGGAAGCGCTCGAAGAATTCCGCCATACGGCATTCGCGCACGACACGCACTTCCCTTCCCGTCTGCCGCCCAGGACGCAGATCGCGAACCACCATCCCCGCCGCCATCTCGCCTTCCGTTTCGATTTCGAGGCGCAGCGTCCCGGTCACTGCCAGCGCCGGTTCCAATGCGATGGCCGTAGCCAAAGGATCGTGGAGGTAGCAGAATTCCCTCCCATGCATCGATGCGTAAAAACGAAAATATTGATGGCAGAGGGCGGCGACAAAGCGCGCCCGAGGCGCGGCGCACCCTTCCAGCCACGCATCCAGCATCTCCCGGGACAACAGCGCCTGGCGTGTCAAATCCAACGGCACAATGGTCAACGGCACGGGACTGCGCAGCACGTCGCGGGCGGCATGCGGATCGGCGTGAAAGTTGAACTCGGCAACCGGCGTGATGTTGCCCGGAGGCTGCAGCACTCCGCCCATGACAACGACTTCGCGCAGCAGCGCAAACGCTGCGGCATCGGCCGCCAGTGCGCAGGCCACGTTGGTCAGCGGCCCCAGGGCCAGCAGCGTGATCTCACCGGGATAAGCGCGCGCCAGCCGCAAAATCTCATCCACTGCGCCTTCCCCGTACGCGTGTTCGCCGCCGTCCCACTGCCCTGCCAGGCCATCCTCGCCATGAACGTGTTCGGCATAAACGGGCTGCCTGCGCAACGGCTCGCCGCACCCGCGAATGACCGGCGGAGGATTCGCCACACCGGCATGCCGCAACACATGCTGCGCGTTGCGCGTGGTCTTCACCGCGTTCACATTGCCGGCAACCGTGGTAATCGCTTCGATCCTCGCCTCAGGCGAAGCAAGCGCGTAGAGCAGCGCCAGGGCATCGTCGATTCCGGGGTCCGTGTCGATGATCAGGCGCATGCGGGGCGATTATTCGGCAACGGGCTCGGACGCGCCTTTGCTATCCAAATAGCGCTTGCGCGATTCGACAATGGCGCGTCGGGCGTCGGCAGGGCCGCCCCAGCCTTGCAACCGCGTGACCTTGCCCTCAAGCTCCTTATAGATCGTAAAGAAGTGCTCAATCTCCCGCCGCACGTGGGTCGAAATCTGATCCATGGTGTGCACCTGGTCATAGCGCGGATCGCGGCGCGGAACGGCCAGCACCTTCTGGTCCCCTTCCTTGCTGTCTTCCATGTTCAGGATGCCCACCGGCCGCACCTCCAGCAGGCAGCCCGTAAATGTCGGCTCGGTCACCAGGCACAGTACGTCCATCGGATCGTGGTCCTCGGCCAGCGTGCCCGGGATGAAGCCGTAATCGCCCGGATAGTGCAGCGGCGAATACAGGGCCCGGTCCATGCGGAACAGCCCCAGTCCGCTATCGTATTCGTACTTGTTCGGAGAATTCTTCGGGATCTCGACGATCATGCGCACGATCTCTGGAGCATCGGCGCCGGGGTCGATATCGTAGAGGTTAGGATACACACTTCAGGGTAACAGATGCGTCAAAACATCAGCTTCAAAGCAAACTGCACAACGCGCCCGCCCGAAGACCCGTTGATCACCCCGAAGGTCGGAGTACCCAACAGCAGCCCAGGCAGCCCGAAGCTGTTCTGATTCAGAATATTGAAAAATTCCGCCCGGAATTGTGTATTGACCCGCTCGGTAATGGCCGTGTTCTTGAACAAAGAAAAATCCGAACTGGTGGCGCCCGGTCCGCGGATCGTGTTCTTGCCCAGATTGCCCAGCCGGAACAGCGGCGGCATGGCGTAGGCCGATCGGTTGAAGAAATACGTCCCCGCGTCGATGCCTCGCTGCTGGATGCTCGCCGCCGTGTCGATCCCGTCGAACTGCCCCGCCACCAGATTCGGACGCTGATTGTTGCCGCTTCCCGCTCCCGTGCCGATATTGGCATTGTCGCCCTGCGTGTTGATCTGCGCCGTCGGCCCGCTTTGCGCGTACGTAATCCCGTTCAACTGCCAGCCGCCGGCAATCTTGTGCGACGCCCCGCCGCCATTGAGAAACGGCTTGCCCTTGCCGAACGGCAGTTCGTATCCGTAGCTGACCACGATGCGGTGCGGGATATCGAAAGCCGACGGACCTTTGTTGCCGCGCAGATCGCAACGGCACTGCGCATTCGACGGCGAACCGGTGAAGTTCGATGAGCTGTGCGAATCGTCGATCGCCTTCGACCACGTATACGAAGTGAGGAAACTCAGCCCGTTGCCCAGACGCCGTTCCAGTTTCGTGATCAGCCCGTGGTAGGTGGACGATCCCCCGTTCTCCGATCCGATGATCACAGTGGGAGAGAAGTTGGGGAACCGCACCCGTTGCGCCAGCGGCAGCGGCCGCGCCGGATCCTGCACCAGAATCCCTTCCCATTGCTGGAAGTTCGTGCGCCGCAGCAGATGATTGCCCTTCGATCCGACGTAGCCGATTTCCGCGATCAGGTTGCCCGCCAGTTCGCGCTCGATGTTGAAATTCCACTGCGCCACATAAGGAGTCTGGAACGTCGACAGCGTGAACGGCTGAATCGTCCCCGAAGGCAGGTTCGCTCCCGATGGAAACAACGTGTCTAAACGCAGCGTCGGAGTGAGCGGATCGGATTGGTAATTCTGCACGAAGAACAGCGGCGCGTTATTGCGGAGAAACTGCGCTTCGTTGCCTTCCTGCACATCGTAGAAGAAACCCACCCCCGTGCGCACCACCGTGCGGTTCATGGGCCGGTAGGCCAGGCCCACGCGGGGAGCGAAATTGTTCCTGTCCGGAGTGAAAATACGCTCCGGAATTTCCCGCCCGGCGCTCACAATGCCCTGCCCCGGCACGAAAGCATTCGAGGTGCCGGCCAGCAGCAGCCGCCCGCGCGGATCGTCGAAGTCCACCACGGTGTAGCGGTTCAGCTTCTCCTTCCACGGGCTGACATACTCATAGCGCATCCCCAGATTCAAGGTCAGCCGCGAGTTCAGTTTCCAGTCATCCTGCACGTAGACCGAATACAGTTCGTTGTAGTTGTGCGCCAACTGGTCGCCCGATGCCGCCGCCGCCGTGAGCGGAAAGCCCATCAGCAAATCCGCAATCGCGCTGCCCGTCCCCGCCGCCGACGCCGGATTCGTGCTGAACTGCCCCGTGAAACTGAACGAACCCCGATCGTTGTTCGCCACCAACTGCGTGAGCCGCGTGCGGCGGAAATCGATGCCCGTCTTGAGCGTGTGCGCTCCGCGAATCCAGGTGAGGTTGTTCACCAATTGCCAGGTTTGCGTAATGGCATTCTGTGGGAACTGCGAGCCCGGCCCGATGCCCGTAAATCCGCCCGTGAATCCGAAGTTGGGCAACCCGAAGCTGGTCACCGGATCCGAAGTCGTATTGGTGAAGCCGAACAGGTCGCGCGCCGGATTCTCGCCCACCGATCCTTCCGGCGGCGTCAGATACTTGTTGCGGTTGAAGCCCAGCCGCAATTCGTTCAACAACGAAGGGCTCAGCGTATGCACCCAGTTGAATGCCGCGTTCTGGCCGCGGATGTCGTCCAGCGTCCCGTTCAACGGAATCGTCGCATAGCGCGTGCGGAACGAATCGAGCACGGAGTAGCGCACGAAGATGCTGTCCTTGCCCGAAAAGCGATGGTCGACGCGCGTGTTCCCCTGGTTGTTGTCGTTCACCTGACCGACGTCGCGTGCGAAGTTCTGCCCCACGCGCCCGGAAAAGTTCGGAGCGGGAAACAACGGAAGCACCTTCTGCGCCCGTGCCGAGACGCGTGACGCGGGCACGCGGTTGCCGGGAAACTGCTGCCGCGTCCGTGTCGCCGCATCGAGCGTCGAAGGGTCGAAAACGCGCGGATCGCCCGCAGCGCTGAAATCGCCTTGCAGTTGCTGCGGCGTGGGCACAAACGAGAATCCCGTGCCGCCGGTGCGGATGCGCTGGCCTTCGTAATTGACGAAGAAAAATGTCTTGTCGGATACGATCGGCCCGCCGAAGGTGCCGCCGAACTGATTCTGCTTCAGCGCCGCCGGCTTGCCTGGCTGGAAGAAGCTGCGGCTGGCCAGTTTGTCGTTGCGGTTGAACTCGAACAACGTCCCCCGGAACTGATTGCCGCCCGATTTGAGCGCCGTCAGCACCTGCGTCGCGCCCCGCCCGAACTCGGCGGAGTAGGCGTTCTGCAGCACCTTGAACTCCTCGATGGCGTCGATCGACGGCGTCACCGAAGGCGTCTGGAACGAAACATCGTTCGTGTCCACTCCGTCCAGTAGAAAGCTCACGGAAGTGTCCCGTGCGCCGACGGAATTGACACTGCGCGAGACGCCCTTCTGCCCCGCGGTCGCGCCGGCGCGCGAAGGAACTACCCCAGGAATCAGCCGCGCCAGTTGCAGATAATCGCGCCCGTTCAACGGCAGTTCCACCACTTGTTTGTTGGTCACCACATGCCCGATATCGGAGGTGTCCGTCTTGAGCAGCAGCGCATTGGCAGTGACCTCGATGCGCTCGGAAACTTCGCCTACCGCCAGCTTCACATCGACGCGCGCCGTCTGGTTCACTTCCAGCTTGATGCCTGTCAGCGAGCGCACCTTGAAGCCCGATTGCTTCACCTCAATGTTGTAGGTGGCCGGCAGAAGCGCCGGAAAGGTAAAGCCGCCGCTGTCGTCGGTGGTGGCATTCTTCGTTTCGTTGGTGCCCGTATTCTTGAGGGTCACCGAAGCGCCCGGAATAATGGCGCCCGATTCATCCGTGACGGTTCCTAACAAAGTTCCGCGCACGAATTGTGCATGGAGAGACAATGCCGCCAGCAGCAGCAGGACGAGGCTTCTCATGAGGCAACTCCCTAAAGCAGATCTTTCCCCTACGACCCGGTTGACTCTGAGTTTACCACCGGCGGCAGGACAGCTTTACGGCATTTCCGGATCGCTGTATTCGACGAAGGAGGCGCTCTCGCCGTTCTTTTCAATGCGCAGGAAACCGGGGTCCGCCATCACCGGTTCGGGTGCGGACAGATGCGCCTTGCCCTGCGAATCGCGATCCACGGTTCCCTTGGTCTTCGGGTCGGAGTCCGCTGCCCGTGAGAAGACAACCTTGCCGGAATTGCCCGGGAAGATGATCTCGAAATCCACGGGCCGCCCCGCCAGTTCCACCACCAGCGTCATCCCCTTGGGCAGCCGCACTTTGTACGGATATGTCATTTTCTTTATTTCCTTTCTATTTCCGAATCATTTCCTGAAAACGCCGGTCCCCGGCGAGTTCCGGCGACAAGCCTGAGTCGCGGGAGATTTCCCGCGCCAACTCGGCCGGCGCCGCTTCCAACAAGCGCAAAGCGGACTCCCGGTCGCGCAGCATGTCGTACGCAAGCACTAGGCGTTTGCGCACGCGCCCGGCCGGCGAACCGGCCACCGCAAGCGTATCCGCGATGCGCCCGCGCGCCCTTGCCCCGTTGCCGAGCGCTGCATGGTAATAGGCGCACCACGCCAGCCGCTCCGGGTCGCGCGGCGACGCGGCGATGCCCCCTTCGGCCTGCTCCAATCCCGACGTGAACGCTCTCGCCGCATTCACGTTGTCGGCCAGCCTGCGGTAGACAAGCGCCAGCGGCGCCCACGTTTTGTAGTTGGGCGGACCAGTGCGCAGCGCCTCTTCATAGGCGGCGATGGCCTGATTGGAACGTCCCTGCCGGACATGAATATCGCCCAGCAACTCGAGCGCCGCCAGGCTCCGCTTTCCTCCCAGAACCTCCTCCACCGCGCGCTCGGCCTCGCCGGTGCGGCCCGATTCCAGATAGAGCACTGCCAGATTCAGCTTCGTCCTGGCGCTTGCCGGATGAAGGCGCAGGGCCTGGTTCCAGAGTTGCTCGGCGCGCGGCAGGTTGCGTAGTTCGTAATAAAATATCCCCGCGTCGGCATAGGGTTTGTAGTATTGCGGATGGCGCTCCATGGCGATTCGGAACGGCACTTCCGCCTCACTGTTGCGCCCCAGGTAATGCAGTTCCCAGCCGATGCCCAGCAGTGGCTGCGGGTCGTTCGGATCCAGTTCTGAGGCTCGCTGAAAGTCGGCCCGCGCGCGCTCGAACTGGCCCATGAAGTGATTCAGCCTTCCCCGCGCAAGCTGCACGTGCGCCATCTCGGCGTCCAATCGTTCGGCCTTTTCGAGCAGCGCCAGCGCCCGTGCGTGCAGCGTGTCGTCGCCGCTTGCATACACCATGCCGGTGAGCGCCTCGGCCAAACCCGCGTAACCAAGTGCGGAATCGGGAGCGGCGGCCATCACGCGCTCGAAATACGGCACACTAAGATGCGCCTGCTGGTTCTCCGCCCGCACCAGCGCAAGCCCCTGTGCGTAGTCGGCGTAAACGGAGGCGGGAAGTTCCTGGCGGCGCGGCTCGGCATGCAAGCGCAGCATCTCGATGGATTCGCCCACCACTCGCGATTGCAAATCGAACCATTGATCGGCCAGAGATCCGCCGGGCCGCACCGGGACCCATTGCCGCAGCAGTTGCCCGCTCGCCGTATCGGCCAGCGACACGGCGGCGCGCCATCCCTCCCCCTGTCGCCGCACCTGTGTGACGATGGCGTGCGTGGCGCCGAGCACTGCCTTGGCTTGCGCCGGCCCTCGCGCCTCTTCCCGCGCCGCCTGCGTCACATCGAAAACCGCCAGCGGCCGCCGCGTGTGCCGCAGCGTCTTGAACCGGTACGACAGATCGTGCAGGCAGCCCTGCGTGAGTGCGGACCAGTCTCCTTCCGCGGGCCCCTGCGCAGGCAGCACGGCGAGACGAACGATAGTGGAAGGCCACCACGCTTCCTTCGCCCATAACCCGCCAACCAGGCCCGCGGCAGCTATCGCAAACACACGCCGCGAGCGACGCGAGAGCATCCGCAACACTTCCGCCACGCTTTGCGGACGCCGCCGCGGATCGGGGTGCAAACAAGCCGCGAGCACCGCCCGCGCCCCATCCCCTCCCGCGATCCGGGGCGCTTCGTGCAACCTCTCCCGCCACGAAACACCCTCGCCGAAAGGCGGCCGGCCGAACTCCATTTCGTGCAGCAGCACTCCCAACGCGTAGATATCGGATTGCACCGTGGCCCGGCGGCCCATCCACAACTCCGGTGCAACGTAGGATGGCGTGCCGCGCAGTTCGCTGTGGAAAACATCGCTGTCCTGCGCCAGTCCGAAGTCCATCAGCACGGCGCGCCGCGAAGCACCGGATTCATCCAGCATCACGTTGCCCGCCTTCAAGTCGCGATGCACGATTCCCGCCGCATGTACCGCCGCCAGCCCCTGGCAGATCTGGCCCGCCACGGCGGCGCCCTCCGCCGAGCGCAGCCATCCGGGCGCCTTCGCTTCAGGCCGCCGCTTCAGATATTCAGAGAGCGGCGGCCCCTCGATGAACTCCATCGTTAGGAAATCGATCTCCCCCGTCGAAGTGGCTTCCGTATGAATCTCGAACACGCGGCAGACGTTGGGATGATGAACCAGCAGCGCTTTGCGCGCTTCCTCCGTAAGGCGCTTGCGGAACTCGAAACGCGGGCACTTCACCGCCGTGCGCCGGCGGAGTTTCTCGTCGAACGCCTCGTACACCACGCTCATCCCGCCTTCTCCCGCAACGCGCACGATGCGGTAGCGCCCCGACAGAATGCAGTCTCCAGGAACAAAAGGGCGATCCATCCGCTCCCGCGTCAACACCGGAGTGAGCAGGAAACCCATCATGCGGCCCTCCCAGCGTAGACGCCGCATCACCTCCCGTTGCAGTTCCGGTTCATCCTCGCAGGCTTCGCGCACGAATCCCTCGCGTTCGCCTTCGGGGCGGCTCAGCGCCGCTTGAAAGATCGCGATGGCTACGTCGTCGCCGCGGGGCGGCTCTGCGGATGAGATGGCTTCCACTGTTGTGCCTCGGCCCGTTCAAACAGCCAGATGCGCGCATCGTGCCACTTGCTCTGCATCGAACGCAACGGCAGATCCAGCACCTCCGCCGTCTCCTCGTCGGTCATTCCGAAGAAGAACTTCAGTTCCACAATCGAGCATTCGAGCGGCATCGTCTCCCGCATCCGGTCCAGCAGTTCATCGATGGCCAGCGCCAGATCCCGCCGCTCGGAAAACGATGTCAATCCTTCCGGCAATCCTTCAAGCGGCAGCACGTCCACCTTCGGACGCGACCGCGCGTAGTCGATCAACTCTCTGCGCATGGCCCTGGCCGTAACAGCGAAAAAATGCGCCCGGTCCCGCAAAGAAAGTTTCGCCCCGGCAAGCCGCAGATATACCTCGTTCACCAGTTCCGTGCCTTGCAGCGTGTGGTCCGGCCGTTCGCGGTTCAACAACGATTGCGCCAGCCGCCGCAGTTGCGGCATGACGATCTCGAAGAGCCGGTTCTCCGCCTGTTTGTCGCCCGCGCGTACTCTTTCGAGCAGAGCCGTGACTTCACCCGCGCCAGATTGCATCCCCATCCCTCGATTCCTCGTTTTTTCCAGCGTTGTGTTTGTCTACTATACAGCACCCGTGCAGGGATTTTTTTGCGGACCATTGCCGCAACCCGCGCTAAGTGGTTCATGCAAACACTCAACGGAAAATGGACCTACCGCAGTTACTGCCCCATGGCGGGCGCCGCCGGCCGGCCGGCTACCATCGCTGCCCCGTGGGCCCCCTTGGGCGAACTCACCGTGAGCACGGACGAAAGCGGCGCCGTCTCCGGCACCCTGGCCTTTGGCCCCAAAGCGCAATTGAAGGTTACGGGCGGCGTCAAAGCGGCGCAAGCGGATATGCCCGAGGGAGTGGAACTGACGGCCGAAGGGATGGGCGCCGTGTATCTCGTGCGCGGATACTTCGCCGCCGGAGGCTTACTCGTCGGCGTGGTCCTGTCTCTCGGCGGTGACATCGCCAAACAGCCTGCCGGCACGCTCGGCGCTTTCGTTCTGCTCGCCGTTTGAGCAGGCAAATGCGGATCGCCATCCTGCTCTCACTCTCCGTGTGCGTCCTTCCGGCCCAGCAGGACCCAGGCTGGGAAGGCACACGCCAAGCCGAGTTCTTGCGCCTTGCCGCCGGCGGCCGGATGACGGAGGCGCACGCGCTCGGCCTCACTCTCCTATCGGAAGCGGAAGGGAATTCTTCGCCCCGTTATCGCGCCGCGATTCTGCAAATGGTAGGTACGCTCGACAATCAACTCGGCCGCTTCCAGGCCGCCGAAACCTACCTGCAACAAGCGTTGTCGTTGATCGGGGCCGAATCCGGACAGGCCCCCGACCTGCTGTTGGCGGTCCTCTCGTCGCTCGCCGAAGTGAAGGTCAACCGCAACCGCCCGCGCGAAGCAGAAGCCGATCTGCAACAGGCCTTGGACGCCGGCAAACGCTATTTCCCCAACGGCCATCGCCGCTTGGCGCAGGTATGGGATTCCTATGGACTGCTCCACTGGTCGCGCGGCCAATACGCCAAGGCCGAGGATGCCTTCCGGCAGTCGCTGACGATTCTCGAACGAGAGTTCGGCCCAGCCCATTCCGATGTCAACGCGGAGACCGCAAGACTCGGAATGCTGCTGCTATCCATCGGCAGGGATTCGGAAGCCGCCACGTTGCTGCGTCAGAGCACAAGCTACTTACAGGAAAGCCTCGGAAAGATGCACCCTGCCGCCATCCTCTCCTTCTGTGCGCTGGGCGCGGCGCTGGCCAAGCCGTCGCCGGAAGAGAGCGATCGCATCCTGCGCGAAGGCTTGGCGGATTGGAGGCGCGCCGGACTTTCCGAAGTGCACCCGTCCATCGCCCAGTTCACCGCGGCACACGCCGCGGCGCTGTCGAATCGAGGCCGCGCCCGCGAAGCGGTGGAGATTCACCGTCGCGCGCTCGACCTCAGCGGACAGTTGCTCGGCCGCGAACACACCCTCGTCGTGCGGCAGATGCTGCAGCACGCCCGCTTGCTCGATGCCGCAAAACGCGGAAAGGAAGCCGCGCGGCTGCGCAAGGAAGCCGAACGGATCCGCGTCGCGCGAGGATACGGCGATCTCAGCGGGCAGACCATCGACATCGGTGTATTGCGGGGTGTCCGCTAGATCACCCGGGGGCGCACAAACACACGCGCCCCCGGCGGTTCAGGTTATCTCAAGGAAAATCCCAGCTAACAGGGGGGAATTATTGGCGCCGCTCGGATGGCATTGCCAGTTTGTTCATTACTTCGCGTTCCGCACGCAGCCAGTCCTCAACGGCATTGCCGTGTTCCTGTCCGCGTTCCATCCAGAAGAAATACGCCAGTTTCGCGATTTCCTGCTGGAGCGTTTCATAACTTTGCGCAACGGGGGCAGGCGCCGCAACTTTGCGGGCGCGCGGTTTCTTTTCCTTTACAGGAGCCGCGGCAACCGGCTTCGGTTCCACGGCGGCGGTAACGGATTTGCTACTTTTCTTGGGCATAATACAAAAACTGCTCGAAACATTAGGATACCACATTCCAAGAACATTTTCTTCCCTGCATGTTTTAATCCCCCTTCCCCGCCCTTGTTCCGGCCCCCTCCCCCCACGCGATACAATAACGTTCTTCATGCGCTCCTTTGCCCTCGTCGATCAACGCAACCTCGAGGAAATGATCCTCCCCGATCCCCCGGACCCAGGGCCCGGCGAAGTCCTCGTCAAGCTCCGCCAGGTAGGCATCTGCGGCTCCGACATGCACTGGTATCTCGATGGAGCCATCGGCCACACCAAGGCCGCCTACCCCCAGGTGCTCGGCCATGAGCCCGCCGGCGAGATCATCGCCGTCGGCAAAAATGTGCATCACCGCAAGGTGGGCGACCGCGTCTCCATCGAGCCCTCCATCACCTGCGGCCATTGCGAATACTGCCTCCGCGGCCAGCACAACCACTGTATTCACTGCGTCTTCCTCGGCAGCGCCGGAACACCCGGCCTGTTCCGCGAATACGCCGTGATCCCCGAGCACAACGCCGACCCCGTCCCCGATTCCCTCACCTGGACCCAAGCCACGCTGGTCGAACCCGTCGCCGTCATCGTTCACGTCATGGAACTCGTCCAGATCGCCGTCGGCGACACTGTCGCCGTCATGGGCGCCGGGCCCATCGGAATGCTGTGCGCCTCGATGGCCAAGCTCTCCGGCGCCTCTCGCGTCTTTCTCTGCGACAAGCTTCCGCACCGGCTGGCCCTGGGCGCGAAAATGGGCGTCGAGCGTTGTGTCCCCGTCGACCGCATGGAGGAGGCAGTCATGGACGAAACGCGCGGCCGCGGTGTCGATCTCGTTCTCGATGCCGCCGCCGCCCTCCAGACCATCAACATGGGCATCCGTATCGCGCGCCCCGGCGGCACGTACATGCTCATCGGCATCCCCACCGAAGAGGTGCTCGACCTCGACATGCAAACGGCGATGAGCAAGGAGATCCTCATCCGCACCCTGAAGCGCTCCAATCACAAAGGCATCGCCGCCACTCGCCTGCTTGCCGAAAAGCGCGTCTCCGATGCTCTCGTTACCCACGTCCTCCCATTCGATCAAACCCCGCGCGGCTTCGAACTCCTCGCCGATTATTCCGACGGCGTCGGCAAGGTCGTGATTGAGGTGTCGCGATGAAGCACTTCCTCGGCTTCGACCTCGGCGCCGAAAGCGGGCGCGCCATGCTCGGCGCAATCGTCGACGGCAAACTCGCGCTCGAAGAATTGCACCGCTTTCCCAACCAGCCCGTACGTCTCCCCACCGGTCTCTATTGGGATACGCTGCGGCTCTTCCATGAAATGAGCGAAGGCCTGCGCATCGCCACCCGCGAGCGCAAGCTTGCCCTCAGCGGCATCGGCATCGATACCTGGGGCGTCGACATCGCCTTCCTCGGGCGCGACGGAGCGCTCGCCGACAACCCGCGCCACTACCGCGATGCCCGCAACAACGGCCAGCTCGACCGCACCTTCGCCGTGGTCCCGCGCGAGGAGATCTTCGCCCACACCGGCATTCAGATCATGCAGATCAACAGCCTGTTCCAGTGGCACGCCATGGCCCAGCAGAACGCGCCCGCCCTCGAAGTTGCGGAAACGCTGTTCTTCATGCCCGATCTGTTCAACTACTTCTTCACCGGAGTGAAGCGCGCCGAACTCACCATCGCCAGCACCTCGCAATTCTACAACCCGATCCAAAAACGTTTTGCCACGGAATTGTTGTCGCGCCTCGGCCTCAACGCAGCCATCCTCCCGGAGATTGTCCAGCCTGGCACGCTGCTCGGGCCTTCGCTCGAAGGCGGAGTCCCCGTCTATGCCGTGGCCGGCCACGATACCGCCGCTGCCGTGGCGGCAGTCCCCGTGGAAGAAGGCGGCGATTGGTGCTACATCAGCAGCGGCACCTGGTCTTTGATGGGAGTCGAGCTGGCCGAGCCCATCGTGAATGCCCATTGCGCGGAGTTGAATTTCACCAATGAAATCGGCGTCGAAGGCCGCGTCCGCCTGCTCAAGAACATCGCCGGACTCTGGCTCTGGCAGGAATGCCGCAAGGCCTGGGCGCTCGAAGGCACAACTTACTCCTACGCCGAAATGGCCGGAATGGCCGCCTCGGCCCGCCCCTTCCCGGCGGTGCTCCATCCCGATGCGTTTCTCGAGCCCGGCGATATGCCCGGCAAAATCGCCGCACACTGCAAGGCGCACGGCCAGGCCCCGCCCGCAAGCCACGCCGAATTCTGCCGCGCAATCCTCGAAAGCCTCGCCCTGCGTTACCGGCAGGTCCTCGAGAGCCTCGAATCCCTCACCGGCCATCCCATCCGCCGCATCCATATCGTCGGCGGCGGCAGCCGCAACGCCTTGTTGAACCAGTTCGTCGCCGATTGCACGGCGCGCGTGGTAATCGCCGGCCCTTCCGAAGCCACCGTCGCCGGCAACATACTGGTCCAGGCGATGGGCGCGGGCGACCTGCGCTCCCTCGCCGATATCCGGCAAGTCGTACGCAATTCCTTCGATGTCGCCGTCCATTCTCCCGCGGCCGGCGCCGCTTGGGATGCCGCCTACGAACGGTTTCTCAAACTCTCCGCGTAGACGCGATTTCCTTCCGCCATTACCCCAGCCCCATCTTCTCCAGCTTCCGGTACAGCGTCTTGCGCTCGATGCCCAATATCTTCGCCGCGCGGCTCTTGTTTCCACTCGTCGCAGCCAGCACCTTCTTGATCTGATCGGCTTCCGTATCCGCCAGCGATTCCCCGCCCTGCCCGTCGCGCGAAGAAAGCGACTGGATCGCGTCCAGCACGGCCTCCTCGTCTATCCTGTATTGCGGCGCCAGAATCGACAGCCGTTCGATCATGTGCTGCAACTGCCGCACGTTCCCCGGCCAGGCGTATTCCTCCATCGCCCGCATCCCGCTCTTCGTGATCCTGGCGTTCAACCGGTAGCGCTCGTTCGCCTTGCCGACGAACGTTTCCGCCAGCAGCGGAATGTCCCCCCGCCGGTCGCGCAGCGCCGGCAGCTTGATCGGCACAACATTCAGCCGGTAAAACAAATCTTCCCGGAAACGTTTTTCCTCCATCCGCTTGGCCAGGTCTTTGTTCGTCGCCGCGATCACCCGCACATCCACCTTCTTCGCCCGCGAGGCCCCCAGCGGACGCACTTCCCGCTCCTGCAGGAAGCGCAACAGGCGCAACTGAAACCCTTCGTCGATTTCGCCGATTTCATCCAGAAATACCGTGCCGTTATGGGCCGCCTCCAACGCTCCCACTCTGTCGCGGTCGGCCCCCGTGTACGCCCCTCGCATGGCCCCGAACAGTTCGCTCTCCAGCAGAGACCCGGTGATCGATCCGCAATCCACCGGCACAAACGGCTGCGCGGCGCGCCGGCTCAGATTGTGAAGCAGCCGCGCCACAAGTTCCTTGCCCGTGCCCGTCTCGCCCTCAATCAACACCGTCACGTCGCTCGGCGCCGCCTTGACGATGGTTTTGTACACCTCCACCATCGCCGGCGAACTGCCGATCATTTCACTCACCGGCAGGTCTTCCACATCCGCGTCTTCGTCGTCGGACCCCCGCGCCGCCTCCTCCGCACGGTGGATTATCTCCAGCATCTTGTCCAAATCGAACGGCTTGGCCACGTAATCGAATGCCCCGCGCTTGGTCGCCTCCATCACCGTCTCGATCGTGCCCCGCCCGCTCATCAGGATCACCGAACAATCGGGATTGGCGTTCTTTGCCGCGTTCAGAATGTCGAGCCCCGTGCGCTCATCCAGATACACATCGCTGATCACGATCGGAAACGCCTCCGATTGCAGCTTCGCAATCGCTTCCTCGGTTGAGGCCGCCGAATCCACCGCATAATTCTCCAATTCGAGAAACGTCACCAGCGTCTCCCGGATCGAAGCATCGTCGTCCACTACTAGAATCTTCGCCAAAATCAGTTCCCTTTCGCGGGAAGAACGATCGTAAAACAGGAGCCTTTTCCCGGCGTGCTGGCGATCTCCAGCCTTCCCCCGTGATGCTCCACGATTTGTCCCACGATCGACAGTCCGATTCCCGTGCCTGCCTCTCCACTCTGCTCGGCCCGCTTGGTCCGGTAGAACCGCTGGCCAACCTGCTTCAGCTCTTTCTCATCCATCCCGATCCCTTGATCGCTCACCGCAATCCGCAGTTGACCCGCGTCGTAACGCGACTCCACCGCAACTTCGGTGCCCGATGGCGAATACTTCACGGCGTTCGATAACAGGTTATATACAGCGTACTCCATCAGTTCCCGATCCCCCAACACCTCCGCCTCCGCCAGCCCCTTCACCTCCAATCCGATCTTCTTCCGCTCCGCCAGCGGCCTCGCCCGTTCCGCGCACACAATCACCGTATCGCTTGCCGCGAACGGCTCCTTCTTCAACTCCATTTGGCCTTCTTCCAGGCGCTCCACGTCCAGAAACGTCTGGATCATTTTCGCCAGCCGCTTCGATTCGCTGTTGATCATCTGCGCCATTTGCTTGCGCTTTTCCTCGGTCATGTTATACCGGCTGATCAACTCGCTCGACCCCTGTATCGCCGTCAGCGGCGATTTCATTTCATGCGACACGAAATGGATCGCCTGCTGGTAACGGCTGCGGTCCGCCTCCGATCTTCGCAACTGCTTCCGGACTACGAAATACTGCCACGATCCGCATCCGATCACGCTCAACCAAGCGCACGCCGCCGGCGCCAGAATCGGAAACACTATCCCGTTCGAAAACACAACATGCGGCAGCGAATGCGCCCACAGGATCTGAATCGCCGCCACCGCATACGCATGCCATCCGCCCAGATACGCGAACACCACCGCCGGCGCCATCGCCAGCACCGCCGCCGCCAGCACAATACTGATGTTGCTCGCCGCGAAAAGAAAATCCCGTTGCGCCAGCGTCTCGTAAATGTGGGCGTGAATCTCCACCCCCGGCATCCCCATGCTCGTCGAATACGGAGTCACCCAGCGGTCCCGCGCCTGCGACAAAGACGTCACCCCGAGAAACACCACCTTCCCCTTCAGCCGCGCAGCCTCTTCAGGCCTCTCAATCAACGTCTTCAGCGATAGACGCGGCAGAGGCGCCCAGCGGTATCGAATCAACATCGGCCGTCCGCGCTCCCCCCGCCGCGGAAACGGCAGCCGCTTCCCAGCCACGTCCAGATCCCGCTGCGATTCCACAATCTGCTCCCCGCCCATCGCCAACCGGTACGCCTCCAGCGCCATCGCCCAGCGCCGCTTGCGCTCCGCCACCTTCTCCAATTGCACCTGACGGCTCACCCCGTCGTATTGATCCAGATCCGCGTGCACATGCCCGATCGCCTTCGCCACTTTCGCAAACGGAGCATATGGCTCTTCCCACCGGTCCGAGTTGCGCATGATGTCGGAACTCAACACCAGGTTCGGCACCTTGGCCATCGCCGCCGCCAGCAGTTCGTCCCCTCCAGCGTCGTCTTCATCGGCCAGTATCAAGTCGATCGCCACCGCCTTCGGCCCCGCGCCTGCCAGCACTTCCAGAGCCTTCGCCATCGTCCGCCGCAATTGCCGCGAGCCCTTGTAGTCGATCAACGTCTGATCGTCAATCTCCACCAGATACGCATCGTGCGCCGCTTCGGAAGGCTTGTTCAACATCAGCAGCCAGTCGTAGTAATAGTTGTCGATGCGCGAAGCGATCGGAGTCCAGCCCGCAAACAGGCCCAGCATCAGCGACCCCACGCCGATGAGAAGGTACGGCAGCTTCCGCGGATCGCCAGGAGCAGCCATCAGCGTTGCATCCGCCGCTCGACATCCGAGGCCCCGCGCGGCAGCGCGCTCGAAAGCACCTTCGCGCCGCTCTCCGTCACCAGCACCATGTCTTCGATGCGGATGCCTGTGTTCTCTTCGGGAATATATATTCCCGGCTCGACAGTGATCACCATGCCGGGCGCCAGCGGTGCGTCGTTGGCCGCTGCATCGTGCACCTCCAATCCCACATGATGCCCGATGCCGTGCGTGAAAT
>JAEUQG010000282.1 GCA_016789755.1 Bryobacterales bacterium
GGAAGAAGGCTGTAATCGATCCGAGCGATCCGGAGACGAAGGTGAGCGTGGTGCAGAGCTGGCAGGACTCGGGCGGGTACAAGATGGAAGCGGCGCTGGTAAATATGGTGCAGCGGCATCAGACGAGCCATCTGCCCGACCCCTTCGATCCGACGCCGGTAGGGCAGGGAATCGGCGTGTACTACACGTCGCTCGAGTATGGCGGGGTGAGCTTCGCCATCGTGGAAGACCGCAAGTGGAAGTCGTCGCCAAGGACGAGCGTGCCATGGGCGGATATACGGAATGGATGGGCACAGAACCCACGCTATAAGGCCGCGCAGGATGGAGATGTGCCAGGGGCGGAATTGTTGGGGGCGCGGCAGTTGGAGTTCCTGGAAAAATGGGCGCAGGATTGGAAGGGTGTGTATATGAAAGTCCTGGTGTCGCAGACGCTGTGGGCGAATTTGTGCACGTTGCCACCGCCTGCGAACACGGATTCGGTGACCTCGAAGCTGCCTGTGCTGAAGCCGGGAGAGTATGCCGAGGGAGAAATGATGGTGGCGGATCACGATTCGAATGGGTGGCCGCAGACTCCCCGGACGCGTGGGTTACGGGCGATGCGGAAAGCTGCGGCGTTTCATATCGGAGGGGACCAGCATCTGGGAAGCACGGTTCGTTATGGCATCGACGACTTCAACGATGGGCCCTATATGATCTGCACTCCGGCGATTAGCAACCTATTTCCGCGGCGGTGGTTTCCTCCTGTGAAAGGAGGGAATTGTCCGGCAGACGCGCCGCGCACTTGCGGGGAGTATGTGGACGGATTCGGCAACAAGATCACGGTGCATGCAGTGGCAAATCCCGTGCAGACGGGGATGAAGCCGGCGGCGCTTTACGATAGGGCGACGGGGTACGGGATTATCGAGGTGGACCGGAAGTCGCGGAAGATCGAGTTAGCGAACTGGGCTCGGCATGTGGATGCGACCAAGGCGGGAGCGGCGCCCTATCCGGGGTGGCCGATTACGATTCATCAATACGACAACGGAATCAGCAATGCCCGATATGCACTGCCGGAGGTGAAGGCCGCGGTCGACGACCCGGTGGTGCAGGTGGTGGATGAATCGAACAACGAGGTCGTATTCACGGTGCGGATCCAGGGGCGTTCGTTCACGCCCCGTGTCCATAAGGCGGGGGTGTACACGGTTCGGGTGATGCCCGAAAAAGGCAAGGCGGAAGAGAAGAAGGGGCAGAAGGCGACCTAGCTGAGAGCCTGTAGCAGCAGTTTGATGTGCTGATTGGCGGGGGCAGCCGCATCGCCCGGCGTGTGTTTGCCCCAGTTTGCCCGGGCAGCCAGAAGGACGGTTTTCCGTGAGGGGATCATCACCGCACAGTTGCCTCCGGCGCCTATGCTCATGAAGGTATCTTGCGTCGCATCGGGCCAGGTGATGGCGTTGGGGTGGAGACGGCCGGCAGCGTTAAACCACCAGTTGCATCCGTAGATTCCGGCGCCATGATCGGTGAAATGATCGGAGCCCCCACCGTAGGTGCCGAGCATGAGGTAGTCGTTGGTTTCTGCTCTCTGCGTGTGCGGTAGATTGGCGGGCGTTTGCGGGCGGCAGTAGCTGGTGAAGAGATGCTTGGGGAGAATCTGACGGCCTTGGTGCTTGCCGCGGGCCAGCCAAAACTGCGCGATACGGGCGAAGTCGCGCACAGAGGCACTCATGCGTCGGTTGGTGGGACGGAAGCGGAGCCCATCCTGAAGGCCGAGAGGGGCGAAACGGGAATTGGCGGCGGTGTCGGGGTCCTGTCGGAAAACACGGTCGAAGAGAGTCTTCTGATAGAGGTTGATGGCGAAATCGTTATAGGCCCAGGCTGAGCCCGGGACATCGGGACGCGCGTAGGCGCTGGTCATGTTCGCGAGATGACGCAGCGTCATCGAACGGTCCTTTTCGATGAGGGGCCAACCTTGGTCCAGGAGGAGGGCATCGATGGTCCTGACCTTGCGTTCGGCGATGGCGAAGAAAAGGAGAGTGCTGAGGACGGGCTTAGCCGAGGAGAGCCAGTCGCTGACCTCGGTTTGGTCGCCCCAGGTGTGGATGGTGCGGCCATTGTGGAGGACCGCGCCGCGCCCGGATAGGTTCCGAGCCAGTTCCTCAAGAACGGCGATACGGGGTTTGGCAAGGGCCGGGAGGGTGGTGAGAAACGCGCGACGGGGGATTGCGCAGGAAAATGGCATGTTCCGTTCCACACTAACACCGGCGAGGTTGCGGCGAGGGACGGTGGCCCGAGGCCGGCAGGAAGAATTGTGAAACCGTATGGCGACAACAACCGTCCTTAGAGCCGTTAGGGGTTCCCGCCGCGTCCGGCCCCAGCATCGAGTGTGCCCATATTCCATGCCGATCATTGAACTGGACGACCGCGAGTTAATGCTCTCCCTCAAGAATGGGGATCACGACAGCTTGGAAGTGCTGCATCAGCGCCATCGCACGAACGTGCAGCGTTTGATCCGGCGGATTACGGGCGATGCAGCAGTTGCGGAGGAACTTTCGCAGGAAGTGTTCCTGCGGGTATATCAGGCGCGCGAGCGTTATCAGCCGACGGCGTCCTTTTCCACATGGCTTTACCGGATCGCCTTCAATCGGTCGCTGAACTGGCTGCGGTCGCAGAATCAGTATCGCAACACGAGCAGTTTCGATGCGCAGCCGGATTCGTTGCGGCGGCTGACGGAACCGGGTGCGACTCCGGAGCGAAAGCTGCTGGACAAGGAGCACATTGAGCGGATCCGCGAGGTGATCAATTCCCTGCCGCCGAGGCAGAGACAAGCGCTGATTTTGCACAAGTATGAGGGGCTGGATTACGTGCAGATTGCGGCGCGGATGAACACGACGGTACCGGCGATTAAATCCTTGCTTTTCCGTACATATTTATCTCTGCAAGAATTGCTGAAGCCCTTAACAATCCTTTACAAAACTCCTGTTGGAAAAGGACCAGAACGGCTTTAATGTATATTTAGCGACCCAATCCCAGCGTGCGGCGCCTGAAGGTTGGCACAGAGCCTTTTTCGTCGCACGCTCCCTAAAATTGCGCGAGCCCGAGTTTGGCGAGCAGCAGGTTGTGGAATGTGGCTGCGTTACGGATGCCTGATTCACTAATGCGGTCGATGGTGTCGTGATCGGTGTGGTAGTAGGGCGGAGCATTCATCAGGCAGAAACTCTTCACTTGTCCGCAAGTAACGAATAGATCTGCGATGCAGGAGTCCTGCATCTTTGGATCTACGGTCATGACGCCGCTTTCGCGCACGAGATTGGGGAGGAGGGCGCGGACTTCGGGCCAGCCTTCGCTGCCGAGATAAGCGGTGCGCTGGTTGTTCAGAGGCATCGGCCATCCGGCCGTGCGACCCTCTTCGGAATCAATGGCGTCGACGTGTTCGAGCAGGACCAGATGCCTGACACGAGCGAAGCGCCCTCGATCACGGGCGACCCAGTCGCGCATTCCTGCGGCCTCGTCGTGATGGGCGGAGAGACCGAGGAAGTAGAAGGCCGTGCGCCGGGCGCCGCGGGGGAGCCGGGCGAGGGATTCGGCGACGCCCACCATCGCGGCGATGCCGCTGGCGTTGTCGATGGCTCCCGTGAAGAAAGAATCGATGTGGCACATGATGCCGGTAGCATGATCGCTGCTGCCGGGCAAATAGCCGACGACGTTGCGGCCGGTGAGTTTTGAGGGCCGGGAGTAGGTAATGGATGCCGTGGCGGTGGCGGCGCCGGCTGCCAGGGCACCATCGATGCTGTCGATGGCAAAGCACGGGATAGGACGAAGTCCACCAGGGTAACGCTCGTCTTTGACGGCGTAAGGTTTGTCGACGGGGACCACGCTGCGCCATCGAGAGGATTTCGGGGTGGGGAGTGCGAAGATGAGTCCGGCAGCTTGGGCCGCAACTGCCTTCTGATAGAGAAGATTTTCGCGCACGATGTTAAAAGCGGTGGATGAAGTGGCGCTGGAACTTACGAATGCCCATTTGTCTTTGGCGGACGACCAATCGCCGTCTGGGGCGATGTGGACAATCTTCGCGGTGCGTCCGCCATCGGGGAAACGGGCCTCAAAAGGCGCGGGCATGGCAGTGCGGAGCGGGGCGCCGTCTACCTGGAGCGACCAATCGAGGGCCCGGTGGGCTTCGAATGCGAACTCTTCGAGCTTGACCTGGGGAAGAATGGATTGGAGTTGATCATGGAGCACGGCTGCGGAGAGGTGCTCGGCGGGCGAGCCACCGATGCGTCCCCAGATGCCGGCCCGTGTGTCGCGTTCGGCGATTGCTGTGTGCCGCGCGGCGATGGGCTTGAGTTGCAGATCCGGCGCGGGGGCCATGGCGGCGAGAAGGAGGTCGCGTCTTCGCATGAATTGGGCACGAGTGTACCAGAAGAGGAACCATGCGTGAGGACTGTGCGTCACACAGAGCAAGCATGCAGCGCAGACTCTTTCTTGCTTCGTTGGCTGGTGTGGCCTTTGGGAAAAATTGGGACAAGCCTGAGTATCCGAACTGGACCCGGGAATTCGTGGATGAGATGCTGACTGATTCGCCGTGGGCGAGGCCACTGACTGCTCCGTTTGCGTTGCCGAACGTGGCTCCGTTCGCGGCGTCGTTCAGCCAGATAGGTTTGCCTGGCGGAATCGGCTTGCCGCGGATACCGGGCGTGGGGTGGCCGGGCGGATCCGGGGACAGGCGGTTTCCGGTGCCCGGCGGTGGCAACGGAGGCGGTTCGCGCGGCGATGGGCGAACGGGTGGCGGTGTGAAGACGGAGGCTTACCTCACGGTTCGATGGTCCAGTGCGCTGCCGGTGCGGCAGGCGTTGGCGCTGGCGGAGCGAGCTTCTGAGGTTGCGGCGCCCCCGAGAGAATATCTGATTCACCTCGCCGGCATTCCAACTGTTGTCGCGGGGGAAAGCACGGCGCCGATGGAAAAGCTGCTGCTGAAAACCGCGGCGCTGTCTGTGAAGGGCCGGCGGACCGTCTATGCTTCCTCGGCGGACGTTCCGGAGCACGGGACGCACTTGATGGCGGCGGTGCGTTTCCCGCGGATGGAGGGACTGGAGGCTTCAGAAGGAGCAGTGGAATTTTTCGCGGAAGCGGGTCCCATCAAGGTGCTGCAACGATTCCCGTTGAAGGCGATGGTGTACCGGGGCAATTTGGAACTGTAGCTGATACAATGCGGTCCTATGGCCGCTGTATCCGCTCCTCCTGCTGAACGGACGCGTTCTTCCGCTTCGGCTTCCTCCGGTTCGAGCGCCGCGGCGGAACGCCTCTTGTCGCTCGACGTGTTTCGCGGGCTGACGATGTTGCTGCTGATCTCGCACGGTTTTGGAATCCATGAGGCATTCAAGAACAACGCCGGGTTAGCTTGGCTGGCCGATCAGTTCGAGCACAGACTGTGGGCGGGGTGTACGCTGTGGGACTTGATTCAACCGGCGTTCACCTTCATCGTAGGCGTGGCTCTGCCGTTGTCGGCGGCCCGCAGGATGGCGCAAGGCGCGAGGCGCGGGGAGTTGTTCCGGCATGTGCTATGGCGGGCCGCATTCCTGATTGTGCTATCGAATGTGCTCTCGAATTGGAATAGCACGAAGGGACTGCAGTTTCAGTTGATCAACGTGCTGTGCCAAATCGCGCTGGGTTACGTCGTGTGCTTTGCGGTGATGCAACTGCCGTTCCGGATGCAGGCTCTGACGGCTGCGGGGATGATGGCGGTGCATCACGGGTTGTTCTATCTGTTTCCGGGCGCGGACGGGCCGTTTTCGCAAACGGGGAACATCGGCGCGGTGATGGATTTGAAGCTGCTCGGATACAATTATTCCGGGCATTACACGACTCTGAATTTTCTAGGCAACGGAATAACGATCCTGTTTGGGGTGTGGACGGGAATGCTGCTGGCACACTACCGGGCGCATGCGGACCGGTTACGGGTACTGTTTGCCTGCTCGGCGGGCGCGTTTGGTTTGGGGTTGGCGCTGGCGCCATGGGTCCCGATGGTGAAGCGGTTGTGGCTGGGTTCATTCACATTCTTCAGCGCCGGTTGGGTGTTGCTGGCATTCGCCGCCTGCTACTGGGCGATTGAATGCAAGGGGTGGAAGGGGTGGACCTTTCCGGCTGTCGTGGTGGGGATGAATTGCATTTTCATCTACAGCTTCTCCCAAGTGCTGCGGGGGTGGCTGGCTCGTGGGGTGGGGAACTTCACGGGCAAGTTTGAGTTTCTTGGGGATGCGGGGGCGATCCCGTTGAATCTGGCGGTGATGGGGATCATGTGGTATTTGTGCTACTGGCTGTATCAGCGGAAGATCTTTTTCAAGATTTGATACGTGTGGCGGCAGCATGGATTTGCAGGGCCGATGATCTGTGCCGGCGCCTTTCCACGAGTTTGATGGCAGAGAATCACTGCCATGCTGACCGTACACGATAGCTTGTTACGCGGGGCGATCAAGGGACTGAGTATTTCCGGAACGCTGCGCGGAAATCCTCTGTCTTTACGCTTGGCGCCGGGGCGCTACAAGGTGGTGAGGGCGGGAGTGGACCCCGTGTTGGGTGGAGTGGTCGTGTTGCGGCCGGCGGCACTGGCTCCGTCAGCGGTTGGCAGTTGGAGCATCCAGACATCTCATTCGTTGCACATGGGAAACAACATGTTCGTGATCAGCGAGCGAAGTTTGGGAAGTGTTGCCAGCTTTGTGCTGGACGGGGTGCCGCGAGGTTTCTACTCACTGCCGGAAGTCGGCGACGAGGTGCTGGTGATTTAGGGGATCACCGGCAAGACGATGTGCGATGGGTGCGCCGCATCGTGATAGACCGTATTGGCGGCGACGCGTGTGCGCCGGTGGCGAGCGAGGGGTTCACCGGTGTTGGGGTTGATGTCGAAGCGGGGGAAGTTGGAGGAGCTGATGTCGA
>JAEUQG010000289.1 GCA_016789755.1 Bryobacterales bacterium
AAACACCGTATCGACGCTCGCATCGGCCAGCCGCGGATTGTCGGGCGCGGCCAGCACGTTCCTGATATTCGCTGCCCCGTGCTTGGCCACGATCGCCAGCAGCTTGGCGTCGATATCCACCGCCAGCACCTGCTTCACGTGACGCGCGAAGCGCCGCGCAAAATACCCGGACCCGGCCCCGATATCGGCTATCACTTCATCCGGGCGCAGCTTCAGCGCCTGGATCACCTGGTGCGGTTTTTGCCAACTGTCGCGCTTTGGATCCTCGAGGATTTTGGCGTATTCATCGGGGTTCCGTGGCGGGTGATGCTTCTGATGCTCAACTTGAAAAGGAAGGAAAAACAGAAGAGCGAGGACAGCGGCCATGCTCTAGATTACAGCATATCCACCCGGTCGATGACACCGATCACCGCCATATCGATGGGGGAATTGGGACGCCCCACGCTGGTCATCGCCGAAAAACCCTCCGTCACCAGCAACACCTTGTCGCCGATGCCCGCATCGACGGCATCCATGGCCACTACCGCGTCGCCGCGATCCGTTCCGTCCAGATGCAGCGGCTGCACCAACAGCACCTTCTGCCCGTCGTGGCTTGCGTGGTGTTGCGTCGCCACCACTTCCCCAATCACTCGCGCGATCAGCATGCCGGCTCCTTCGGCGGACGCCGCACATGCAACTCGTCAATGATGCCGACAATGGAGGTGTCCGTGGTCACCTCCACCGGAAGAAAGGGGAAACTCGATTCCTTCCCCTTGCAGCAATAAACGAGTTCGCCCGCCCCCGCGCCGACGCTGTCCAGCACGATGAGTTGCTTGCCCGTAGGCTGCAACTCCGGCGTCACCGGCTGAATGATCAGCATGCGCTGCCCTTCCAGTTTCGGATCCTTGATCGTGGCCCACACCCGGCCTACCACCTTGGCGAGGAACACCGCTCAGCCTTTCTTCCTCGTCTCGTCGAGCGAGACGCTGTCCACAATGCCGATGATGGCCGTATCGACAGGGTTGTCTTTGCAGCCTTCCGCCATGCGCGCCGAACTGCCCGAAACGGCGATCACCAGTTCGCGCGCCCCGGCGCCCACCGAATCGACGGCGATCACGTAGTTCGCGTCTTCCTTGCCCTCCGGCGAAACCGGCTTGATCAGAAGTAGCTTCTTGCCTTCCAGACGCGGGTCTTTGCGAGTGGCGACAACATTCCCCACCACGCGGGCGAGAATCATTACTTCGTGCTCTTGCCGATCGGCAGAACGTCTTCCAGGCTCGGATGCGGACGCGGAATGACGTGCACGCTCACCAGCTCGCCAACACGGCGGGCGGCGGCGGCGCCGGCATCCGTTGCCGCTCGCACCGCGGCCACATCGCCGCGCACCAGCGCCGTCACGTATCCCGAACCGATCTTCTCCCAGCCCACCAGGGTGACCTTGGCGGCCTTCACCATCGCGTCGGAGGCCTCAATCATGGCCACCAATCCGCGGGTTTCAATCATTCCTAGAGCTTCCCCCATTCAACCTCCAATCGAAATTCTCATCATTGAGTGCTAGCCGGATGCCTGTCAAGCGAGGCCGCGGGCCCGCAGCGCCTCTTCCACCAGCGCCACCAGCTCATCCCGCGTGACAGTGATCTTGCCGTCGGTGCCGGACACGTCCTCGGCTACCATCGGGCAGCCCGGCTCACCGGAAACTTTTGCCTTGATGCCGTAGCGCGTACGCGCATCGATCAGTTTGTCCACTTCCGTGCGCGGCAGAACCGTCGGTCCGCCAAGCAGCTCGGCCACCAGCGAAATGCGCGCGTAATGCTCCACCGTCTCCATCCGGAAGTAGGCTTGAAACACTTCGTCGCCGTAAGCCACCGCGCCGTGGTTGGCCAGCATCAGCGCATTGTACTTCGGGATGTAGGGCAGCATCGGCTCCGTCAGCGCATCCGTGCCTGGCAGCCCATAAGCCGCCAGCGGCACACAGCCAAGCCCGATGATCACCTCCGGCAGCAGCGCCTGGTTCAACGCGCGCCCCGCCGTGGCGAAGCCCGTCGAGACCGGTGGATGCGCATGCACCACGGCCCGAACATCGGAACGCAACCCGTAAATCGTCAGATGCATCATGATCTCCGACGTGCGTTCCTTGCGCCCTTCGAGCTTGTTGCCCTTCATGTCGCAAATAATCAGATCGTCCACATGCATCATGCCCTTGCACACACCCGTGGGCGTGCACAGCACACGCGATTCATCCAGACGAATGCTGATGTTGCCGTCGTTGGCGGCAACCCAACCCTTCTCGAAGACAAGGCGTCCCACCTGGACGATGTCTTGCCGCAGTTCACGCTCTGTTTTCTGCATCCGAATGTCCGATTGTATCAGGGTTGACAGCGGTACGGCACAAGCCTTATCGCTCCCCCAGCAGCATGTAGGTCACTGTCGCGATGGCGCACAACGTGCCGCGTTCGTCGCTCAGTTCCACGGTGCCCACCACCAGGGTCCGGCCCGTCTTGACCAGCGTCGTCCGCGCCCGCAGCACGGCCGTATTCATTGCCGGCCGCAGATAGTTCACCTTCAACTCCACCGTGGTCGAATGCCGCGATTGCTGCAACACATGCTCCAGCGCGCACCAGACCGCTTCGTCGGCCACCGTTGCGATCAGCCCGCCGTGCAGCGTCTGGTCCGGATTGAAATAGAAGGGCTCCAGCGGGCATTCGATCGTTACGCCGTCCAATCGCAGCTCGGTCACCCGCAGCTTCAGAAATTCCGTGAACGTCACGCGAACAGCTCCGTCACCGGCTTGCCCTTGCCGTCTTTGGTGACGTGGAACGGGCGCTTCTCCACCTCGTAGGCATGATCGGGCGCGATGCCCATGGCCGTGTACAACGTAGCATGCAGATCTTCGATCTTCACCGCCTTGTCCACCACTTTGCACGGCCGCTCATCCGCCGTCGCCCCGTAGAGGAAGCCCTTCTTCATCCCGCCGCCGATCAGCAGCACCGACCCGGCTTCGCTGAAATGCCGGTGCATTCCATAGTGCTTCAACTCCTGCATCACCTCCGGCTGCTTCACCTGGTCCTTCACTTCCCGGCCCGGCTTGCCTTCGGTAATCATGTCCCGCCCGAATTCGCTCGCCAGCACAATTAACGTGCGGTCGAGCAATCCGCGCTCTTCCAGATCGAGCACCAACTGCGCGATCGGAACATCGATCTCTTTCTTCATCTCGCGCGCCCGTGTGTGCCCGTTTTCGTGCGTATCCCAGTGACGGAACGGAATGTACTCCGTCGTGATCTCGATGAACCGCGCCCCGGCCTCCGTCAGCCGCCGCGCCAGCAGGCATCCCAGCCCGAACCGGCTCGTGTTGTATTTGTCGTAACTCGCCTTCGGTTCGAGCGAAATGTCGAACGCCTTCGCCGCCGGCGAACTCATCAGCCGGTAGGCATTCTCCACCGAGCGCAACAGCGATTGCTGCTGATAATCGCTCCCCTCGCGCAACACCGGATTGGCTTCGAGCAGCTTGCGGTACTGCTGTTGCCGGCGCTCGAAGCGCGACGTCGAAATATGCGCCGGAGGACGCACCGCGGCCGCCGCCTCCGCCGGATCGGGAACCAGAAAAGGTCCGTACTCCGACCCCAGAAATCCCGCCGTATGAAACGCCTTCACCGCATCGCTCTCGGCCCCGATGTCCAGATTCTGTCCGATGTCGATGAACGCCGGCACATCGGCATTGCGCGGCCCCAGCGTGCGCGCCATCATCGAGCCCAGATGCGGCGCCGCCACCGACAGCGGCGGAGCGTACCCCGTGTGCCAGTGATACTGATGACGCGAATGCAGAATGAAGCCCAGATCCCCCGCCTGATACGTGCGCACCAGCGTCGCCCGGTCCATGATCTTCGCGATGTTCTCCAGCCCCGCCGACAACTTGATGTTGTCCACCACCGTGTCGATCGCCGGAAAAGTGCTCAGCACGCGCTTCGATTCCAGCCCCTTCTCAAACGGAGTATAGGCCTTCGGATCGAAGGTCTCCGTCTGCGCCATGCCGCCCGCCATCCACAGCAGGATCATCGTATCGGCCTTCGCCGCGGGCTTCGTCGCCGAGCGCAATTCCGCCGGATTCCCCGCCGTCAGCGCCGAAAGCAGCGCCGATCCGGCGGCGCTCATGAAGTTGCGCCGCGTGAGCGATTCTACCAGTTGCCGTTCGTTC
>JAEUQG010000290.1 GCA_016789755.1 Bryobacterales bacterium
ATGAATGGGATGAACACGGATGGTGGGGTGGGTGCCAGGCGGTGGCGTCGGGGTTTGGGGTGCGTGGGGTTGGGCCGCGGATGAATGGGATGCTAGGGTTTGCGGCGGCACGGGGTGCCGGAGTGGGACGGGTTGGCGGGGGCCGGTGGGGCCTACCAGTTGCTTTGGGCCAGGCTTTCCATTTCGGGCTGGAGGGCCGAAAGAGCGGCTTCGAGGTTGCGGAATTCCTGCTCGACGTCTTGTAGCTCTCCGCGACGGCCAATCATTTCCAGGCGTAGGGCGGCGTCCTGCGCGGCGGCGGCGCCGAAGTTGCCGACGGATCCCTTGAGGCTGTGAGCACTGCGCTCCAGAGCCTTGGCGTCACGGGCCAGTACGGCAACACGTACGGCATCGAGCTGAGAGGGATACTCGTCCAGAAATAGCTGCGCCATTTCCTGCAGGAGCTCAGAATCGCCCCCGACTCGTTCCAGTGCCACGGCGCGGTCCAACACTGCAATCTGATTGGAAAAACTCACGACGGTTCGTTCCCTTCCACAACGCTTCTGCCTGGCAGCCTAGCGGGTGTGCGCATGCAGCCGAAGCACAAACGTATCTGCATACATTCTTATCGGCTTGGCAGGCTGTTGTCTACATGGAGGCGAAAGCGATTCGCGGCAATATTTCTACCACAAGTCATACGTATCGGCTGCCGACCGAGTATCGTTAGCTTGGGTTAGCGCGCACGGGGGTGTGCGGCGGTGGATCCGGTTGTCTGCCGGGCGAATGTGCTGGCGTGGGCGTTGCGGATGGGTTCGGGGAAGCCTTCGATAAGGCGTTCGATATGGGCGCGTAATTCTTTGACAATTTGCGGATTTTCGGGTGCAATGTCGTAGCTTTCATCGGGATCCTGGCTGAGGTCGTACAGTTCGGGGGCAGGGAGGGGGAGGTTGACGCGGCCGGAGGCGGGCGGGGGGCTGTAGACAGCGGAGTTGTAGCGGGCGATGTGGAGTTTGTATTTTCCCTTGCGGACGCACTGGACGTAGAGATTGTCGAAGTAGAGGAGGGGCTGGCGATCGAGGTCGGCCTGACGGCCGGTGAGGAGCGGCCAGATGTCGATGCCATCGACGGGATTGGCCATGGTGGCTCCGCAGAGGGCGGCGAGGGTGGGGAGGATGTCCATGGTGGAGGCAACGGCGTGGCAGACTTTGCCGGCGGGGATTTTGCCGGGCATGCGGGCGAGGAAGGGTTCGCGGACGCCGCCTTCGTAGGTGGTGCCCTTGCGTCCTCGGAGGTGGCCGGGACTGCCGAGGAACCAGGGGCCGTTGTCGGAGCTAAAGAGGACGAGGGTATCCTTTTCGAGGCCGTGCTGTTTGAGGGCGGCGAGGATTTCGCCGACGCTCCAATCGAGTTCCTGGACGACGTCGCCGTAGATGCCCTGTGGGGATTTGGCTTTGAAGCGTGGGGCGGCTGCGTGGGGGCTGTGGGGGTCGGTGTGGGGCATGTCGAGGAAGAAGGGGGCGTCTTTGTTGGCCTGGATGAAGCGGAGGGCGCGCTCGGTGTAGCGGGGGGTGAGGGTTTCGAGGGTGGCGCGTTCTTCGACGGTTTCGACCTTATCGGGGGTGGCGTGGAGGACGACGGGCGGGTTCATGTCGTTGGAGTAGGGGATGCCGAAGTATTCGTCGAAGCCGCGGGCGGTGGGGAGGAATGCGGGGAGATGGCCGAGGTGCCATTTGCCGACGCACATGGTTTTGTAGCCGAGGGGTTTGAGCATCTGGGCGATGGTGATTTCGGCGTTAGGGAGTCCGGTCTGGTCCTGAGGGAAGAGGACACGGGGGACGCCGGCGCGAGTGGGGTAGCGGCCGGTGAGGAGAGCGGCTCGGGAGGGGGAGCAGACGGGGTTGGCGGAGAGGAAATTGGTGAAGCGCATGCCTTCGCGGGCCATGCGGTTGAGGTGGGGAGTGGCGATGTTGCCGCCGTAGCAGCCGAGGTCGCCGTAGCCCAGGTCATCGGCGTAGATGAGGATGATGTTGGGCTTGCGGGGGGCGGCGTGGAGTGCAGTGGGGAGGGCGGCGGAGGCGGTGAGGAAGGACCGGCGGTTCAGCATAAGTACTACTCTGTTGTACAATATAAATTCCGGGAGGTGCATCTTCTCGAGTAGATGGCTTGTTGAAGCGTTGCCTTATACTCCGGTTCTGCGCGCAGCGTGCAGAGGTGTGTTTAACGCGCTTTACCCCGACAGTTGCCGTCTTTGCGAAGAGCCTTTGCGGGAGATCGACTCCTACCCTGTTTGCCCTCGTTGCTTAGCATCCCCCCAACCGCTGGAAACCGATTATGCGTGCGTGGCGTGTCACACGCCGTTTGCGACTCCGTATCCGTTGGATGAGGCGGGGCAATGCGGGTTGTGCCGGCGGAAGCTGACGCGGTTCGATTCGGCGCTATCGTATGGCTTTTACGAGGGGCCGTTGCGGAAGCTGATTCACCTTTTCAAATATCACGGAGTGGTGACGCTGGCGGGGCCGCTGGCGGGATTTTTGACGACGGCGGAGGGGCGGGAGCGGGCTCCGGATTGGATTGTGCCGGTGCCGATGCACTGGTGGCGGGAGTTGACGCGCGGCTACAACCAGGCGGAGATGCTGGCGCGGGAGTATTCGAGCCGGGCGGGGGTTCCGATGGTGCGGGCGTTGTGCCGCAACCGGTTCACGCCGCCGCAGGCGGGTTTGAGCGATAAAGACAGAAGGCAGAACTTGAGGGGGGCATTCCGTGTTACCGAATCGCCATCGAACCGTCATGTGCTGCTGATCGACGATGTGTTTACTACAGGTGCGACGGCTTCGGCGTGCGCTTCGGCTTTGAAAGAAGCCGGGGCGGCGACGGTGCGGGTGCTGACTGTAGCGCGAGTAGACCGCAGAGTATCTGTACCCGGCCTGGGACGCCGGGCCATTTCGACCACCGCATGAGGGGGATAAGGAATGCCCAGTCTGGATCGAATGCAGAACGCAGTGCTGGTTCTCAATGCGAGCTATGAGCCGATCAACGTGTGCGCGGCGCGCAGGGCGTTGGTGCTGGTATTGAAGGGCGTGGCGTCGGCGGAGGAGCACGTTGCTTGCTATGTGCATTCGGCGCGCCAGTCGATCAAGTTGCCGAGCGTGATCCGGTTGTTGGAGTACCGGCGCATACCGCATCAGAGCAGGGCGTTGTCGCGGAAGAACATTCTGCTGCGGGACCGGTATACGTGCCAGTATTGCGGCAAGACGCTGCCGTCGGGTGAGCTGACGCTGGATCATGTGCTGCCGCGGTCGCGGGCGGGCGAGAGTTCGTGGGAGAACTTGGTGGCGTGCTGCAATCCGTGCAACAACCGGAAGGGGAGCCGGACGCCGGAGGAGGCGAACATGAAGCTGCATCGGGCTCCGCGGCCGTTTACGCTGCACACGAACCGGCACTTGATGCGGATGCTGGGGAAGGGGGATGACCAGTGGCGGAAGTATTTGTTTTATTAGTGAAGACGGGAGACGGAAGACGGGAGTCGGG
>JAEUQG010000306.1 GCA_016789755.1 Bryobacterales bacterium
AAAAGGAGACTGCCTGATTACCGATAAAATCGCCGGCCGTGCCGGGAACCAAAATTCATCACTTTCATCACTTTCATCACTTTTTGTAGATGTGATGAACCCGGCAAAACGAACCCGGCGGTGTTCAGCGCGTCGTTCGCCCCCTCTGATACCATGAGGCGCTAAACCATGTTTCTGCCAGCCATTGTTCTTCTGGTCCTGATGCTGCCCGCGGTCTCCCCCGCGCAGTCTTTGCGTGGTTTCTCGGCGGAGGGGGCGCGACAGTTGCGCCTCTGGGAACAGAAAGCGCGAGCCATTCCCGAGGCGGCACGCATCCGCGGCTACATGCAGCGCATGGCCGCCGAGCCCCACCATGCCGGTTCCCCGGGATCGAAGGCGGTCGCCGAGTACGCCCTCGGGCTGTTCCGGGAATGGGGTCTCGACGCGCGTATCGAAACCTACGAGGCGCTGCTTCCCTATCCCACTTCCCGGCTGGTGGAAGTGGTCGAACCGGTGCGCTACCGTGCCAAGCTTCAGGAACCGGTTCTCGCCGATGACCCCGATTCCGGCGACAACCGCCAGTTACCCACCTACAACGCCTATTCGGCCCCCGGAGACGTCACCGCTCCGCTGCTGTACGTCAACTACGGAGTGCCGGAGGACTACGAGTACTTGAAGCGCCTCGGCATCGACGCCAAAGGGAAGATCGTCATTGCCCGTTACGGCCGGAGCTGGCGCGGCACCAAACCCAAGGTGGCGGCCGAACACGGCGCCGTGGGCTGTATCATTTATTCCGACCCACGCGACGACGGTTACTTCCAGGGCGATGTGTATCCCACCGGACCCTTCCGGCCGCCGCACGGCGTCCAACGCGGCAGCGTCATGGACATGCCCTTCCAAGTCGGCGACCCGCTGTCGCCGGGCTGGGCCTCGGAACCGGGGTCCAAGCGGCTGCGGATCGACGAGGCCGCCACGCTGATGAAGATTCCCGTGCTGCCCATGTCGTATGACGATGCCGGCGAACTCCTCAAACAACTCACCGGGCCAGTGGCGCCCGACAACTGGCGCGGGGCGCTGGCGCTCACCTATCACATTGGTCCCGGCCCGGCGAAGGTCCGCATGAAGCTAGGCTTCGACATGACCAACAAGTCTTTGTACAATGTCGTCGCCACTATCCGCGGCTCGGAGTTCCCGGAGCAGCGCGTGCTCTACGGCAACCACCACGACGCCTGGGTCAACGGCGCCAGCGATCCGCTGAGTGGAGCGGCGGCTCTGCTCGAAACGGGGCGGGCGCTGGCGGAACTGCGCAAGGCGGGATGGGCGCCGCAGCGCACCATCCAACTCGCTCTGTGGGATGGCGAGGAGTTCGGACTGGTCGGCTCCACCGAATGGGTGGAGAAGCACAAGCCTGAACTCGACAAGAATCTGGTTGCCTATATCAACTCCGACGCAACCGGGAAGGGCCGCATCGGCGCCTCCGGTTCGCATTCGCTGGAGACCTTCGTCAAAGAACTGCTGGCCGATCTGAACGATCCCACGACCGGGCGTCCGCTGGTGGAAGCCTCGCGCACGGCAGGCGGCAACGGGGCCAGCCAGGAGTTCCGTCTCGGCTCGCTTGGCGCCGGCTCCGATTACGTCGCTTTTATCGACCACGCCGGCATTGCTTCTCTCAATCTGGGATTCGGAGGCGATGACCCCGGGGGAGTTTATCATTCCATCTACGACAGCTTCGCCTGGTACACGCGCTTTTCCGACGGGGAGTTCACTTATGGCCGTACCTTCAGCGCGCTGAACACCTTGCTGCTGATGCGGCTCTCGTCGGCGGCTCTGGTACCGTTTGAGTTCACTGCCCTCCATCGCACCGTGGAGCGGTTCCTGGGCGAGATCGTCAAAGCCGCGGGCAAAGACAGCAACCGTCTCGAAACCAAGGAACTGCAAATAGAACTGACCCGTCTCGCCGCGGCTGCCAAGTCCTTCGAGAGCGACTATCAGAATGCGCTGCGGCGCTGGAATGCGCCGCCGAGGGACAAAGTGGCCGCCGTGAACGCCGCCATCTATCGCACCGAGCGCAGCCTGCTCGCCCCGGCCGGATTGCCCGGGCGGCCTTGGTACCGGCATCAACTGTATGCTCCCGGGCAATACACGGGGTATAGCGTCAAGACGCTGCCGGGGATCCGGGAAGCGGCGGAATCGAAGCGCTGGGAGCAGGCCAATGAGCAAGCCAAGGAAGTAGCGAAGGCCCTGCGCGCGCTCGCCGCCGAGTTGGGGCGCATTTCGATATTACTGCGAGGGCTTTAGAGGGGCGTCCCAGCTACACCCACGGGAGCAGTCCGCGATATCCCTCATCGCTTCCCATCGTCTTGCCCTAACCTTCCGGCCTCCCGTTTTCGGTACGTTCCGCCGATTTTAGCATACAGTTCCAGAACCGAAAATCGTTTCTGACAGGAGACGATGAATGAACCGATTCACAACCACTGCCGCGCTGGCTCTTTGTGTGGGAATGCTGGCACAGGCAGATACGATTACCTTCGCATCGCAGGGGACGGCGGCCGATGCAAACGAATGGAACGCATTGGGGGACACACTGGTGATCACCCCGCATGGAAACTGGGCAACGGCTTTGGCCGGATCCGAATGGGTCAGCTACGGCCCGACCGGAAAGCCCTTTGTTGGCGCCTTCACACTGACTCCGCACAACTATGTGCTGTCGTTTTTCGAGCGGCTGCTGCTGCCTGAAGCGCCGCTGTCGGCGGCGATCACGATCCGCGCCGACGATTCGGCGGCGCTCTACATAAACGATGTATTGGTGCAGCCGGAAGCGCCGCAGGCCGGCAACGTGTACTTCATCTGCTCGGATTTCGCCATCGGGTGCCGGGAGCAGACACAACTGACGCTGGACATCGGAAGCTACCTCAACCAAGGGGTGAACACACTGCGTTTCGACGTCGCGCAGCGGGCCGGCTGGAGCTTCGGACTGAACTATTCGGGATCGGTGGAATATGTAGTAAGCGACGATGAGGCGGCAACGCCCGAGCCGGCCACATTTGGGCTCATCGGCGTTGCGTTGGTGGCCGCTGGATTGTGGCGGCGGCGCTAAGGCAAACAGGGTCGCGACGGGATTGCGTCATCGCCTAAGACTTCTCACGGCCTGCCCGATGAGATCAGAGCGATGATGCAATCCGATACGTTCCTGGTCGCGGTCATTTCCCCGAACAGGGAACTGCATGAGCAGATTGCCGCGGCGCTTGAGGAAGACCGCCAGGTCGAATCGTTCTGGACCATGGCGGACTATCCCGAGCCGCGGCAGATTGCGGAACTGCTCGAATGCCGGTCCGGCTGTGTCGTGTTTCTCGACTATGAGGATGCGTTCCGAGCCGAGCAAGTGGCGCAACAGTTGAGCGGTCATGAGCGCAAAGCGTTGCCGATCGGGATACAGCCTGCCGGTTGCGCGCCATCCACATTGCTCGAGATGATGCGGCTGGGTATGCAGGATGCACTGGCGGTGCCGTTGTCGGCGCGGGAAGCGCAGCGGGCCTTCCTGCGGGCCAAGCGCAAGCTCTCGCAGCAAAGCGAGCCGGCCGAGGCGGACAACGGTCTGTTTGCATTTCTTCCGGCGAAGCCTGGCGCCGGCGCTACCACCATCGCCGCGCATTCGGCCGCTGCCGCGGCGCGGTTGTCGAGCAGCCGGACGCTGCTCATCGATTTCGATCTGCGTCTGGGGATGACGTCCTTCCTGTTCAAGTTGCATGGGGAGCATTCGGTGCTGGATGCGTTGAGTCTGGGGCCGCGGCTCGAAGACCTGTGGGGCCAGATGGTAAGCCAGGTGGGGATGTTGGATGTGCTGGGCTCGGCGCCGGTGCAATTCGGGCGGGAGCATCCCGAAGGAGGCGCCGCGGCGCTGCTCGATTTTGCCGTATCGCGTTATCAGACGGTTTGTGTCGATCTGCCGGGGGAGATGCGCGACCACGAGTTACAGGCGCTGGCCCGCGCGCGGGAGATTTTTCTGGTCTGCACTCCGGACGTGGGTGCATTGCATCTGGCCAAGGGGAAAGCGGATCTGCTGCGTCAACTTGGGGCCGCGCCGCGCGTGTCGGTGCTGATGAACCGCACGCAAGGGCGAGGGGCGGTGGCAATCGGCGACATTGAAGATATTCTGCAAATGCCCGTGCGCTGTACGCTGCCTCCGGCGGAAAAAGAGATTGCCGAGGCGACGCAGCGGGCGATCCCGATTGCGGGCCGGTCGGCGATTGCCGCCCAGATCGAGAGTCTGGGACGGCGGATGATTCCAAGGCAGTTGCGGGAGACGCCGGAGGAACCGCGCTCGCGCGGCTTCCTCGAGTTCTTTTCGGTGACGCCCGTGCGCGACCGCGCTCAAGGGAGGAGATAGACCACATGCCGCAATCCGGACATCGAGACGAGGCGCTGGAGGCCCTGCTGCTGCGCCTGGGCAACGGCGTGCGCGAGACCCTCCACAATGTCATGGGCCTGCTCGAACTAACCCTGCAGGAGCCGTTGTCGGCATCGCAGACGCGCTACCTGCATCAATGCCGCGCTGTGGCGGACCGCTTGCTGCGCGTCTCCAACGATGCAGCGGAACTGGCTTCGTCACACGATTGGCCGGTGCAGGAGACAAGCTTCAGTGTGCGCGGGATGGTGGAGGAACTGGCGCAATTGGCGACGCCGTTGGCGGCCCGCAGCGGCGTCCGCTTCCAGCACCACATCGCGGCCGAAGTGCCGTTGTCGGTCAAGGCGGACCGCGTGCTGTTGCAGGACATGATTCACCGGTTGCTGGACAACAGCCTGCAGGCGACTGAGAGCGGCTACGTGCAATTGAGCGTGAAGCTCGCGCCAGCATTGGAGGACTGCCTGCTGTTTGAAGTGGCGGACTCGGGCCCCGGCTTTCCGGAAGAATTGCTGGCTCATCTGCATGCTCCGCTGACGTCCGAACAAGGGCGAGGTCTGGGGCTTCCTATCGTGCGCCGCCGGGCGCAATCGATGGGTGGCGCTTTCACGGTGCTTTCATCCTCGGCGACGGGGTCGGTGGTGCTGCTGGCCGTACCGGTCAAGCCCGCCGGACAGGCGATGCGTCCAGCGGCGACGGCGGGCCAGGAGCCGATGAGCATCCTGGTGGTGGAAGACTGCGACGACAGTTATCAGCTTTTTGAAGCGTATGTCGCCGGCCACGGCCATCGCGTGACGCGAGTCGTCGATGGCGCGCAAGCTCTGGCCGCGTGCCGCAAGCAGGCCTTCGACATCGTCTTCATGGACGTGAACATGCCGGTGATGGATGGCTATACGGCCACGCGGGCGATTCGCGATTGGGAGACGGCCAACGCCCAGACACGCATCCCGATCGTGCTGTTGTCGGCCGATGACCGGGGGCGGCAGCGCAGCCTTGGGGCCGCGGCCGGATGTTCGGGCTATCTCACCAAGCCAACTCCGCAGGCCGATCTCCTGGCCGCTTTGGAATACTACGGCAAGCCGCTGGTGGCGGCATAGGCTCAACGCCGGCAGCGTCGTGCGCGCGCGAGCGTGAGTGCCGCCGCCCTTCTGGTACAATCTCCCTGCATGTTCCGGAAAGTTCTGGTGGCCAACCGCGGGGAGATCGCCGTGCGCGTGATACGCGGGCTGCGCGAGATGGGCATTGCCAGCGTGGCCGTGTACTCGGATGCGGACCGCAATTCGCTCGCCGTGCGCATGGCCGATGAAGCTGTGCGTCTGGGTCCTGCGCCGTCGGCGGAAAGCTACCTGCGCATGGATCGCATACTCGACGCGGCGCGCCTCACCGGCGCCGAGGCCATCCATCCAGGCTATGGTTTTCTGAGCGAGAACGATGCCTTCGCGGCTGCATGCCAGGAGGCGGGCATCAAGTTCATTGGACCGTCGGCGGAGTCGATTCGCAGTGTCGGGTCGAAGACGGCGGCGCGCCAGATCGCCAAGGCGGCCGGAGCGCCGATCGTACCTGGGATAGAGGAACCGGTTTCATCGATTGAGGAGGCGCGGAGCGCGGCGCGGGCCATCGGCTACCCGGTGTTGCTGAAAGCCGTGGCCGGAGGCGGCGGGAAAGGCATGCGGCGTGTCGATCGCGAGGCCGATCTCGAAGCCGCTTTGCGCGACGCATCGAGCGAGGCGGAACGCTCGTTTCGCAACGCCGCGGTCTATATCGAAAAACTGGTGATCGAGCCGCGGCACATCGAGATTCAAGTGCTCGGCGACGAACACGGGCACATCATCCATCTTGGGGAGCGCGAGTGTTCACTGCAGCGGCGTCACCAGAAGGTGATTGAGGAATCGCCCTCGCCGGTGATGCTGCGCTATCCCGAACTGCGGCAGGCGATGGGTGAGGCGGCCCTCAAGGTGGCTCGGGCGGCGGGTTACTACAACGCGGGCACGTGCGAGTTTCTGGTGGACGCGGACCGCAACTTCTACTTTCTGGAGATGAACACGCGGCTGCAGGTGGAGCATCCGGTGACCGAGTTGGTTACCGGGCTCGATCTGGTGGAGTGGCAACTGCGCATTGCCGCCGGAGAGCCATTGACGCTGCAACAGAGCGATATCGCGTGGCGTGGATCGGCCATCGAATGCCGCATTTATGCCGAGGATCCGGCGATGGACTTCCTGCCTTCGCCGGGGCGCATCGAATGGGTGCGCGAGCCTTCGGGGCCGGGAATCCGGCTCGATTCGGCGGTGTATCCGGGGATGACGGTGCCGATGGAATACGATCCTTTGCTGGCGAAGCTGGCTGTCTGGGCTTCGACGCGCGAGCGGGCGATTGACCGGATGCACCGGGCGATCTTCGAATACCGCGTGGCCGGCATCAAGACCAATCTGGAGTTCTTCGACCGCGTGCTGGCCGACGCCGAGTTCCGTACGGGCAGCTTTCATACGGCCTACATTCCGGAGTTCTTCGCGCGCGCCGGCCGCACCGTGCCGGCGACGGAAGAGGAACGGGCGGTGGCGTCGGCGATCGCCGCGTATCACGGCAAGCCGGCGGCGAAGCCTCGCGTGGGGGATGCGCGGCCGCAATGGCGGAGTACGCATCATGCGGAGGTGTTGCGATGAAGCGCGATGGGGATTGTTCTCACGGCCGGCTCGCGGTTGAGGCTCGCGCGGGCGTGATGCGGGTCGCAGTGTTGGGGGATGCATTACGCGGAGGTGCTGCGATGAAGCGCGTGCGGGTTATGGGTCGTGGCAAGCTTCGCGCGGGCGTGATGCGGGTCGCAGTGTTGGGGAATGCATTACGCGGAGTGCTGCGATGAAGCGCGTGCGGGTTATGGGTGGTGGCAAGCTTCGCGCGGGCGTGATGCGGTCGCAGTGTTGGGGGATGCATCACGCGGAGGTGTTGCGATGAAGCGTTTGCCACCGAATTGGGAGGTTTCCGAGATCGAGCCGGGCCTCTATTCGATTCTCGACGGGACGCGCTCGATCGAAGTGCGCGTGGGGCGCAACCATGCCGGCTTTGTGGTGGATCTGGATGGACGTATCGTTTCGGTCGAACTGGACGATCCGCGCGAGTGGCGGCAGGGCGGGCGTCATCATGGCCGGCAGGGTAGGGCGGAGATCTCCGCTCCCATGCCGGGCAAGGTGGTGCGCGTGCTGGTGGCCTCGGGCGATGCTGTCATCGAAGGGCAAGGTCTGGTGGTGGTGGAAGCGATGAAAATGCAGAATGAAATGAAAGCCCCCAAGGACGGAAAGGTGGTTGCCGTGGCGGCGAAGGAGGGCGCCAGTGTCGCCGCCGGCCAGGTTCTTGTCACACTGGAGTAAGAATGGCTGATACATGTCCAGTCTGCGGCGGCACGGGGTTCCGGATCATTGAACGCGACGGGCTCACCGCCGCCGAGCGCTGCCAGTGCGCGCTGGCCGAGCGTTCGTCGATCCTCATGGAGCGCTCGCAGATTCCGCTGCTGTATCAAAACGCTTCGCTCGACAATTTTCTGCTGCCCCAGGACAACCCGACCGCGAACCGCGGGTTGGGGCAAGTGCTGACCACGGTGCGTAGTTATGCCCGCGAGTTTCCCGGGTTGGAGAAACCGGGCCTGCTGCTGATCGGCGATCCGGGCACGGGAAAGACGCATCTGGCGGTGGCTGCGCTGCGGCTGCTGATTGCCAAGGGATTCGAGGGGATTTTCTTCGATTACCAGAATCTGCTCGAACGCATCCGGTCGGGTTACGATCCGAACTCCGGATCGAGCGACCGCGAGGCCTACCGTGTGGCGCTCGATGCGGAGGTGCTGCTGCTGGACGATCTGGGCGCGCACCGCGTGACCGATTGGGTGGAAGACACGGTGACGTCGATCATCACCTACCGCTGCAACAATCGCAAGGCGACCATTGCGACGACAAACCTCATCGATCCCGATGCTGGCATGGCGGTGGCCGAGCGGACGGCGGCGGCGATGGGCGTGAAGCTGACGCTGGCCGAACGGATCGGCATGCGCGCGCGGTCGCGGTTATACGAGATGTGCCGCATCATCCGCATGCCGGGGGTGGAGGATTACCGCATCCGGCGCGGCCGGCAGACGTTCTAGGAGCGGGAAGAACCCAGGGAGTCTGAATCGCCCGAGCATCCATGGGCCTGCAACAGTGCCGGCAGGTGTATCAAGTCATCGATGACGCTTGTCCGGTAGGCTTCGGCGAGGCCGTTGCGATTGCACACCGATGCCCAGTAGCGCTCGGCGACAACGATGTTGGCGTAGGGAATGGCGACCCGCAGAAAGCCGATGTCTTTGAAGTCGTTGCGGTGCGTTTTGCGGTTACGGTCTTGAAACCGCTCCTGTCCAAGCGTGAGAAACACGTCCGCGGTGGGGACGCGCCGCAGGAACGCGAGGTGTTGCGAATAGGAGGTGAGATGCGGGTTCATGGCGCTTAGTGGACAACGGAGTTGGCGCAAAGCCGCGCCGATGTCGCGGATTACGCCGGGGCTGGCGATGAGGGCCCGAACATCCAACTGCAGCCGTTCGTCGCGATTGAGGGCGGCGATGGCCTCATCTCTGGCGCGCGTCTGCCGGGCTGCATCCTCTTCTTCTTGAGACCGCAGAGAGGCTGTGGCCGGGCCATGCGCGGGTTCGCCGGATAAGAGTTCGATGGTGAACTTGGCCGAGAGCGTGTGAGCCTCGGCTTCTTCGGCCTGCTGCCCTTCGAAAGCAACGGCATCGAGTGCCTGGAGAATTCCTCTTGCGACGGCGTGCCTGCGCACCGCGGGAATGGGGTGTCGAACCAAGCCCAGGGTTGCGGCGACGGCGGCCCGGATCTCATCCACTTGCAGGACGTGATACGGACGGATGGCCCAGTTGCCCGCCAGCGACACCATTGTCTCCGCCAGGCGGCGTCTCCGCGAGGCGCCGGACGGCGCCGCTGTTTCCAGAATATGGATGTTGGAGAGAGGGACGATCAGCCGGCCCGAGGCGACTGCGCGTTCGAGCGCTGCGACAACCGGTTTGAGGCGCTCCTCGCCGATTCCGAGGCGCGCGCGAGAGAGAGCGATCCAGTGATTCTGGTCCAGGTACAGGCACTTTGGGAAGTCCGGTTTGGCCTCTGGCAGAACGCCGGAAAACAGCATCGGGGACTTCTCTTACAGCCCAGGCATTTGCGGGCTTGGATCCAACTCGCCGTGAAACATGCGTGTGATGGCGCCGGCCAGGCGGAGATACCAATCGCTGGGGAGGTCGTGGCCGTCGGCGTCGAGGGTGAGCCAGTAGCCTTGATCGGGGGCGTCGGAGCGCCGGGCGGCCAGTTTGAAGATCGCCGTGGCTTCGTCCACTTCATCGAACATGGCGATTTTGAGGACCGTGGCTCCGGCGATTTTGGCGTTGTAGGCCTGGCGCCAGAGGAACTCTCCTCCCAGTCTGGGAATCTGGTTCGGGCGGTCGTTATTCTTCAGATTTTTCCAGGAAAAGCCGGGAAATATGACCGGCATGTAGATCTGATTGTTTGCGGCCGTCTTCTTCAGATCGGGGATCAGCATGTTGTCTTTCCATCTGTCGGCCAGTTCGACCGTCGCATAGCGGCCGACCGTCCAAGGCTGAACGATGTCCATCATGGCGTAGGTTTCGCCCCAATCGGGCGTTTTCTTCGAGTCGTTGGTGAGCGTGCCCCAGCGCGATGGCGTGCCTCCCATGTAGGTGGCATGCTGCTTGAACCAGGCGATGAGATCCTTGGCCACCTGCGCATCTTCGGGCGGATGGCCGGGGCCGTCGTCGAGGCCCATTCCCCAGATCGACACCACGGGCTTGCCGTTGTGGTGGAGGTACATGGGATGCTCGGTGACCTTCATCTTTTCGACCAGGTAGACCCAGTCATCCTTCAGCGTCTGGTGGAAGGTATCGGGATTGCCGCCGGAGATATCGTACTCGATGGCGAAGGCGCGGCCATGCTCACTGGCCGCGGCCATGATGTTTCTGAGTACGACGTCGCCTTCGGCCTGCTTGCCGCGGATGCCGCCGACGAAGCGCTGGACCAGCACTCCATCCAGGCCGTAATCCTTCATCCAACGAAAATGCCGGTTCACGGTTTTGGCGTTGCGGGAGGAGAAGAGGACGGCGGGCTTGTCGCCGATGGTGAGGCCCGGGACGGGGCAATGCTCGTCGGTGTCGAGTTCGCTCACGTCGGGGTACATGTCGACGGTGAGGGCTTCGAGGGTGGGTGTGCCGCGAAACCAATGGACCCAGCGGCCGGCGTCGTCCGAGGCGCAGGCGAACCAGCCCTGATAGCCGA
>JAEUQG010000358.1 GCA_016789755.1 Bryobacterales bacterium
CTCGATGCCCGCCACACGTTCCAACACCTGCTCCCGCGTGCCGATCGCCAGCTCCGCCGCCGCCGACGGCGTAGGTGCGCGCAGATCCGCCACGAAATCGGCAATCGTAAAATCCGTCTCGTGCCCGATCGCCGAAATCACCGGCGCCGGAGAAGCCACAATCCCTCTCGCCACCGCCTCCTCATTGAACGCCCACAGATCCTCCACCGAACCGCCGCCCCGCGCCACAATCACCACTTCCGCCCAATTGCTCATGCGGAAATACTCCAACCCCCGGCAGATCTGTTCCACCGCGCCGTCTCCCTGCACCAGCGCCGGATACAGCCGTATGTGCAGCCCTGGAAATCGCCGCGTCAGAATGTTCAGCATGTCGCGGATCACCGCCCCCGCCGGCGACGTGATGATCCCGATGCGCTTCGGATAAGGCGGCAACGCCCGTTTCCGGCCCGCATCGAACAAACCCTCCTGCGCCAGCTTCTGCTTCAACTGCTCGAAGGCGATTTGCAGCGCTCCCATCCCCCGCGGCTCGATCGCATCCACCAGCAGTTGATACTCACCCCGCGGAGCGTAGATATCGATGCGCCCCCGCAGCAGCACTTCCACCCCATCCCGCGGCTTGAACCGGATGAAGCGCGCCGTGCGCGCAAACAGCGCGCAGCGGATTTGCGCGTTGGCGTCCTTCAGCGTGAAATACACATGCCCGCTGGTGGCCGCCTTCACCCCCGATATCTCACCCGCTACCCAAATATCGCTGAAATCGCCGCTCAGCGCATCGCGCATCGCGTTCGTCAGCGTAGTCACGGTGAACTGTTTCTGTGGGGCCTCCCACGCAAAAGGCATTTGCACCTCTCCATGGTAGCGTTCCTGTTCACCGCTTAAACCGATCGGTTCACAACTTCCACGCAGTTTCAACGTGTTAGACCGAAATCCCCCCTTGGCCAGAGCCTTGCAAACTAGGGTTGGCACGCAGGCAGTACAAAGCAACGTTTCTCTGAGGTGAATCAAGATGCGAAAAGCTCTCTTGGCAATGGTCACCATTGCCGTTTCCTGCGCCATGGCGCAGAAAGTGGATGTCCACAATGTCCTCCGGATTCAATTGAAGCCGGACAAAGTAGGGGAATTCGAATCGGCCGTCAAGGAGCTGCAAACCGTCTGGCAGAAAGCAGGCTATGAGCGTTCTGTCTCCGTCTGGCAATCCGGCGCCGGCCCCCTCGAGTTCCTCATGGTCTACTACACCAAAGGCTACGCCGAGGCCTTCGATACCACCCCGCCCGCCTCGCTCAGGGATGTGTCGGCCAATGTCGCTCTCCTCCGGGCCCGCATCGCCGCCTGTGCCCTATCCATCGATCGCAGAGTGTCGGAAGTGGTGGCCGGCGCCAGTCTGCCTCGTGGACCGCTGCCGCCCTTTGTGCGTGTGTTGAGGACCGAAGTGAAAGTGGGGAAGACCGATCAGTACTTGGCCATGCTCAAGGAAATGGTGACTCCCGCCATGAAAAAGGCCGGCGTCCCCAGCTTCGTTGTCTTCCGCCAGCGCTACGGCGGCTCGACCAGCGAACTCTGGACCGCCATGGGTGTCAACCAGTTGTCCAATCTGGATGATTCGCCCGCGGCCGTCGTCAAGGCCATGGGTGACGCCGGCTACAACCAATATCTCGCCCGGCGCGCCGAGTTGGTCGAACGTTCCGAAGTCAATCTCTTCCGCCTGCGCAAAGATCTGACATACACGCCGGCGAACTAGGCTCGTCAGGCAGCTTCAGGCAGGCGGGTTTTTCAAAGGGCGGATAGCGAGTGTGAGGTGAAGTCTGTGGGGATCGATTGCAGCGTGGTGAAAAAGGAGAATTACCATGAATTGGAAAAACACGATCGTCATGATGCTGGCGGCCACGGCTGCCGTGCAGGTAGCCCGCGCCGAAGCCCCGGCTCGTTTCGACGCTCCGTTCGCCTTCCGGACCCCGTCCGCCGTCATGCCCGCCGGCCAATATGAAGTCGAAGTGCGTCCCACCGGCGGATCGGCCAGACTCGTCCTGTTGCGTCACCTGTCAACCAAAACCGGCAACATCTTCGTCACCAGCGCCAACCTCCGTTCCACCGCCACCGCCCCGGCCATCCACTTCCAATGCTCCGGCGGCGACGATTGCCGGCTCGAACAGGTGACGCTCGCCTCCGGCACCTTTGGGGCCGTGTCAGAGAAACGCCCCAACGAAAAGCGCTACACCATCTTCATCCAGCGCGCCCCCAAACCTAACGCCGAGTGATGTCCGTCTCCGCGATCCGGTACCGTGCCAGCTTCGCCCCGTCGATCCGGTACCCGAGCCCCGGGGTCTGCGGCATGGCAATAGTTCCCTCGCGCACCTCCACCCAAGGCTCGATGATGTCGTCCCGGAACCAGCGGCTGCTCGCTTCCACATCCGTCGGGTAATCGCACCCGGCCAGCGAGGCGAGCGCCGCTCCTTGCGCCTGTCCAATCCCAAGCTCGGGCATCGTTCCCACCCAGATCGAAAGCCCCAGTTTCCGGCACAGTTCATACATACGCAGCGCGTTGCGGAATCCCCCGACGCGCTGAATTTTTATGTTCGCGATCCGAAACGCCCCCAAATCCACTCCCTGCCGCGCATCGTCGATCGACTCCAAACTCTCATCGAAGCAAATCGGCGTCGCCACCTGCCTCTGCAATTCCGCCGACTCCGCCAGCATCCGGCCTCCCAGCGGTTGTTCGTACATCAGCAGCCCGAAATCGTCCAGCCGCTGAAACACCGCCACGTGATCCAGCGTGTACGCCGCATTCGCATCCGTCATCAACGGAATATCCCCGAACTCGTCCCGCACCGCCTGCGTCAACTCCACATCGTGCCCCGGCGCGATCTTGATCTTCACCCGCTTGTAGCCATCTTCCCCATACCGCGCAATCGTGCGGAGCAGGGAAGCGGTCTCGTCATACAACCCCACCGCCAGCCCTGAGTCCACCCGTTCCCGCTCCCCGCCCAGCAGCTTGTGCAGCGGTACCCCGCGCCTCTGCGCTTCCACATCCCACAACGCCGTCTCGATCCCCACCTTCGCAAAATTGCTGCCCGCCTGCTCGTCCAGCCACTGGCATGCTTCCTCCAGTGAGCCGAAGCTCTTCCCCACCGCCGCCGGCCCGATCTGCGTCGTCAGTTGCCTCCAGCACGACTCCGGCGTGTCGGAGGAATAAAAGCTCCCCGACATCGGCGAGGATTCTCCATAGCCCGTCAGCCCTTCACTCTGAACCGCCACTACAATGCCGTCCTTTTCCGCCACTTCTCCGTTGCTAATCCGGAAAGGTTCTACCAGCGGAATGCGGACATGGGTGAGATGGATGCCGTCGATGCGCACTTATCTACTGTAGTAGGTTACTCTGATAAGTTCACGCATGACGTTAAGCGAAACGCTGAAAGAGATGGGTGTGGTCGGCGCCGGCGGAGCCGGTTTCCCGACTCACGTCAAGGCCGATTCCAAGGTCGAGTTCCTCCTCGCCAACGGCGCCGAGTGCGAGCCCCTCCTCCACAAAGACTTCGAAATCATGTGCCATCATCCGGCCGAAATCTGCGCCGGCATGGAAGCCATGCGCCTCGCCACCGGAGCCGCCCACGGCAAGTTCGGACTGAAGGAGAAAAATCAGGCCGCCATCGCGGCCATCGCTCCCGAAGCCGCCAAACATAACTTCGACATGGTCCTCCTCGGCGATTTCTACCCCTCCGGCGATGAGTACGAACTCGTCTACTCCGCCACCGGACGCCTCATCCCCGCCGGCGGCATCCCCCTCCACGTCGGCTGCGTCGTTAACAACGTCGAGACCTTCTACAACGTCTATCAGGCGCAGCACGGCAAGCCTGTCACCCACAAGTTCCTCTCCGTCACCGGATGCGTCGGCAAGCCGCAGTCCCTCTGGGCCCCGGTAGGCATCTCGTTTCGCGAATTGATCGAACACTGCGGCGGCGCTACTGTCCCCGATTACGGCATCTTCGTCAGCGGTCTGATGATGGGCACCCTCACCTACGACGCCGATGACGTCGTCACCAAAACCACCGGCGGTCTCATCCTCCTGCCTCGCGATCACTACCTCATCACCCGCAAAGACCGCCCGCTCGAAGCCATGAACCGCATCGGTAAATCCGCTTGCGATCAATGCAGCTACTGCACCGAGTTCTGCCCACGCTTCCTCCTCGGCTATGACGTCCAGCCCCATAAGGTTATGCGCAGCCTCGGCTTCACCCTCACCGGATCCAGCAATTGGAACATGTCTGGCGAACTCTGCTGCGCCTGCGGCATCTGCACCCTCTATGCCTGCCCCGAAGAGCTGTATCCCAAAGAAGCCTGCGATCAGGCCAAAGTCAGCCTCCGGGCCGAAGGCCTCAAGTTCGTCCAACAGAAACCCGTCAAAGTGCACCCCATGAAAGAGTACCGCCGCATCCCCCTCTCCATGTTGCGGCAGCGGCTCAAGGTCGACGAGTACGAACAGGAAACTCCCTATGAATCGGCGGTGCCCGAACCGGCCAGGGTTCGCATCAAACTGAAGCAGCACACCGGAGTCCCGGCTACCCCTGTCGTGGCCAAAGGCGGCGCCGTCGCCGCAGGACAAGCCGTGGCCCGCATGGCCGAAAAACAACTCGGCGCCACCATCCACTCCAGCATCGCCGGAACCGTGAAAGACATTACGAAGGACGCAATCGAAATATGGCGGTAAGAAATTCCTTAGGATTAGTTGAATTGAGCAGCATCGGCGCCGGGTTCTTGGTCACCGACACCATGCTCAAGGCCGCTGACGTGGAGTTGCTCCTCGCCCGCACCATCTGCTCCGGCAAGTACATGGTGCTCGTCCGCGGCGATGTCGCCGCCGTCGAATCCGCCGTCAGCGCCGGTAAAACCTGCGGCGATTTCTCCGTCATCGACACCTTCCTCATCCCCAACGTCCATGAGGACGTCTTCCCCGCCATCAGCGGCTTGACGAAAGTGCAACACCTCGAAGCCCTCGGCATCATCGAATCCTTCTCCGTCGCCTCCCTCATCGAGGGCGCCGATGCCATGGCCAAAACGGCGAATATCCGGTTGATCGAAGTGCGCCTCGCCATGGCTCTCGGCGGCAAGGCGTTCGCCACCTGCACCGGTTCCGTCGCCGCCGTCAACAGCGCGGTCGAGGCCGGCGCCCGCGCCATCGGAAAAAAGGGGATGCTCGTCAATAAGATCGTCATCCCCCAACCCCGTCAGGAATTGCTCAGCGAAATGCTGTGAAGCACACCGTCTAGAACTCGAAGCGGCCCACAATAATGTGGTGCATTCGCGCCGTCCCGATATCGGAAAAGCTCCCCCGCCCGATCCCGTTGAATCGTCCGAACGCCGCCAGCGACTGGATGTTGTATACCCCGCCCGGATCGGCCAACTGCGGCTGCTTCGTCGGATTATTCAGATCCCACCGCACGCTGAATTTGTAGCGCTCCTTGATCGGAAACACCTTCGAGATGGAAAGCTGCGTCCATTGCAGCCCCGGGCTTTCCACCACGTTCCGCCCCATCGTGCCCGCCGTGAATGCCGTCGGATAAGCGAACGCATTCACGTTGAAATACTGGTTCTGCGCCGCCAGCGGAAACCGGTTGCCCACCGCGTAATTGTTTACCACCATCTGCTCGGCCGGCAGAATCGAGTTCGGCCGCACCACGCCCGGCAGATAGCGGTTCGGACTCCCCGCCGCCGTGATGTTCACCGGCGGCCCCGATTGGAACGTCTGCGTCCAGGCGAAATCCCAATTGCCGAACGCGTAATCCTTCACCCCTCCGCCATTCATGAACCGCCGCCCTTTCCCAAACGGCAGCTCCCACGTCATCACCCCCACAAAGCGGTGCCGGATATCGTAACTCGCCCGCGCCTTCTCCAGATCGCGATTGTAGAACGTGATCCCCGACCGGCCCCCATCGTCGTCGCCGTCGTTCAGCGTCTTGCCCAATTGGTAGAACGAGTTCATCGTCAGCCCGTTCCCATACCGGCGCTCAAACCTGAGCGTTCCGCTATGGTGCGAATTGTGCCCGTAATTTGAATAATGCTGAATCGAGCCGAACTGCGTGTACGGCTTGTAATTCTGCACCGCCTGAAACACCTGCGTCAGCACCGTGTTGTCCGTCGAATAGTTCAGCGGCACCACGTTCATGTCCCAGTTATTCAGCAAGCCCACGCCCGACGAGCCCTGATACAGAGCCTCCATGATCCAGCGGTTCGAAAGCTGCACCTGGAATCCCGACGACCACATCGCCACATACGGCAACCGCATGTTCGGGTCGTACCACGACGCCGCCCGCCCCGCGTAGTTCGTCCCCTGGAACGGCACGCTGCCATCGGCCGCCGTCGTGAATCGTATCGCCCCGGGCCCCTGCGACAGCGTAAACGCATGCCGCGGATCGCCAGGGATGGACTGCACGTTCGCCGTCGCAATATATTCCTCGAAGTTCTGTCCGATCCCGTTCGTGTACAAATCCACCGAATACATCCCGAAGCTCGAACGGAACACCACCTTCGGATGGAAATTCCACGCCATCCCCAACCGCGGCTGGAAATTGTTCAGATCCCGCTTCGCCAGCAGACCTTTCCCGTGCACAATCGCCCCGCGCCTCCCCGTCAGCGGATCGGTCGCGTTCGGATCGAACTGCGATTGCTGCCCGAACTTCGTGTCGAACGGCGATTCGTAGCTCCACCGTACGCCCAGTTCCAGCGTCAGGTTCCGCCGCGGGCGCCATGTCGTCTGCCCGTAAAAAGCATGCGACCACCAGCGCGGCAGCCACGTCGCCTGGTTCTGTTGGAACACGCCCTGTCCCACCGTGCCCAAAAGGAAGCTCGCAAAAGCATTGCCCGTGTTCGGTGTGAACGGCAACTCCGTCCCCGCCATCCGGTACTGCCCCGAGGGCAGCGTCGCCGACAGCGAGTTGTACCGCGTGCGCATCAGTTCATACCCGAATTTCATCGTGTGACGCCCGTTCACCTTCGTGAAGTTCTCCTGGAACGTCAGATCCTCGGATACATCGTTCGATCGCCCTCCCGGCCCGAAGCCGTAAAAACGGCCTCCACCCGAATTCTGGAAATCCGGAAAAGTCTCCGGCGATACATTGGGAATCCCCAACTTCGAAGCCCAGTTCTGATTGAAGCTCTCCGGCAACGCCGAGTTCGCCCGCCGGTTGAAGCCAAGCCGCATTTCATTAATCGTCGTCGGATTGAACGTGTACGTGTCCGAGATCACGATGTTCCGCTGGTCGATCGGCTTCACATACACGCTGCCATAAAGAACCTCGGTCAACTCGCGTACAGGGCGCTCCGCGCTGCGGTGCCGCACCTGCGAATAGCGCCCGAATAACTTGTGGTTCACGCTGAACTGATGGTCGATCTTCGCATCGTACCGCTGGAAGTCGTAAGCGCCGCCCGCGTTGTAGGTCAGATTGTTCACCGGACCCGTCGGCTGGATCGTCCCCGCATCGCTCGCCTGCATCCACGGCTTCAGATCCAGCACCTTCTTCGACACGTTGTCGAACAGATTCTGCGGGACTACGTTCAGCGGAAACGGATCCCGCACCCAAGTCGTGCCGCTCTGCCGCGTCGTGAACGGATTGTAGATCGGCAGCCCGCGCCCGCCGAAACCGAAATTCCCCGCGTACATCTCCGCGCTCGGCACCGTCACAATCACCGTCTCGCTCACCTTCTCGTAGTGCTGCTGAAAGCCGAGAAAGAAAAACGTCTTGTCCTTCACGATCGGTCCCGATCCCGTCGCCCCCCATTCGTGATACGTGAACGAGCCCGTGCGCGGCAACTGCTCCAGAAACGCCCGGTGAATCAGCTTGCCGTTCGTATAGCGGTCTTCAATCGTTCCATGGAACTGATTCGCCCCGCCCCGGAATACGACGCTCAACTGCCCGCCCGCCGAATGTCCGTACTCCGCCGGAGCGCCCGTCGTCCACATCTTGAACTCCTGGATCGAATCGAGCGAGGCGATCATCGTCCGCTGAAAATCGCCTACCTGGCCCACCGCCGGCTCCTTGCCGTTCATCCCGTCCATCGAATATCCAATCGCCCGCTGCCTCTGCCCCACCGCGTGCTGCCCGTTGATATTCGTCATGCCCGGCATGTACAGCAGCACCCGGTGCACGAACTTCTGCATCACCGGCAGCTTCTCCACCACCTCGCCATCCAACACCTGCCCGCTCCCCGCCGTCTCCGTTTCCAATAGTGGCGGCGTCGCTTCCACGTTGATCGACTCGCTCACGTTGCCCACTTCCAACTGAATGTCGATCCGCGGCGATTCGTTGATGCGCAGCACAATCCCTGTCCGCTGCACTTTCTTGAATCCCGCCGCTTCCACTCGCAATTCATAGGACCCTGATCCCAGGTTCGGCAGGTAGTAGTCGCCTTGCGGCGTCGTGATCGACTCGAATTGGAACGACGTCCCCACGTTGCGGGCCGTGACCTTCGCCCCAGGCACGACAGCGCCCGTCGTGTCGGTGACGGTCCCCACGATGGTCGCGGTTCCGGTGGATTGCCCCCAGGCCAGGGCGGCTACGAACAGCAAGGAAAGCAAACGCAGCTTCAATGGATGTACCCCTTTACTCCCGATTTCCCGCAGCAGTCCTTGGAAATCAAGGTTAGATACACATATCAAAGTGCGGCGCATGGCGCAAGTGGTCAAATCGGTCTAAAAACCTGCCGGTTCGACGCAAGCACCCGCCCTGCCGGCCCATCAACGGTAAACACCCGCGTCGATCACCCGCAACGGATCCGCAATCGCCGGCGCAAAGTCCATCAACCTCAGCACATCCCGCTCCACATCCAACCCCGCAGCGATCTCCTCCAGCCGCAACCCGCCCTCATGCAACGAAAACACCGCCCGTTCCGTTACGTACAGCACCGGCTTGCCGTCCCGCGCCGCCTGCTCCGCGCTGAATGTGATCTGTTCCACATCCCGCACGAACTTCCGCGACTGCCCTTCGCTCCGGATCCGCAACCCCGCCCCATCCTGCACCACATCCAGCCCGTTCGCCGTGAATGTCCCCACAAACACCAGCCGCTTCGCTGTCTGCGCGATGTTGATGAACCCGCCCGACCCCGGAATCCGGCCCCCGTACCGGCTCACGTTCACATTCCCGAACCGGTCGCACTCCGCCATGCTCAGAAACGCAATATCCAATCCCCCGCCGTCGTAATAATCGAACATCGAAGGCTGGTCGATGATCGCCATCGGCAGCGACGCCGAACCGAAGCTCAGCCCGCCCGCCGGCACTCCTCCTATCACTCCCGCTTCCACCGTCATCACCACCCGGTCCAGCATTCGACGTTCCCACGCAATGCGCGCGATCCCCTCCGCAATGCCAATCCCCAGATTCACCACATCGCCCTCGCGCAACTCGTTCGTGCACCGCGCCGCAATCCATCGCCGCGGCCCGTCCGCAAGCTGCCCCAGATCGATCGAGTCCAGCGGGCCCTGCCGCACAAAATCCCCATCGAACTGCCGGTCGTACGTCTGCGGATGCAATTCCGGCTCAGCCACCACCACCGCATCCACGAAAATCCCCGGCAGCCGGATGTCTTTCGGATTGCGCGAATGGTCCGCCACCATCCGCTCCACCTGCGCGATCACCATCCCCCCATTCCGCTTCGCCGCCTGCGCCATCGGCAGAATCTCCCCAATCAGCGGCTCGTGTTCCATCGAAATGTTGCCGTACGAATCGCTGGAAGTGCCCCTTACTAGCGCCACATCGATCGGAAACGTGCGATACCACAGCATCTCGCACCCATCGATCTCCATCACCTGCACCAGTTCCTCCGTCGTCCGTGCATTGATGCGCCCGCCGCCCCGCCGCGGATCGACGAAGCTCCCCAGCCCGATCCGCGAAAGCATTCCCGGATTCCCCGCCGCAATTTCCCGGAATAGTTTCGACAAAACCCCTTGCGGAAAATTGTACGCCTCGATTTCATTCGCCGCCGCCAGCGCGCCCAGTCGCGGCGCCAGATTCCAATGCCCTCCAATCACGCGCCGCACCAGCCCGCGATGCCCCAAATGATTCAGCCCCCGCGCCGCGCCGTCCCCTTGCCCGGCTGCGTAAACGACCGTCAACTCGCGCGGGGCCGCCTCCGCCACAAACCGCTCCTCCAGCGCCGCCGTCAGCGCTTCCGCATGCCCGCTGCCCACAAATCCCCCCGTCGCCACGGTGGCGCGGTCCCGTATCGTTCGTACGGCTTCGGCGGCGGTAAGGAATCTGGGTCTCTTCATGCGGCAGTCAATCTACGATTGACGCACGGGTCAGGTTCACGGCGCAATCTTACCCCACTCCCTTGACCTTGACCGCCCTCTGCTCCCCTCCTAAAAAAACGCCTTCATCGCCCCGAATTCCGCCTTGTACTCCTCCACGATCGCCCCTGCCTGCGCCTCCAATCCCAACTGGCAAAACGCCTCTTCAATCGTCGTATCCACCTGGCAGGCGCACGCCGGTATCATCACATCCAAATGATTCACCACATAATGCGCATCGTGCAGCAGCCGGCTCAGATCCTTCACTCCACCGGAATCCGGCTTCGGCGCATGCTGATGCCCCACCGCGTCCTCAATATCCGCCGGCAGCTTCCACTGCGCCATCGCCGATGCCCCCAACTCCGCGTGGCAGCACCCAATATGCTTCACCTCGCAATCCTCCATCGTCATCGTCGACGAGTTCTGGTAATCGCTCAAGATCCTGTCGTATTGCTCCGGTAACGCAATCGCGATCATCAGCTTGCCCACGCCGTGCAGCAATCCCGCCGTGAATGCCCCCTCCGGATACCGGACGGTCAACCGCTGCGCAATCAGATCCGCCATCACCGCCGTCGCCACTCCATGAATGTTGAACGCCGCCTGCGACCAGCTCTTCGGCGTCTTCACCTGGTTCCACATCCGCGACACCGACAAACTCAGCGCCACATTCCGCAGCTTGTTCAATCCCAGAATCGAAACCGCATGCCGCACCGAGTTCACCGTCCCCGACCGCGCATACAGCGCCGAGTTCACCAGCTTCAGGACATGCCCGGCAAGTACCGTGTCTTTCTCAATAATCGCGCTGATTTCCCCATAGAAAACATCTTCCTT
>JAEUQG010000387.1 GCA_016789755.1 Bryobacterales bacterium
CCGGCGTTGTCGAGATCTTCCTGAGTGACGGAGGTCAGCTTCTCGACGGTTGGGATGCCTGCGCTGAGCAATTTTTCGAGAACGTATTCGCTCATGCCGTGATCGATGAGAATAGAGACAGGGGCGCCGGGGACGGTGAGGGCGGCCATGGCGGATTCGACTTCCTGGCGCTTTTCTTCTTCGCTCTTGATGTCGATGCGCCATCCGAGGAGCTTGGAGGCGAGGCGGACGTTCTGCCCTTTCTTGCCGATGGCGAGGGAGAGCTGGCTGTCGTCGACGATGACTTCCATATGTTTGTCGAGACCGCTGAGGACAGTGACGCGGGTGATTTTGGCGGGGCTGAGGGCGTGGGTGGCGAAGACAACTGGATCTTCGGAGAACTCGATGATGTCGATTTTTTCGCCGCGCAATTCACGGATGATGGATTGCACTCGCATGCCCTTCATACCGACGCAGGCGCCGACGCTATCGACATCTCTGTCGCGGCTGATGACGGCGATTTTGGTACGCTCGCCGGCCTCACGGGCGCATCCCTTGATAAGGACGGTGCCGTCGTAGATTTCCGGGACTTCCTGTTCGAAGAGGCGCTCGACAAGTTCGCCGGCGGCACGGGAGACGATGAGGCCGGCGTTCTTGCCGGTCTTTTCGACCGCTTTAATGACGACACGAACGCGGTCGCCCATGGAGAAATTCTCGAGGCGGGATTGTTCCTTCTTAGGGAGACGAGCTTCGGTCTTACCGAGGTCGCAGATAAGATCCTGGCCTTCGATGCGTTTGACGACACAATTGACGAGTTCGCCTGCGCGATTGGCGTATTCGGAGTAGACGGCTTCGCGTTCGGCCTCGCGGACTTTTTGGAGGATCACTTGGCGGACGGTTTGCGCGGAGATACGTCCAAGGGATTCGGTGGAGCGGTAGATTCGGAGGTCGGCGCCGACCTGAGCAGTGGGATCGTGGCGGAGGGCATCCCCGACGGCCATTTCGTGGACGGGGTCCTGAACTTCTTCGACAACTTTGTAGACGGAGAAGATGGAGACGCCTTTTTTGGCGGCGTCGAATTCGGCGACAAGGTCCTCGTTGGTGCGGAAGTGTTTTCGGGCGGCGACGAGCATGGCGTCCTTGACCGCGTCGGTGACGATCTGCGGATCGATTCCCTTTTCCTTACTCAGTAGCTCGATGTGCTGCAACAGCGTATCCAAGGCTGACTCCTTCTTGTGACTCTGGGTTTCGTTTCGGACGCGGGGAGTTACCACTTAAACTTGAGGTTGGCCCTGACAACGTCATCCAGAGGGAACTGAATGATATTGCCTGGAGAAGCCTCAAGCCGGATGACGTTGCCGGAAATTCCGGCGAGGACGCCCTCCCATTTCTTTCGATTTTCGACGGGGTTCCGCAGTTGGATGACGGCGGACTGGCCGGCGAAGCGCTCGAAGTCGCGCGGGGTTTTGAGCTTGCGCTCGACGCCAGGGGAGGAGACTTCGAGTTGGTAGCCTTCGCCTGGAATGACGTCCTCAGCATCGAGAATCGCGCCGAGCTTATCGGAAATGATCTCGCAATCGGAATGAGTTACGCCATCGGGCTTGTCGATATAGACACGCAAGAGACGGCTTGCGCCGCCACCCAGCAGTTCCACGTCGACGATCTCGATCCCCGTGGACACACCGACCCGGTTGGCGATTTCCACCACCTTAGCCTGGACGGACTGTTTCAATAGCGAGGGCATTGCTCTAGAACAAAAAAGTGGGCTTTCGCCCACTTCGCGGTTTCGACTTCTTCTTCAGTATAGCAAGACGTCGGAGAGGTAATAAACGTTTCAGACTTTTCTTTGTTTGCCATGCGCAGCGGCAGGAAGGATTAGTGGAAGAAGGGGAGGTAGGCGGGTACGCGGGCGCGATAGGAGGCGAACTCAGGGCCGAACTTTCGCAACAGGAGGCCGTCTTCGGCTTTGACGCGGATTTCGGTGCCGTAGAGGCAGACGGCAAGACAGAGCGGGGTGGCCCAAGGCGGATTGGCGAGGAGAGATGTGGCGAGCAGGAGGCTGATGAGGGCGGCGAAGATGGGATGCCGGACGATGGAGTAGGGTCCGGTGGTGACGAGGCGGTGGTCATCGGTGACGACGGCTTTGATGCGCCATTCGAGCCCGAGGTGATGGATGGCGACGGCGAACAGGGCGACGGCGAGCAGAGAAAAAACGGTGGACAAGATGCATTGCCAATCGGCGGGCGTGTCGGCGAATGAAGTAAAAATGGCGGCGAGCAGGAAGCTGAGGCCTTCGATGGCGAGTCCTTGCATCGATTTCGGATCGCGGATGGAAGGTTTCTCTTCGGGGATGCTTTGGCGCTTGCGTTCTTTGCGAACGCGAAGATGGTTCCAGGCGAGAAGGCCGCCGGAGGCGATCCAACTCAGGAGGAGGATCCATTTGGCGACAGTGATCCACGGGCTCATAGGATAATTATGGCTTGGCACAACATCGCTTCACGATCGTCGGAGGAGGCCTGGTAGGTCTCGGCTCCGCTTACCGCCTGCAAGAGGCGTATCCGGATGCACAGGTCACGGTGCTGGAGAAGGAGCCTGGTGTGTGCCGGCACCAGAGCGGGCACAACAGCGGAGTGCTGCATTGCGGGCTGTATTATAAGCCGGGGTCAATGAAGGCTCGGATGGCGGTGACAGGGATCCGGCAGATGGTGGCGTTTTGCCAGGAGCACAATATTCCGCACGAGGTTTGCGGCAAACTAGTGGTGGCGACGAGCGAAGAAGAAGTGGAGAGGCTGAAGGACCTGCAGACGCGGGGGACGCAGAACGGGCTGGAGGGACTGCAGTGGATGGAGCGGGCGGAGTACCGTGAGATTGAACCTTACGCGGGCGGGATCGCAGCGCTGCGGGTGCCGCAGGAAGGAATCGCGGATTATCCGGCGGTGGCGGATACGCTGGTAAGGCTGATTACGGCTCGCGGGGGGCAGGTGCGGACGAACGCGAAGGTGACGGCGTTGCGGCAGACGGCGGAGGGTTGGGTGGCGGAGACGCCGGCGGGGGCGGTGGAATCGACCATGCTGGTCAATTGCGCGGGGCTGCATTCGGATCTGGTGGCGATGATGAGCGGGCAGAAGCGGGAAGTACGGATTGTGCCGTTTCGAGGGGAATATTACAAGATCCGGCGGGAGCGGGAGACGCTGGTGCGGCACCTGATTTATCCGGTGCCCGATCCGAAGTTTCCGTTTCTGGGAGTCCACTACACGCGGATGATTCAAGGGGGCGTGGAGTGCGGGCCGAATGCGGTGCTGGCATTTTGCAGAGAAGGATACCGGAAGACGGATTTCAAGGCCGGCGAGATGTGGGATGCGCTGACGTTTTCGGGGTTGTGGCGATTTCTGGGGCGGTATCCGCGAATGTGTTTCGACGAGATGCGGCGGTCGTTCAGTAAGTCCCTCTTCTGCGCATCACTGCAGCGCCTTGTGCCGGAGGTACGGATCGAAGATTTGGAGGAAGGAGGAGCGGGGGTGAGGGCGCAGGCGATGAATCCGTCGGGGGACCTAGTGCAGGATTTCCATTTCGTGCATGGGCCGCGGGCGTTGCATGTGGTCAACGCTCCGAGTCCGGGGGCGACGTCGTCGCTGGCGATCGGACAGGAGGTGACGGCGATGGTGGTGAAGTCGCTGGGCTAGCGGGGGCTAGTGGCGTTCCAACTTAACGCTCCTAAGGTTAAGCGGCCACGCGCTGGTGGCGTTGCTCGTAGGACGTGTCGTCGGTGTTGGCGACGGTGAACTTCTTCAGCACGCCGAATTGCGCCTCAATCAAGTTGTGCCAGGAAGATTGTGTTGTCGTGAAGACGGGATGTATGTGAAGCTTCTTCAGTATCGCGAGAAACCGGGGGTGATCGTGGACCAAGTGGAGGTTGTCGAGTACGACAAAAGAGCCGGCGGTGTGGATACCACTCGCGCAACCGGCGAAATGCGTCGCAAACCTCGTCCAGACCGCATCGCGGGCGGAAAATTCCGTTGATGTAATCGACGTGCACATAGTAGAACGCCAAGAAGTGCTCGATCCCGTGGAGGCGGTGATAGGTGGCGCGCATCCGCACGGGACGCTTAGCCTCAGCCCAGGCGGTGCCGCCCATAGGACGAACTTCCACCGGGCCCCATTCGTCGAAGCACAGCACGACGGCCCCAGATGGGCTCGCGGTAGATCTGCTGTATCGGTTTTTGGTGTCAAAGTCTGGATCCGACGATGTTTTCCACGTCGTGATACGCTGCGGAGTAAGCCCTTCGCGACGCAGCAGGCGTAGGATCCACTCATCGCTTACCGGCGGCAGCAGATGCTGTGACCGGCAATATTCACCGGGCTTCGGCACCGACCAGTTGGAAAACGGCAAGCCTCGCTCCTGTGGATTGGACAGAGCCACTTCCACCAGTTCGCGCAGTTGCGCGGCGTGGAGAATGGGCGGGCGGCCCTTCGGATTGGACACCCGTTCAAAGGTATCGAATCCGCTCTCGCTGAAGCGATGAATCCAGTCGTAAAACGAAGGTGAAGTGATAGCCCACGCGGTCGGCCGTCTCGGCCAATGAGTAGCCGCTAAGAACCTGTTCAAACGATCCGATACCGCTGGTGCACGCGCGCCGAGAGAGGTCGCGGATCAAGCACTAGGCGTACTAAGTTGGAGATCCACTAGCGGCAGCCGCTGTAGCTGCGAGCGGTGGTGAAGCTGCCTCCTGGGATGGAGATGACAATCCTCGATTGACGCGGCTGACCGTCGCGATTAGGCGTGTCGTAGTTCAGTAGCGGCTGGTTTTGCAGCGTCTGGGAGAGACGGCCCATGAGGGGTCCGAAATCGATTCCGGCTTCGGAGAACAGATGGCCGCCGGAATCGAGTGCCATCTGGTAAAGCGGGGATAGTATGGCGCGGTCGGTGAGAGCATCGCCGAGGGGAACGAAGTAAATGGGTACGCCGCTAGATTGCAGGAATTGAGAGAAGGCATCGAGGTCGCGAGGGCCGTTGGTGTCGTAGGTATTTGCGTTACCTGTGAAGATGAGGAGTGCCTTGCGGCGGCCTGCTTCGCGCTGGAGGCGGTTGATGCCGTCTTCGATGGCGTCGTAGAGTGCCGTCCCGTTGCCGAGCGGGAAGAGAAGCTGGTTGACTTGGTCGAGCAGGGAGGGGCGATTTTCGGCGTCGCGGAAATCGGCGCGCAAACGGACGCCGTTATCCATCTGCGTAATGGCGAGACGGTCGAAGCGCCCGGCGGTATTGATGAACGTGGTGGCGTAGCGTTGCATGCTGCCAAGGTCGAGCCGTTGCTTGGCGGGATCGGAGATGCTGGCCGAAGCGTGAAGCACGATGAGGGCGGACAATTGCGAATTCAACTGCAAGGCAGGAACGGCAGTGCAAGGGATAGGTGCGCCCTCTTCGGAACAGGCAACGTTTCCGCCGCCGAGCGTGGTGATGGGGGTGAAGAGCGGGTCTGTGACGGTGAGGGTGTGGATGACCGTGGGGCATCCGGTGAGGTTGGTGGCGACGATGCGTGCGGCTGCGCCTGGGGGATCGATGAAGACGGCCATGCCATTCGATGAACCACCGCCGGGAGACGGATTGCTGACGGTGACGGAAGCTGTTTGCGCGGAAGCCACGGTTTGGGCGGGAACGGTGACTTTCAGCAAGGTGGGGGAGACGTAACGGGTAGGGAGCGAGACGCCGTTCCAGAGACCTTGCGAGCTGGCGGTGAAGTTCGATCCGGCGACGGTCATGGTGTAGCTGAGGCCACCGGCGGTGATGGCAGCCGGATGGACGGAGGAAATGCGAGGGAGGGGGAAGTTCTGGGGCGGGAGTCCGTTGCCGGATAGCTGGACAGTGACCTGCGGGCGGGACGGATCGTTACTGACCAGGGTGAGTGTTCCTGTTTGCGGCCCTTGGGCAGTGGGCGCAAAGCGGAGGGAGACGACCTGCGTAGCGCCGGGGGCTACGCCGATGGGCGGCACGGGACTGGAGACGGCGAACATGGAGTTGGAGATGTTGAAGGCGGAAATGGTGAGCGCTCCAGTGCCGCCGTTGCGGACATTGAGAGCGAGGGCGCGGGACTGATTGAGATTGACGCCCTGGAAGTCGAGGGAGAAGAGGTTGACGTCGATTTGCGGCAGGGGCAGCAGCACACCGGTGCCGCGGAGATCGAGGCGAAGGGAGGGTGTGGCGGGATCGTTGGTGGCGATGGAGAGAGAACCGGACTGTTCCCCAGCGACGGTGGGGGAAAAGCGCACAAGGAAGGATCGTGCGGCGCCGGGGTTGAGTGTAAAGGGGCCGGCGCCGAGCACGGTGAAGCGGGCGTTCAACACGGATACGCTGGTGATATTGAGAGGCGCGGTTCCGGAGTTGCTGACGGTGAAGGGAAGCTCGCGCGGC